>CAYFYM010000215.1:0-22255 GCA_964347405.1 uncultured Candidatus Bathyarchaeia archaeon | reverse complement strand
TGAAGCCTCCTCGGGGATACGAGAGGGCGAAGTCGAGGTAGTTGTCTTCGATGACTACGCCTCCGGGGAAGCTGCCCTGGTACATGGACTCTCCGCCCGCCGTGATTCCGACGACGTGGTCCCCCCAGGGGCCGAAGCTCAAGCCTCTTCCCAACCCCGACTCCAGTGTGATCCTGTTTCCACGGAGCGCCACGCTGTTTCCGTTGCGCAGGTTTATGCATGTGCCGTTGAAGTTCTCTATGTGGATGTTCTCTACCGTGACGTCGATGCCGTCTCCGCGCACGTGGAACAGGTACTGTTGGTTTATGAAGGGGAAGGTCCAGCCTTCCTTGTAGATCTTCGTGTCCGGGATACCGTCTGTCCTTCCTTCGCCTCGGAGAACGAGGCTTCTCTTTATGATTATCGTCGAGGTCCCCAAGTTGAACCTGCCTTTCAGGACGACCTCCTCGAAGCTGTCCACCGCGTCCTGGAGTGCCTGAGCGTCAATCTCCGGCCTCTCCCGTCCAACCAACACGGTCCGGCTTGAGGCCCCCTCGACCTTGACGGCTTGCCCTCGTTTCACCTCGACGACCGGGGCAGGCGTCCTCTGCGCGGCCCTGTCCCAGTGGTGCAGGAACAGTTCCCTGCACCATCTATGCGAAGCCTCGTCCGATGAAGTGAACCCCTTGTACTCGTTCTCGCCTCTCTGCGTGGGGAACGCCGTCACACAGATCCCATCCGAGACGTAAAGGTAGACGTTGACTTCGTCCAGCATCCTCTGCTCGACCAGGGGGGTTATCTTGGTGCGGGTGAAGGCCCGGCTCTCCTCGGGCGCCATAGCGTCGAGATCGGGGGTGATCACCCTGTTCCTGGGCTCCACGATCCTGAACCGTACGCCCCTCTCGATGGCCTCTACGATGAGAGACAGGTGGTTCAAAGGGAACTGGTCCACGAGCAGCCAGACGTACTCCTCCGCCTCCGTGATTACGCGCTCGATCTGGCGGAAGAACCCGGGGATGTTGTCTACGAGCCTGCTCCCAGAGAGTTCTCCGATCCTCTTGATGTACTCCGCAGGGAGCCCCTCGTGGGTGTGGGATGCGAAGTACTCGGTGTATCGGGACGCGAACTCGAACTCCTGGAGCAGCGTCAGGACCATGGAGCCGAAGGGCGTGAGGTGGTAGAACCCCTCGACGTCCTTGGAGATCAAACCCATGTCGCTGAGCCGGGAGACGTGTCTGCTGACCTCAGGGGTGGTGAGGTCCAGCATCTTGGAGACGGAGGTAACCCGCATCGCCTCCTCCCTCAGCAGGAGCATTATGCTGTGGCGGTGCTCGTTGGAGACCTCGAACATTAGGTCGTACAGCCTCTCTGTTCCCGACATCATTAACTTGATGTTTCGAAGTTAATATCAGTCTTTTTACATTAGGGCCGCTCCTAAACAGCTCTTTTCTAGGGCGTCCACCCCGGTAGAGGTTAAGGCGCACATACACCGGGGAATTGGACGTGGATCGGGGGTTCACCGCGGAGATAAGCTCCAAACGGTATGTCAAGAACGTATCCATCTCCAACGAGGCTCACGACCGCGTGCTCTTCGAAGGCGTCTTCGGGGAACTCCAGGAGATAAGCATGGTCGACGACAAGGTGCTGGAGATCAAGGGGACTGAGGGTACGCTGAGGATCGACGTGACGAGGCAGGAGCTTGAGGGGGTCCTCGAGGGACGAGATAGTGCCGCCTGAGCCCCTAGGAGGAGCCACAGAAATGATAATAAAAATGGAGTTGAAGGAATGAGTAAGAGACGTGAATTAAAGCGAGACAAGTGTCTATGGAGGCTGTCGTTACTGACGCTGCTCCTGTTGACCCCAACGTGCTGGGCTTTTGGGCAGGGATACGAGGAGTGGAGCAAGGACATCGGGGGCGACGACACCGAGCACTTCAAGGCGATCCAGGAGACCGTCGACGGCGGCTTCATAGTCGTAGGCTACGTCGAGCCATGGACGCGCGACGACCATGACCTATACATGGTTAAGACGGACTCTTTAGGTGAACCTGAGTGGTCTAAGGTTTACGGTGACACGAAAGACGATGACGCCTTCGACGTGGTGCAGACAGGCGACGGCGGGTACGTTGTGGCGGGTGGCACCAAGTCGTACGGGGCAGGGTTATCCGATCTATGGGTGATGAGAACCGATGAACTGGGAGAGCTTGTCTGGGAGAAGGTTCTAGGAGGAGCGAAAAACGACGTGGCTTACTCGTTGATCGCCCTGGATGGCGGGGAGTACCTGTTGACGGGGAGCACCGCTTCATACGGCTCCGGGATCGGCGACGTCTGGGTCTTGAAGATGAACGGCGACGGAGACGTTCTGTGGAATAAAACATTCGGTGGGTCCATGAACGACGTGGGGAGAGAGATCATCTCCACAGCTGACGGCGGTTTCATGGTGGTCGGCGAAACCTCGTCCTATGGAGCGGGGTGGAACGATGTCTGGCTCATAAAAATGGATGCAGACGGCTCCGTCTCCTGGAACAGGACATACGGAGGATCAGCGAACGACAACGGAAGATCAGTCAAGGAAACAGGGGACGGGTTCATCGTGGCAGGTAACTCAGAGTCGTTCGGAGACTCCCTGGTCGACGGGTACGTCGTCAAGGTTGATCCGGAGGGCACCCTCGTGTGGGAGAAGACATATGGAGGATCATCCGACGACTACGCCGAGTCCATAGAGCTGTTCAACGGCGAAGGCTACCTCGTGACAGGGTACACGTCTTCGACGGGGACCGGCGAGTCAGACGTCTGGCTCTTCTCGGTGTCCGCCGCCGGCGACATGGTCGAAGAGACCATCTACGGCGGCAGCTCACGGGACAGGATGTACCAGGTGCACGCTACATCGGACGGCGGGTACATCCTAGCAGGGTTCACATGGTCCTTCGGGGCAGGTGGGAACGGGTACCTGATCAAGATAACCATGGAGTCTCCGCCGGCGCCAGCCGAGTTCACGCAGTCAAACCTAACCGTCTCCCCCACGACGGTCGAGACCGGGGGAACGGTGACGGTGTCAGTGACCGTGGACAACGTCGGCGAGGAGCCGGGGAGCCACACGGTCGAGTTACTTGTGGACGGCTCTAAGGTAGGCGAGGAGACGGTGACGCTTGAAGGCGGGGCGAGGGAGACCGTGGAGTTCACAGGCGTCTCCGGGGACGAGGGCACGCACACGGTTTCCGTGGGCGAACTCTCAGGCAGCTTCACAGTGGAGGCGCCGCCGGAGGAGCCGGGCGGCATCCCAGGGTTCCCGGCGGCGTCGCTGGTGGTTGGACTGTCAGCCGCCCTCATGTTGCTGAAGAGGAGAACCTAACTTTTTTCGTGGTGAAAGCTGGAGGCATCGTCGCGTGTTTCCAAGTCTTGTGCCTCCAGCAACACACACGTAACCATGTTTTCCGGTGGATGAACATTTTATTCATTGGGTTCAGATCGATGTTACGGTGTTAACATCAGTCTTTCTCCATTAGGGTTGCTCCTAGAGAGCATTAATCTGGGCAGGGTGGCTCGGATGAAAGGGGGCAGCCACCATAGGCACGCATCTGCAGATGGACGTGCCCCAAGCTCCGCGGGGAGCTATACAAGTACCAATGAGGAGAAGAGAAAATGAGGATTTTGAATAGAACCAGGCTCGTCTCGGCCATACTACTTGCGCTTTGCCTACTCGCGCCGACGGTCCAAGCTAGGAGGAATGTCCACGTCCGCGTCTACACTGTCCCTGACTTCGGAGACTTCGTGCAGTACGACCACAGCGAGGAGCTGCCAAACGGCTTCATCAAGGTAGACGTATGCTACAAGTTCTTCTGGCTCGACGACGAGATGAACCACCTCGGGTACGCGCTCCAGTTCGTCACCGGGGTGACGAAGGCCGGCAGCGGCAACGACTTCTCGGCCTTACATGGGTACGGGGTTTTCTACAGCGAGGTCGACGGCAAACCCGGCACCATCACGTACAAGATCGGCAACAACTGGGAAGCCGACACCAACACGTTCTGGGCAGGCCGCCTCTCGATAAGTAGCGGGACAGGGTACTATGAGGGGCTCAAGGGGCAGGGAGAGCTGAACTTCGAATTATTCGCCTTCGAGCTGTACCTAGACTACGACCCATGGGCGTAGCATCCCTTTTTTTTATTGTTTTTCCTCGCCAGACACATCCAGCTTGGATTTAATGTTCACGTCATGAATTATTTCAGGAAGCCCGGGTCACGCTCCCTTAGGCGTTTTATAGTTCCCCTGATGAAGGCGATCTGGCCCCTGTGGTGGAACAGCTCCCCGAGATAGGCGTATAGACCGGTCTTGCGTGGGTGGGGGCCGGCCATGAGGGGGACCATCTCCTCGAGGTCTTCCTCGGACAGCCCGGCGAGGCCCTCCAGGATCACATTCCTGCCCTTCCTGATTTCGTTCAGCAGCTTCTCCAAGCTTTGACTTGGCTCGTCTGGTTCGACCGGCTTGTCTCCCGGGGTGTGGTAGGTCTCTCCTCTTATTATGCTGGGTATGTTGTGGTTCGTCAACCTGCTCAGGTGGTGGAGTATCGCCTGGATGCTGTTGCTTGCCGGGGTGATCCTGTATGTGTACTCTCCTTCGTCTGTTCCCTCGAGGGTGCGCTCCAGGGCCGAGAAGGCGAACTCATACGCCTCTCTCAGGACCTCAGCCTTCGCCGACATGAGCCTTCATGGTCGGGTTCGAGCGGTTGTTTAAAACGTTTTTCTGGGAGGACCTCTGGTGGACTCCACGTTTTTCTGGTTCCGGCTCCAGCAGCTCCGGCGCAAGCAGGACTATGTTCCCGGCGACCCTGCCGCTCTCTAAGAGCTCGTTTGCCTTCGCCGCCTCCATCAGGGGGAGCTCCGCGGAGATCACGGGCCTGATCTTGCCCTCCTCCAGCAGCTTGAAGAGCGTCTCCCAGTCTTCCTTGCATGTCTCGATGTCCACGCGGTGGGTCCCGTACAGCTTCAACGTCTTTCCCCTCGGCAGCACCTTGTTCAAGGCTAAATCGGCTAGGAGCCGTAGGAGGCTACGCATGCTCTGGGGCGCACCGTACTGGACTAACGTCCCGCCGCGCCGCAGCACCGCCAACCCGCGTCCAATGTACTCCCTGCCCATCCCGTTGAAGACGTAGTCGACGCCTTCTGGCTCGGCCTCCCTCAGCACGTCGACGAAGTCCTGCCTCTTGTAGTCGATGGGCGTCGCCCCGTGTTCAGCAAGGACGCCGTGCTTGTGGCTGGAGGCAGTCCCGTACATAACGAGGCCGGCGAGCCTGCCGAGCTGCAGGAAAGCGGTCCCGACGCCGCCGCTCGCGCCGATGATGAGCGCCTTTTCGCCGGGCTTAGCGCTGACGGTTCGATGCAGCGCCTAGTAGGCGACCATGTAGTTCAGTATTAGCGTCACGGCTTCCCCGGCGTCGAGGGACGAAGGGACGCGTACCAGCCGGTCATCGTCGACGTAGATGTACTCGGCGTAGCCGCCGTAGGTGGTCAAGGCGGCCACCCTGTCGCCCACGGCGACCATGGCGGCGTCCTCGCCCACCGAGTCGACGACGCCCAGCATGGAGTAGCCGGGGACGAAAGGTATCTCTGGAAGGAAGGGGCGGTTCCCCACCCTCTTCGCGACGTCGTCCCGGCAGACGGGCGTGGCGTGGATCTTCACCCTGGTCTCCCTGCCCACCGGGGGGCGCAGCTCGTTCTCCTTGACCTTGATAGCCTCAGCTGAGCCTCCCCTCTGGGTAACCACGATGCTCCTGTACTTCATTTCGTCACCTTGGAAATCCACTCGAAGCTTTTAACCGCTGTTGTTTAATAGGTAGAGGGAGGCCGCGGTGAGGACTACGCTCAGCACGGGCATCACCCGGTGAGCCACGTAAACCGTTTCCGGGATCTGTCCGCCGATGCTGATGAGGCCGCCTGTTGCGACGGTGCCGATGAACACCAGGCCGGTCAACACTCCTACTGTAAGAGCCAGCGCGCTCAACCCCTGCGATTGGTTCACGTATGAGAAGGTCTTGTAGAGGAGTATGAAGGCGGCGACTGAGGCCAGCTTGTGGACGGTCAGGAGCACCGTGCTGTACGGGCTCCCGGAGCGCGCCAGCATGAACCCGAAGGCGAAGATGACCGCGTAGAGGGCTCCGGTGGCCAGAACCCGGTTTGATGTAAGGCTAACGTCTATTTTATCCAGGATCATTTCACAGGCCCTCCGTGACTTCTCGGGCGAACGCCCTCGCTTTTTCAAGGCTCGCTTCGTCGGGCTGGCCGTCGGCTAGACCCGCCATCCTGGCGAACATCTGGAGCTGTGGGTCGTCGCTGGCCGCCATGACTGCCCTGACCTTCTGGCTCACCTCTCCCTGGCAGCTGAACAGCCCCAGGAGCTCGGCGCCCTCCGCGGCGTCCCTGAACTTCTGAAGCCATCCCTGGAAAGGCGGCAGCCCCAGACCGGCCCCGTGGGTGACGAAGAGGGCGACCCTCTTTCCCACGGCCTTTTCCCTGAGGAAGCTCACCGCCCTGGCGGGCGGCCCCATCTGTATCATGGGGAACCCCAGGAAGGCGACGTCGTAGTCTTCCAGGCTCTCTACATTGTTTATGTCGGCGATCGTCTTGTCGCCTGGTATGGTTTGGTAGATGGCTTCCGCCACCTTCTTCGTGTTTCCGGTCTGGCTCATGTACCCGACCAGTGCTTTTCCACTCATATTAGACACAGCGTCTAAATAATGGACGTTATATATAAATATATCTACATTGGGTCTAAAAATTTGACATAGAGTACATTTAAATATCGGGGGAGCCATCATAAACCCATGTCCAGGCGCCAGCGGAAAAGGGAGAGGATGCGGAAGATCATAGTCCAGGCGGCCCGGGAGGCGTTCTCCACACAGCCCTACGACGACGTCAACATGGACGAGATCGCGGACAAGGCCCTCCTCAGCCGAGCCACCCTCTACAACTACTTCGACACCAAGGAGGCCCTGTACCTGGAGGTGGGCGTCGAGAACTACCGGCAGATGCTCCAGCTGCTTCCGCAGGCCCTAGAGATCGAGGCCACGGGCCTGGACAGGGTGATGAAGCTGTCCACGTTCGTCTTCCAAGGCGTCACCAGGAATAGGATAAACTACGAGATAGTGAGACGATTCATGGAGAAAAACAACCAGGCTGAGCACCCAGTGGAGGAGGCATACGACAGTATGACGGCGGAGGAGCTGGAGGGCCTCCCGGCTACGAGCGAGACGGCGCGGCTACGGTACTTCCACGAGCTGATGAAGTACATGCAGATCTGGATAGACAGCGTGGAGCTGGGCCAGAGGGACGGCACCATTAGAGACGACCTATCCCCCAGCCACCTCGCCCAGATCACCCAGATATACATCACCGGGGTGCTCGAACAGCTGGTGCTCCAACGGGAGGCACTGCGACACATCGGCTTACCCCAAGAAGACGCCGTGAAGATACTCACTGAAAACCTCAGGAAAACAATCGAACCCTGACAGAGTACTGCGAGACAAGAACACGAAGCCGATAAATCCCTTGTACCTTCTCATGTAACTCAATCTGCACCCAATATCATGCAAGCTTCCGCTTTAGAGGGTGAGATTATGTTGATTTTCTGTTGTCACGTGGGACGGTGACTGTTACCTGTATGGTCGCGCCGTTTCCGGAGGCGTCCGTCGCGGCGTAGGTTATAGTGTACGTGCGGCCGACGCCGGCACCGTCCCTCTCCGCCCTCAGCTTGAAGTGGAAATCGTCTATAACGATTATGTCGTCGACGGTGTTTCCGTCACCCATTCCCACAGCGTCTTCGGGTTCGCTGCTGGCGACGGAGACCAAGGTGACTGTAACGGAGGTGCCGGAGACGTCGCTCGTCGTAACGATGGCTTCCACGTCAACGTAATTGTGGTTGGGGGGCCAAACGGTATCTGGGCTGACTGACGCGGTTATCTCAGGCGGCGTAGTGTCTTGGACGGCGACTTCAACGGTGTCCGTGTCGGCTCCCCCGTTCCCGTCGTCGACGGCGAGGGCCACGGTCGTCACTCCCAGCGGTAAGGCCACGATCGCGGTCTCACCCGAAGCCGATCCACCGTCCCACGACCAGCTATAGGTCAAGGCGTCGCCGTCGGGATCGTAGGAGCCTGAGCCGTCCAGTGTGACAGCTGCGCCCTCTGGGCCCGTCGCCTCCAAGGTCTGATCCGGGCCAGCGTCAGCGACTGGAGGCTGGTTCGCCGTCTCTAAAACGACACGGATCATGTAATCGCCTCCAATGTACAGCCAGTATGGCCATGGGTCTGTTGGCAGAATCCAGTTCCCTCCCCAGCGTCCTGCGGATTGTTTGGCGTGGGGCTCCGTCGTATCGACTCCGAGACCGAATTGGTCAGTAGATTCTAATGCGACGTAGAAGTCGCCGTCAACGGTAGCGTCCAATGAGACACTGATCCACTTGGGTTCCCCTGGCACAGTAGGAAACTTTATGGTTGCTGGGTTCATCAGATCTACAAGGTTGCCTTCAACTGGGTCGCCATGATAGACGTGGACTGAAGCCGTTTTAATGAGATTGTTATAACTTCTCACATAGTATTTGGCTTCAAGGATGTTGGCGGTGCTCCATCCCTCGGGGAGACTGAACTTCACGGCGAATACGTCGGTGTAACCGGAAAAGCCCATAAAATAATCTGCCGTGCCGTCGTCGTAGGACAGCTCCACGGCGCCATCAGATGCCTTGGCTGGTGTCATCGCCGCTGACGCAGCCAGTAGCAACCACGCGAACAGGAGGCCTTTTGCCGCTGAAGCTATTCTACCAATAACTATTCGATGTGCCCCTTTGCCCGAGAACATGCAACGCACCCCGTTTACTGGAGAATAGTGGATAAGCACCTTAATTTATCACTTTTTATTGATAAAAATCAATATTTTTTAATATTCCCTACATATTCACGATAAAATGTGATTAGATGATCCTGTTTTCCACTACAGGTACTTGTGACACCTGGAACGTATTTCTCGTGCGAGGAGGTTCGGGCGTCTCTATCATTGAAGAAAGATAACTCGCATGGTGTTATTACTTTTTATTTAAAAAATATGATCGATTAATATATGGTTAATCGATTTATTGGTTCGATGAGCCTTAGCAGAAGCAAGATAAGGCCCATCATATTGAGCATGGGTGGCTCCCGCGGCAGGCTTCACGCTTCTGCTTTTACTTGAAATGTCTCTCGGCGTCGAGTTCTCGAAACAGACAACGTCTTTGACAAATCTGGTGCTGGTCGCGGTGATTGCCTTCCATGTTTTCCCGAGGCGGCTCGGCATCCCCTTCGGGAAAGCCGGGATACGGGGTTTCCTGAAGGGAGTTGGTTTCATTGTCCCGGAAGACCCGTGGAAACACGTATTGCTGGGTCTGGTTTTTGCGGCTTGTACCCTGTCTGGCATGCTGGTCGCCTCTATGCTCGCTGCAGGCTATGTGCTTGACCCGAGCACCGTCAGTTTCCAGCATCTGCTGTTCAGCCTGAACCCGGCTCTATGGGAGGAGCTGTTCTACCGTGGAGTCTTGATGGTTTATCTCCTGAGGATCGGTCAGCCTCTGAGACGCGCCTTTCTGATACAATTAGCGCTGTTTGGGGTCATGCACGTGAAGGGGTATAGCCTGCTGGATTTTGTCGACGTTTTATCTGTGATGGTGATAGCCGTCGGGTTCACCTATGCGGCGTATAAGACGGGTTCCTTGTTGACTAGGGTGGTCTTTCACTACTTCCATGACGCTCTACTGTTCTTCGTGCAGGTGCCGGGCGCAGAGCTTTCTGGTGTAACCGAGAACGCCGTGTTTTTTGGGCGCACATGGCTGATGGTGGGGGTTGGCTGCTTCGTTACCAGTTTTTGCCGAGAAGCTGGACATGCACGTGGAAGAGGGGCCATATTTACATTTTAGGACGACGGAAAACAACCATCCATAGTATTGGGCTTCGCTCACGTTGAGGCTATCCATGTCGCGGCTCGGTGAGCCATCTGTACCCCTCTTTATCGTGCTCGACGCGCCCTAGGACGCCCGGTATGTGGGGGACGAAGAGAAGCGTGTCTCGTCTATGAGCCTCCTCGACGAGCCTGGCCCTGGTGGCCGCGGCGGCTCTGGGGTCGTGCTCGAACGAGGGTATCCAGTCGTTGTGCTCTACGTGGGCAGGGTGGATTATGACGTCGCTGGTGTACAGCAGGGACTCGCCGCCCGAGGACGCCTCCGCGACGAGCATGCCGGGGGTGTGGCCCGGGGCGGGCTTGACGGTCACGCCGCCGATGGCCGTGGCGCCGTCCACCAGCGTGAGCCTGTCCTCCATCATGTTCAGGTAGTCCAGCGCCCAGCCTTTGGCCTCGATCCGTATGTGCTCGGCCTCCCTCTTGCTCATCACATACTCGGCGTCAGGGAAAACGAGCTCTCCGTCTGACACGACGCCGCCGAAGTGGTCCCAGTGCCTGTGGGATACGACTACGGTGTCTACGTCCCGGGGATTTACGCCAGCGTCTCTGAGGCTCATGGTCAGCAGCCCGGCGGGCTCGTCGGGGTGTCTCTCGTTCTCGGCTCTGTCGCCGCAGCCCGCGTCGATGAGGGTGTAGCCGTCGCCATCGTGTACGAAGAGGTAATTGAACTGCAGCACGGTGGATGAGCCGAAGCCACCGTACGCCGACAGGCATCTCCTGAGCTCGTCTTTTGGGGCGTCGCCGAAGATGAACGCCTCGGCGGGGCCGCTGGTCATGGCGCCCACGCTTCGGGCGCCGTCGTACAGTATGCGGCACTCAAAGTCGCCGACTTTGAAAACGTTATTCGAACGGGATGCCATGCTCTCCCCATTAAGCATACGACGAGGATGCATATGATATTCACCTTCAAACGTCACATATGCAAAGCGAGTGAGGTTGGTAGGTTGACTATTGTGGGGTGGGGCTAGAACCATCCTTCCTATGGTGATATCGCCCGCAAACCCTACTTTATCCACGATTCGCTGGCGTTGTGCGTGCAGCCCCTTGAAAAGATACTTGTATTAAGTGTGTTGTTCTTAGACTGTGAAAAAGCGATGAACCTAGATTTAAGGGAGTTTTACAAGCTGCTTGTAAGACCCACAGTCATAATCTCCACCGTCTCCCCGAACGGGATCTCAAACGCCGCCCCCTTCAGCTTCAACTCACCGGCAGCGACCCGCCCCACGCCGTTGTTTGGGTTTGAGTCAACCAAGAGCCACGACACCTGGAGAAACATAAAGGAGAACGGGGAGTTCGTGGTAAACCTCGTAGATGAAAGCTTCGGCCCATTGATGGAGGTCATGGAGAAGGACCTTCCATACGAGGTTAGCGAGATACAGGAATGTGGCTTGACGGAGCGTGAGTCAAACCACGTCAAGGCTCCCCGTATAAAGGAAGCCTACGGCTGGTTTGAGTGCAGGATGATGAGGCACGTCGAACTCTCGGAGAGAGCGGTCTGGATCTTCGGAGAAATACTGGAGGTAGAAGTGGACGATGCCGCGGTGGATGAAGTACTAGATGTAGAGAAGGTCAAACCCCTGAACCATATCTGGGGAAAACATTTCGTGACTGAGATGAGTAGAACCCAGTTCAAGAGAGCGTAGATCGCGTCCAAGCTAATACACGTGATAACACCCTCCACGTATTCCCCCTGTGTATCGACGCATCTGCGTTTCCGCCGTCAGTGACTGCTTGCTCAGTTTATGTGCGGCGGATGGGATGCCCACACGTTTTTACCAGTAAATATGGAGCTATATACATTCGCACACTAAATCAATTATGATTTATCCGAAGTATATTGTCTTTCCCTTCATCAATCAAAGTTTCATCTTTTTTGAAGACTATCACGTTTTCATTTGAGTACTTGTCCAGCCACCGATTTTTAGGCTGATATATGGATACCTGGGTATCCATATTTGCTTCGACATTTTCTGACTGTTCCGGCGAGCCGGAGGCGGGCCGGTGTGCGTGGGTGGATAAAATTTAAGCATACACACAAAGTGGGAACTTGCACTAATTCGCGCGTAAATAAGTGAATGTTTATTTCCCCCCAAATTTTATACTTCTTCAATGTTGAAATATAATTTTATAGGACTAGCTCAAAGAATTACTATATTTTTCTTATTAGTTGTAGGATCTTACTTCAATATCTCATCTCGACTCTCTCCTAATCCGTGCATATCTTGTCATAAGGATGGAAGATATATGCATCTACATATCGATGAGAACCCGTCAATTCCATTACCAACATCTATTAGAGTAGGCAATACATACAACATCACCTTAACTATTCAAAATTTTTGTAGTGAATCACAGAATAACGTTATGAGTAACGTAAGAGTAACTTTGAAGCCAAGAGCTGGGCACTCACTAGTTGACACACCAACACGTGTTATCGCTATGCTACCTGTTGGTGGACGAGATTTAACCTGGAAGATATCTGGCGATTCTGCGGGTTTGGAGGTTCTGGATTTTGAAGCAACGGCTACGAACCCTCATAACAACCTTACTCTGTTTGATTCACTCTTCTACGACCTCGAAGTTCTACCAAGTTCCGCCGGGCTCCATAAGATAACGTTCCTGATTACGGATACAAGTGATATACCACTTACGGACGCGGTAATAAGGATTGGTTCGGTAGAAATCTTTACTGATATTAATGGAATAGCTACTTTGAGTCTACCAGAAAGGAAATACGATTATTTTGTGACAAATATTGGCTTTCAAACTTCTAAGTCAAATATTACCTTAAAAAGCGAGCTTTACCTTGAAGTAAAGTTGGCGCGATTGGAGGGAGATGGAAATGGAACTGGAAATCTGGCTCTTCCTTTTCTTCGTTCACCTTGGTTTGTAGTCTTCCTCGCAGTTATTCTCGGAGCCTCAGGATTTGGCATAGGCTTGCTATGTATGCATGGAGGGAACAGTATGCGAAGCCGTTTCTTTATCGTGTCGACGGCCGCTATTTTAGCGATATTAGGCATCATTACAATGTCTGCTTTCGGAGTTCGCATTCCTTCGCCACCTGTTAATGTCTTCGGCGTGAACTATTACTTGACACATTGGATAGGATGGATCGGGATTGGTTACCTTATAGTCTTCATGGCTCTTTTGGTTTATTCGAAGCGAAAGGCGAAAAAGTTGTATCCGAAGCTCTTCAGGGTCCACGTTATAGGAAACCTTTTTGCTACGATATTTGCCACTTTCCACTTTATGTATCAGATTACTAGACCCGCGGAAAATTACCCTGTGTTAGGTACAGGAGTCGTTCTCTATATTTCGATCATAGGGTTGGCGCTTACCGGCTATTGCACCGCCTTTAGATTTTTCCGTACCGAGAGTAAGAAGATTAGGTTCCTTCACATGGTCTTTGCCTCAACTATTGTCCTGGTTGTATTCTGGCATATTATTCATGGGATCTCTAATCCTTTTTAGTTCTGATATCGCGCACACTATTTCGCACGCCTTGTGTGTGGGGGACGATGATTTTATCTCCACTTCTTGTTCAGGTTGCACCTACTGCCATCTATCCCGGGAATTGAGCTTGAACCACACTCCATGCTATCGATTGACTATGGGGTTCAAGGTCCAGAGATCACGAGCGGGGCACTAGTAAAAATGTTTCTCACTCGACTTACTCCATTGTGCGCGTACAGCGCACATTTTACTCCAACTTTCGTGACACCTTCAGGGCAAGCGCCATCGTGGTCATGATCGTGGGCATACCCTGCGACTTGGGGAGAAGAGAAAGATCCGCGACCCAGACCCCCTCAGGCAGCAAGCCGGGCCTCATGCTCTGAACGTGTTCCCTGGATAGGGGGACCGTGCCACCGAGGTGGCCCCCGTTCAGCACGCCCTCAACGAAGGGCTCGTCGACCCCGGCGCCCCTCATTATGCTTTCAGCGAGTTCGACGCCCTCCGCCAAGCGTGCCCTGTCAGCGTCAGTCAGCTCCTTGTGGACCGCCCCGTCGGCGTCCACTGAACCATTCTGATCGTCAGCCACTTTCACCATGACCCCGACACGGTCGCCTACGGGTACGCCCCTCCAGGGCTTGTGGAACATGTGTGACAGTATGTCCGGGTACGGGGACAGGATGTAACCGGGCTTCTTTACGTGCCACGCCATCGGATTTTCCCTGAGCTGGTGTGCGTCCCTCAGGACGCCGCCCAGCGTGAGCACGACGTCCACCCATAACCTGTCCGCTGATGGTATCCCAGAGGCCTCCAGGATCTGGGCCGTGCCTATGCCTCCGGCGGCCAAGACCACGGCGTCCGCCTCGTAGCGGCGCATCGATCCCCCGGCCGCCGCCTCGACCCCTCTAGCCCTTCCGGCGTCCACGATCACGTGCCGGACAGGTGATCCTGTGAGTATCCTCCCACCGTGCGCCTCTATGTCTTTAAAGAGGCTCGTTGCGGTCCACCTTGCGCCGGTCTTGCACCCCAGCTCGCATAAGCCGCAGGACACACACTTGTCCACGTCAACCATCTTGGGAGTCGGTATAAGATCCAGTCCCATGTCCTCGGCTGAGTCGAACATCCTCTGGGTAATGGGCCGCCACCTGGTCCTGGGGATCGTCGTGGGCTTCAGTATATCCTCTACCTCTTTGTACTCCTGTGAGAGGTCGAGTCCTATCTCTTTCAAACCGTTTTCCGCCCTCACGGCGTTGCCGCATGAGATCGATGTCGAGCCTCCCGTGGTGACGCCCCTTAAAAGAACGAGGTCTGCGGAGGAGCGGAGCGAGGAGACGTGGGGGAAGACAAGGTCTATGGTCTTCTCGCCGCCCAGCAACCCAACCCCACGTAGCCTATCGGCCCACACTATTCGTCTCGGTAAGGGCTGGAAGGGTTTCCCAGCCTCGAGCACTAGCACGTCGTGGCCCATCGAGGATAGCTCCCGTGCGGCTGTCGCGCCGCCTGCGCCTGATCCTACTACGATTACCCTCATCCTATGCCCCTCCCGAAGTGATCGTGACGTTTGCCATGCAGGTCGGGAACCCTGAGGTGATCCTCCTCTCGAAGCTCATCGATGCTCTTGGGTTGAGGCCTCTGAACACTCCCTCGTCCACGGCGCATAGGACGGTGCACGTGAGCTCAGAGTAGTGCTCCGAGAGCGCGCACCTGTGGACCTCTATGCGGTGATCCCCGGCTTCTCCCTTGACGGTGAACCTGATCCCTAGGACCCTGTACATCACCCGGGCTGCCGTCAACAGGTCCTCGACGCCGTCACCGACCACGAGGCGCTTACGCGACTCCTCGCCCAGTGATACTCCTATCTTGAGGAGGGTTTCTCGGCCCAACTCGACCGCCCTGTCGTGGCCGACGCCATCAGAGAGGGCCTTCAAGAGGAGGTTGTGGTTAGCCGCCATGGCGGCTCTGCGCTTCTCGATTGATCCCGATGGTGTCTTGATCTGTGTGGAGACTTTCTCCAGCTCGCTGGGGGCTGCTTGTTCGAGCACTTTGCGTAGTGCATCGGTGGTCATGGCTGCTACTCTATCGACCTCGCTTTTTTGCACGAAGCCTGGAAGCCAGATTGATGCGAGGAGCAGCCTCAAGCTCACCAAGTCAGTTTCGCCTCGGACTAGGAATATTCATGCATGGTTCTAGGATTATAAACCTTTTTTTTGACTGTGAAAGTTGCCGCCAAACATTGCTAACGGTGCGGGGGTGGGATTCGAACCTCTTTTCCGTGAAGATGTCTCCCCCAAAAATCCGTTTTTTATTAATAAAAAAAAGAGACATTAACATTTAAAGGATAATAATCCACAGAGCAGAAAATTTTAACAATCTGGGGGAAAAATAGTAAGTGACTTTTATGATAGCAATAAAAGGAAGGATAGTAGACTGTACGGGAGCTGATCCCATCGAAAACGGAATAGTGATTATATCAAACGACCACATTGTGGAAGTAGGAAAAGAAAAAGATGTAAAGATACCAAGTGACTCAAAGGTCATAGATGCTTCAGGAAAGACGATAATCCCCGGGTTAATAGATTGTCACACACACCTCTGTTCCGTAGCAACCAGTATGGATGACAGTGTCGACCTGCCCCCTAAATCATATGATGCCTGTAAGTCGACGTTATATGGGGTTGAAAATGCAAAGCGTTGGTTAAACGCCGGAGTCACCACAGTTAGAGACATCGGCTGCAAACATCGAGGAATATTCGCTTTGAGGGAGGAGATCGAGGCCGGAAGAATACTTGGGCCAACGCTGATCCTTGCGGGCCGAATAATCACGCAGAGTGGTAGAAGCGGTGGTTTTGGTGTAGCAGCAGATGGCGCGAACGAGGTTAGGAGGGCTGCAAGACAGGACCTAGGGGCAGGCGCGGAGTGGGTGAAGGTTTACGCTTCGGGTGGAGGCTCCGCAAGTAGACTGCGAGATCCATGGGATGTGTGGATGACTACAGAGGAGATAGTGGCCGCATGCGAAGAGGCTCATAGCAAAGGCATGAAGGCCGCAGCTCATGCGGTCAACGCTGAATCAGCGATGCGATGCGTCAAAGCTGGCATAGATTCCATAGAACATGGGGTCCTTCTCAACGATGAGGTGTTGGAGGCAATGAGGAAACACAACGTCTACTATTGCCCAACGGCGTACTACTACCACATAAGGGGAGAGCATCCTTCGATTCCAGAATGGATTAGAAAAAGGATCTCGACTGAACTGCTCCACGTGCAGAGGCAGTGTGTAAAGAAGGCTTCTGAGATAGGGGTTAAGTTGGTGGCGGGCACCGACATGGGCGCACCTAGTGAAGAGGGCCTATCGGAGCCAGATGCGTTGGCACAGGAGCTAATCTTGCGTGTCAAGTATGGCTTGTCCCCAATTCATGTCTTGATGTCGAGCACGAGGACTGCGGCTGAGATGCTTGGAGTCAAGGACAAGGTTGGGACGTTGGAGAAGGGGAAATTGGCGGATGTGGTGGTTGTCAAAGGTGACCCTCTGAAAAGCATGGAAGCCGTTCTTCCAGAGAATGTTTGGCTAGTTATGAAGAAAGGCATGACAATCCATGATGGCTACAAACATTTGTAACGTATTGAAACTTAACAGTTTAACCCCTTTTAATATTACCTAACTGAACAATAATATGGTGCAATATTTTTATCCCCACATACGCATGGGGTTTCTGGACCTTCCCCTCAATTTAGCCTATTGGTGACTCGGACCTTATCAGAAGTGGAGATATCTCCCGATACTTTCCCTCTTTTTATCGATGATTTTGTGGGGTTTAACCAAATCTCTGATTATATCCTCAAATTCCTGATTTTATCCTCACTTCATCCCATTCAGGTGGAACCCACCGCTATTCCAGCCTAGGAGTTGGGTGCAAACCCACCATGAAATGGAGACAGTGCAGGAAATTCTTCGACCCTATTCCTCCTTTTTATCAAACATTTTATCAAGGAACCCTTTTTAAGGCCAGATTTAGGAAAAATAGTCTCCTTTATAAGGAGAAAAAATATTAATCCGGTAATAATCACGAATGGAACATTAATAACTGAAGAAAATGTTCAATCAACGAGTGATGCTGCTAGTTATGAAATCACCTTACTTAGTTACAAGAAAGACACCCACAATTATTTAGCACAAAAAAATGTTTTTAATTCCGTTATTAACGGCATTGCGAATGTTACTCAAAACAATGGTAATTTCATAGTAGCGTTTGTAGCTACTAAATTAAACAACGCCGATTTGTATAGAACCTTGGAGCTAGGAATTTCTTTGGGTGCAGTCGATATAATGTATAACCGTATTAATTTAAGTGCTAATAATATTCGATATGTTGAACAGCTACTACCCACCGTATCTATGATAAAAGATAATCTAAAAACTTTAGAAAAAATTAATGACAAATATGATATTCCCATTGCTTCATCAGTCCCGATTCCACCATGCTTGGTTGATGTACAAAAATATAAAAAAATTAGATTTAGTTGGTGTCCTCGGGGTAATTAGGAATCATATTATACTGTAGACTCTTCAGGATATCTTAAAATATGTAATCATTCCCCCATAATCTTGAGAGATTTAAAAAACCAAAAATTCAGCGAACTTATAAAACACCCTTATGTCTCTAAATTTAAAGAACTAGTACCAGATGAATGTGATAATTGCGAAAACGAGTTGAGAAATCTTTGTCTTGGTGGTTGTAGAGCGGCGGCTGAAGCATGTTATGGTTGTTTAGGTATTGATCCTATTGTAAAACTGATTGAAGAATGAGCACACGCGTACAGCCGTTATGTGTGTGGGGGGATAAAATTTATCCACACACACAAAACAAGGGGCTGATTTGACAGTCAATGGCATAAGCTGGCTGTTGTTAGCAGGATCATTGTAGACCCACATTATCAACTTATATGCAGTCTCTGCTTTTGCGAGATCTCCAGTTGGGTAATATCTCTCTTAACCATTCTTGAGGAGATTTATCTAATTCTTAATCAAATACCCTCATAAAACATGTATTATTATAATAATTTCTATTTTTTCATTATATACCAATAATATGGAACGTTTATTTCAAAACGTTCCCTCGCATTCTTATTATAAAAGAACGAAGGCAATTTCTATCGGGGGCGTATTGGGTTTTGGAAGTTGCACGCATCCGAGAGGAACTCATCGAGGACAGATTCGTAATAATGGGATTTCTACTATTCATAGTAATGGATGTATTTCTATTACTAATGTGAGGTTATAAAATGAATGTATTAAATTACATGGATAGAGCCACACTGATCATTCTATGTCTTGTGGTTAGATTATATCATGGATTATCATCATAATCTATTTATCAGAACTCACTCATCTATTTTTTTAAGTTCAGGAATTAAATGATTAATCATAGACTGAATATTATGATAATTAATGTTATATATCTATCAATCCAAGAATATAAAGCTCAACTAAAATCACGGTAACATAGGGATAAGTTTGGTTTTAAATTCAGAGAACATTATAATCTTAGTTTCTATCACCCTACTAATAAGCTCACTTGCTTCACTCACCTATAGAATAACCAAGATACCTGATATCATTCTGCTGATGATGTTCGGAATAATTGTTGGACCAGTATTAGGATTGTTCGATAAGAGCCTATTCATAAGCCTCGCCCCGATGATGAGCGTAGTAGCTTTAAGCATAATTCTGTTTGAGGCAGGTATCAACTCCGATATCATCGAGATAATGCAGACCATGGCTAAATCAACCGCTCTATCAGTCTCCACAATCCTCAGCGTTACTGTAATCGTCGGGCTAGCCCTAAATTTGTTAATGCCCGGTAGTTTTAGTATTATACAAGGAATGCTTCTAGGAGCCATGGTGAGCGGGACTAGTACTGTAGCCATTTTTGGAATATTACAAGGGATGACTCAAGGCTCAGAGGACACTAGGTCAGCTAAAATGATGTTGACCATGGAATCAATACTTTCAGACCCGATCTGCATAATATTATCCATAAGCTTCATCCGAATGATAATGCTTCCAGGAGTATCTCTCAAAGAAAGCGTCTTTGATATATTTCGGACATTCATATTATCAAGTCTATTAGGTTTCGCAATAGGCATCTTCTGGACCAATATTCTAGATAAAATAAAAAAATCCAGTTTCACTTATATGAACACACTATCCGTACTACTCCCTTCCTATATATTCACCGAGAGGTTCGTCGGCGAAGGTGGAGGAGCCATGACTGCCCTCGCCATCGGCTTAGCGATAAAAAACTATAGATACATCTCCGATAAACTCGGGTGGCACCAAACACTCAAAGTCGATAGCCAGAAACTAAGGGAGTTTCACGAAGAAATAACGTTCTTCATAAAATCATTCTTCTTCGTCTACATCGGCGTAATCGTCAGTCTAAAACTGGAGTACATGGTGGTCGGGAGTATACTAGTCAGCATTATAGTGGTCACCAGATATGAAGTGGTCAACATATTAGGGAGGCTATTGAATATGTCCATGATCGAACAAGTCTTTGCCCAGTTCATATTCGCTGCAGGGCTACCTTCATTCATCATGGCCCAACTTCCCCTTATATACGATCCAGAGGGGGCCATTTTCCCCAACCCAAGCATATACGCCGACCTCTGTATGCCAATAGTGTTATGCACCGTGGCCTTTAGCGCATTCATAGGAAGTCACATGATAAAAAATAGAACGGGTATGAAGAAAAACGTAAACTAGTTAGAAAAATCAGGAGGTATTTTTTCTTTAAATATCATAGAATTTATTCGAAATAAACTATATTTTTATATAACCTCCAATTCCAACTCTTACTCTAAATAACCCGCGTGCATTTTTTATAAAAAACTGGTCATCATGAGTGATGTCGATTTCGATCTCGCTCCTGTTGACGGTGAGGAAAAACCAGAGGAGTTCTGTGTTCTTGCATGGAATACCTTCTGGCCATACGTTATGACTCTTAGACGAGGTGGGGACTATCCAGAGTTCTATAAAGAACCGGGAAAAGCGTTTGCATGTTGCCCTGATGCAGCTAGGCCTGTCTCGTTTAAGATAGAGAGGATCTAGTTTCTTTCTATTTTCCTTTGGTTTGTTCTTCCATTACTTGTTCTGAAGGGTATTCATGTACGATTATTTTTGGCTTTGATTCTGTTATCTGGAGCCAGTATGGTGGTTCCTCGAAGATATAGTTCCAGTAGGCCTCTCCTTTTATGGTGTCTACGTGAGTTACCTTCCAGTAGGGCACGTAGTCGTTCTGGTAGTCCATGATGGTCACCTGGTTGACCTTGACCTCTATTAGAGTTGTTCTTGGTATGTTGATGCACCTGTCCCACATTATCCTGTGTTTTTCCTTGAATCGCATGCGTACTCTCCAGTGCTTATCATCATAGGGGTCTCCCAGTAGCTTAGCGGTGCCGTAGAATTGTTTGTTGTACGTGTTGAGTACCACGTTGGGGTTGCGCTGGATCTCTTTTACCCAGATGAATTGTTCTGTGAGCACGATGTAGGCGTTGAGGTCGATGAAGACGCATAGCGGGTAGAAAGCGTGTACATGGTTGTTGTATGCTGTGGCGAGGTTGATTCGATTTAGCTGCTCTGCTTCCTCTATTATCTCTCTTCTTAGCTGTGCGTAGTCTAGGGTCCTGTCGGTTTTATCCCCGTACATCGCCATTCATGATGGGTGATGCAGTGGTTTATTTAAGCGTGTTTTTAAGGTAACTGGTGGGAATATTTGATTCCTAGAGTACTAGAGGGGTACGTTGCAGATCTCACACAGCTCTTCCTGGATATCGTATAGTGTTAGTTCTATGTCGTGGGCGAATTTTGGCCATGTCTTGGGGTCCATATTATCATAGATTAGCTGGGCCATGTCGTCGTCTCTAAAGTAGTATAGCCCGAATGCCTCGTTTTTTTCTTCGTTGAAGCCCCATATTTTCCAGATGAGTCCTGGAGTGTTTTTCATTTGGTCGATGTGTTGTAGTGCTTCTTCTTCGTATTGTTCTCGGGGTATGTCTATCTTGAATTTCCCGTGTATTATTTTCATTTCATTTGTAGGTTGAATTTGGGGGTTATTTAATTTAGTGAAACGTCCTGTCGAAGGAATGTTTTATGAGTGGGGGAATTTTTTGGTTGTTTTATCCGGGTTTTAAGTGGATTATTCGATGAATATTAGTTTGATTACTGATTTTTGGGGATCATGGCATGTTTATATACCCTGTTTTTTAGTCATGGGTGCTCCTAAAGTGGAGAGAAAATAAAATGAAGTACCTTGTATTAGCTGAATTATGCATTGAGGACAGGGATAAGTGGCCGGTAAAAGCGCAGGCATGGAACGAGGTTCATGGGAAGCATGCCGATAAGTTCCCGGGTTTTCCCATGGGGTTTCACTTCTTCGCTAATAGCTCCAAGTCTAAGGCTATGGCTGTGTGGGAGACTGATGATCCTGAGAAAGTGGCTCGTAAGCTGCAGTTTATGCTTCCTGAAGTCTCTTACGAGTTGATTCCCTTGATTCCCGCTGATGACTGGTTTAAGGCATATGCGTCTCTGGGTGAACTCAAGTAATTTTCTTTTCCTCCTTTTTTCTCGTAACAAGTATGCACATGCATCATAGGGTAGCGTCTCTGGTGTGGGGGGTGGGATGCCCACACGTTTTTACTATTATGAGTCACCTAACTTGAGTTCATTTTATTCGTGGATTCAATTCTAGTCGGTCCCACTATTCGGTAACTGGAGCATCTTATTCATTGTTCATAATGCTGGACCGGATAATAGACCTAGTATTTAAAGTACTAGGGTATCTTCTATCATGTGCA
>CAYFYM010000214.1:0-7621 GCA_964347405.1 uncultured Candidatus Bathyarchaeia archaeon | reverse complement strand
GAGGTCCTATTCGATTACAGGTACTGCAAGGGCTGCGGCGTCTGCGCCAACGAGTGCCCGGTGGACGCCATAGAGATGGTGAAGGAGGGGACGCAATGAGCTTCACGCGGATGATGGAGGGCAACGAGGCCGCCGCGTGGGCAGCCAAGCTGGCCAGGGCAGAGGTGGTGCCCGCGTACCCGATAACGCCGCAGACCGAGCTCATAAGCCACATAGCCACGCTCATCGAGAACGGCACAATGAACGCCGAGTACATCAAGGTCGAGGGCGAGCACACCGCCATGGCCGCCGCCGTGGGCGCCTCCGCCGCCGGCGCCAGGGTGTTCACCGCAAGCAGCAGCCAGGGCGTATGCTACATGGAGGAGGCGCTCTGGATGCCCCCAGGCCTCAGGCTGCCCATAGTCATGTGCTTCGTCAACAGGGCCATAGCGCCCATAGGCGGCCTACGGCCCGACCACAACGACAGCCTGCTCCAGCGCGACAACGGCTGGGTACAGCTCTACTGCGAGAACAGCCAGGAGGTCATCGACACCATACTCATGGCGTACAAGATAGGCGAGAACAGGGACGTATACCTCCCCGTGGCCCCGTGCTACGACGGCTACTTCGTCTCCGCCACGGCGACCCCCACCACGGTGCCGGACCAGGACAAGGTGGACGAGTGGCTGCCCCCCTACAGGCACGAGATGTACAGCTTGCACCCCGACGACTACAGGAGGCCCCCACGCCCCATGAACATAGCCGAGGGCAGGTACGAGGTCCAGCAGGCCCACGAGCGAGCCAAGAAGGTCATCGAGGACGTGGACAAGGACTACAGGAGGGTCTTCGGCAGAGGATACGACGGCCTCATAGAGGAGTACAGGTGCGAGGATGTCGACGCAGTGTTGATAACCATGGGCAGCATGACGGGCACAGCCAGGGACGTGATAGACGCGATGCAGGGGGAGGGTAAGAGAATAGGCTTGGTGAAGCTCAGGGGCTTCAGGCCCTTCCCCAGCGAGGAGTTCAGGGAGATAGCGAGGAAGTACATGGCGGTGGCCGTCGTCGACAGGAACACCAGCTACGGCTCCGCCGGAGGCGGCATAGTCTCCATGGAGCTGGCCCGCGCCCTCTACCCCATGGACGACAGGCCCCTGCTGCTGAACTTCCACGTCGGCCTCGGCGGAAGCGACGTGACGCTGCGCCAGATAGAGTACATGGCCGACAAGACGCTGGAGGCGGCGGCGAAGGGCAGGGTGGACGAGGCCGTGGACTGGGTCGAGCTCCACGACCTGGGGGAGGTGATGTAGATGAACGAGGAGTTCGACAGACGGTACGAGGAGAACATGCTGCAGGGCGGCACCACGTGCTGTCCAGGCTGCGGTGGCCCCCTGTTCTGGAAGATTGCTCTCAAGGCGCTGGGGCCCCGGACCGTGATCTACGGCGACGGGCCGTGCGCCATGTGCGCCATAAGGAACATCAAGATACCCACCTTCAACCTCCACTTCAGCTTCGTCGCCGACGGAGCCACGGGAATAGTCAACGCCTTCAAGGCCAAGGGGTGGGACGACATCACCGTAGTCAGCTCAGCCGGCGACGGCGCCACGGGGGACATCAGCTTCGGCAAGCTCTCCGCCGCCGCGGAGCGCAACGAGAACATGATCCAGATATGCGTCGACAACGAGGCGTACATGAACACGGGCATCCAGAAGAGCGGCCTCACACCCTACGGCGCCTGGACCACCACCACGCCGGGCGGCAAGAAGAGCAACAAGAAGGACGTGCCCCTCATCATGGCGGCCCACGGCATACCCTACATGGCCACGGTCAGCGTAGCCTACCCTAGGGACCTCCAAGAGAAGCTGAGGAGGGCCAAGGAGATAGAGGGCTTCAAGTACATCCACGCCGTGATCCCGTGCCCCACGGGCTGGAGGTTCGACCCAGCCAAGGCTGTGGAGGTCTCCCGCCTCGGCGTGGACACCTGGGCGTGGCCCCTCTACGAGGTCGAGGAAGGCGTCCTCAGGATGAGCAGGAAGCCCGAGCAGAAGCCCGTAACCGAGTACCTGAAGGCGCAGGGCAGGTTCAGGAGGCTCAACGATGAGCAGGTGGAGTACGTCCAGGCCACGGTGGACGAGCGGCGAATGAACCTCCTGGCCATGGAGGGGAAGAGGATAACCCTCTAACCTATTCTCTTATACTCCACACATAACTGTCGAAGAAAATCCAGAAAGCGCGGGTGAGCCCATGATCTGGTGGAGTATGGGTCTCCAAATAATTTTCCATAATTTAATCGGTTTACGCGCGTGTTTAGGATATTATATTATAAAATAAAACAGCTAAATATGTGAATTTAATTTAAATTAACTATAAACATTGTTAAATATTTTGATCACGAGACATTTCTCATTTACTCTGATGGAAGCGACTCGAAATGGATGAGGAATCGAGTCAAACTGAAGAGACAAAATCCGTTGGATGGTTATTCATTCCCTCCATAGTCATAAGCCGTGTCGCAATGTCACCACCTGGCATAATTATGTCGCTCCTCCTCATTGAGATCGGGCTCACTTTCGGGCTTCCTGTCGGAGTGACTGGACAGCTATCGACTGCAGGTTCTATCGCCGCTTTCGTCTCGGCCCTGGTCATGGGTGTACTGAGCGTCAGATACAAGCATAGATCCCTGTTCATGACGGGGCTCTTCATATACAGCCTATCGTTATTCGGTCTTGGCCTAGCCCCGAACTTCATTTTATTCCTGACGTTCAGAGTTCTAGGCGGGTTGGGGGGACCCATGATTACGCCAATGAGGAATACGATCGTCGCCAAGCATCTGCCCTTGGAGAAGCGAACTTATGTTTTTGGGCTGCTCGCTGCCGCAGGTTCGTTTTCTTGGGTCATCGGCTTTATAATAATCCGCTTCATCAGCGACATTGGGGGGTGGCGGCTCCCGTTCCTCGTCTATGCGCTTCCTCTTTCTCTTCTGGGACTATTATTGTCTTTTAAAGGTCTTCCACCCGAATCAGGGAGTTCGCAAACCCCTTCAAGCACGGGCAGTTTAATTGAGGGTTACAGAGGGGTTCTCTCAAGCAGATCGGCTGATGCCTGTCTGATGTGCAATTCCCTCGCAATGGCGGTTTGGTCGGGCTTTACCCTTTATGGCGCCTCTTTCTACAGGCAGCAATTCCTGGTTTCCAAAGGAGTGGTTACTTACGTTATGATGGGCGCAGGAATGAGTTATACTCTTGGTGCTTTGATCAGCAGCAGGTTCGTGAAGAGGTTTGGTAGAAAGCCCGTGACGCTCGTATCTGCTTTCACGGTCGGGCTCTTCATGCTCTTAACCACCATCGTGTCTAATCTATGGGTTTCATTGGCTCTGTGTCTGACGGGATATCTTTTAATGGGCTTGAGGTCGACTGCTTCAACCAGTTTAACGATCGAGCAGGTTCCCCAGTTCAGAGGAACCATGATGTCGATGAACTCTGCCTCGGCGAGCATTGGCTCAGTTCTGGGCTCGGGTCTTGGAGGCCTGGCTCTTCTCATGTACGGTTATCAAGCCCTTGGACCCTCCCTTGGATTGCTAGGTCTAGCCTCAGGCGTTATCATGTATCTCATCGTCGTTGATCCTACCCAAATGCAAAGCTAGGAATCCAACCATTCCCCAAAGCTAATTCAGGCGGTTTTTCTGTAATAGAATTTAATAAATCAAAAATTGTAATTTTTCGATATTTTATTTATCATCACATGACATTCACTAAATTGGTAGGATTCTAAAGGAGAAAGATGATTTTGAAAAGATTGGGAGGAAAGGCTGCGCTCATCACCGGCGCAGCTAGTGGAATTGGGGCAGCGACATCGAGGCTTTTCGTCGAGGAGAGCGCAAAGGTTCTGCTAACCGATATCATGGACGAGTTAGGGGAGGCACTAGCCGACAAACTCGGCTCTAACGCCCACTACCTGCATGTCGATGTCTCAAAAGAGTCAGAGGTAGAGAAGGCGGTTCAATACTGCGTGGATGAGTGGGGAAAACTCGACGTAATCTTCAACAACGCCGGCTCCGGAGGGGTACTCGGGTCAATAACCGAAATCAACGAACAAGGAATGGATAAGACGATAGACGTCCTCTTCAAGGGGGTCTTCTACGGGGTGAAACACGCCGCGATAGCGATGAAGAAGCAGGGACACGGCTCCATCATCAACAACGCGAGCACAGCCGGCATACGCACGGGCAGCGGCCCACACATATACAGCGCCTGCAAGGCGGCGGTGATACAGTTGACTAGGACCGTTGCCTCGGAGATCGGTAAGTATGGCGTTCGGGTGAACTGTGTCTGCCCCGGAAGTATCGTCACCCCCATCTATCTTCGCGGCCTAGGGTATTCTCAGGAAGTCGCTGAGGCTAACCTCGATCTACTCGGGAGGATGTTGGGGAGTAAAAGCCACGTCGGCCGCTGCGGCACCCCGATGGATGTGGCTAAGGCTGTCCTGTGGCTCGCGAGCGACGACTCATCCTACGTTACAGGCCAACCCATCGTGGTTAGCGGCGGCTCAACCAATGGGGGTCTATGGGAAGACTTCGAGATACATTTCCGGGAGCTTGTAGAAAAGGAAATTAAAAAATAGACAAACGTATCCTAAACATTATGAGGCCGCGGGTTTCAGTTTATCCCGTTCTATCTCCATTAATTCCTTCGTTACCTGAGTCATAGTCTCAACTTGCTTACAGAAGAGATTCGCGTCGAACATGTCAAGACCCGAGTTGGTTGTCCAGTAAGCACCCATGATCCCCATCAAGGCACAGCCTGTAAGGTCCCAATAGAGACTAGGACTACCAAGCCCATACCAGACTCCCTGCCGCTGTCCATGTACGCCAGGCCTTTCAACGCATTTAAGGAACGTACGGGGCAGCTGGTTATCCCGGATCGCATTTATGCAGGCTTCGATGAGGAATTTGTTGTTTGCAGACCAAAAGTAACCGATTTCCGGCAATCCTGTTGGTTCGATCCCTTCTTCAGTCTCCCTGTACTCAAGTTGACCGAGATGCTCCAGCGAAACATAAGCAACTATACGCTCCTTCTTGTCTGGATGCTTCGTGAACCAGTCATATTCCATATTCGCGCTCTCTAGCCCGGGCATGAAGTGACGATTATCTAACATTATAAGGAGTGTTCTCCCCCTCTCACGCTGCGGTATTTTCGATATATCCGATACTATCCCAAGGACTCCGAGAGCCCCATTCTCTTGAGAGATGCAAGGGCCGTCCGTATGTGTCACCAGAAGCACCTGCTCGTCATCGTTTTGTCCGTAGTATCTGCCTGGAAGGTACCCGATCAGTTGGTAGGTCTCAGCCATTTCAGTATGCGATATGAGCCTAATCGTGGCCTTCTTACAGTTATTGGCGTCTTCAATTACCGTTTTACCTGCATCCCTATCCAGATACACGGTTGGGACGTTGTACAGCTTGGGCACTGGGAAAGTGTACAGGCTGGCTATCCTCCTGTAAGGCATATCAATAACCGCGATGCAACCCGCCGCTTGTCCCTTTGTGAGGATCGGGTAAATCTTCCGAAGCTGTTGGATTTGCCACCAGACGTCCGCGCTCACGGTTTTATTTGGGGACAATTTTTCGAACATTGGGAACATTGTATCAGGGTCCGTGACATATTCGTAATCTGTGACGGTGAACCATGCCTTGTAGTCCTCGCTGTATGGTAGCTCTGGGTGTGGCGGGCTTGTGATGACCACGATTTTATCTTTTATCGACTCGGGTGGTCGCTGGAAGTCGTATAGGACTAGCTCGGCGGTGATTCCATCTGGTCCTGTCCGTCCAGAGTAGGCGCCGTAGTGGGCTACACGGATTTTCTTGCCATCGGACGTTAGGCCCCAGTTTGAGTCATCGTGCGAATCGGATGTGTACCATCGTTCATACATCCACTTGTTTCTCTCTAAATCAACCACACCATATTCTCTCAATTTTTTTTCAAGAAACTCCATATATCTTCTCCATGATCTGCTTCCTGAGAAGGTTGGGCCCCCTTCATCCTTGAAGCGATGCCAATCCTGAGCTTCATCAACATCTAACATTAATTTTTAGATAGAAGAAAGATGTATTAAACATTTTAATGAAACCTTCATTATAACACCAAAGTATTTTCTTAGAAGTCGCTCACGTGATTTGCCTTACACTGTGCCGTGTGTCAGCATTATAGACAAGTAGGGCACCGTATATATAACCGGAATACCTCAATCCATGTACCGCATGGCAAAGATAGCGAGCCTCTTGGAGAGGCTGTGGGAGAAGACCATAAGGGCCGGGTGGTACAGGGCGGACCACGTCTCAGACGAAAACCCGGTCATCATAGGCGGTTGCGCGAGAAGCGGAACCACCCTCATGCGCGTCATGATCGACACCCACCTCAACATCCACTGCGGACCCGAGACAGGCCTCCTCTACCTCCGAACCCTGACCCGAAGAAAGATCAGGAAGCTGTCACGGAAGCTGGAGATACCCGAGGAAGACCTCAGGGCAATGATGCGGGGCACCGACTCCTACTTCATGTTCGTGGAGACGCTGTTCGACCGCCTCAGAAAGAGAGCGGGGAAGCCCCGCTGGGGCGACAAGAGCCCACAGAACGTACTCCATCTCGACAGGATTTTCCGCCACTTCCCCGACGCACGCTTCATACACATGATAAGGGACGGGAGAGACTCAGCCTGCAGCCTACGAACCTTCCCAAGGTACAGGATGGTGGACGGCAGGAGAGTAGAGCTGGACACAAGCAACCCCCTCGACCAGTGCATACGTAGATGGGTCCACGACGTAGAGGCGGGCATACGCTACCGAGGAGACCCCAGGTACATCGAAGTCAAGTACGAGGACCTCGTAGAGAGCGACGAGAAGACCCTCATGCGCGTCTTCAGGTTCCTCGGCGAGCCCTGGGACGAGCGGGTCACCAAGTACTACGAGATAGACTCCCCCGGCAGAGGCGAGGAAAAGATGCCCCAGAACCCGGGGGCGACCCAGCCCATCTACCGGACAGCGTACGGGAGATGGCGAAAAGAGTTCACCGACGAGGACAAACGCGTTTTCAAATCCATGGCAGGGGAACTTCTGGTCATGCTCGGCTACGAGGAAGACAGCGACTGGTAAAATAAAGTAATATCATGACGTATTTCAGTAAAATAAGGTAAAAAAAGGTTAAAAACCAGAAAAAGATTGATCTCTGATCCTTATCAATAAAATGATTACTAAAACATGGTGCCAAAAATATATAGCATAGGCACAATGTTTACGTTACTTAAAACCGATACCAAATAGATATGCATAATCCCTTTATAAATAGAAAGCTCCTCCTTGGTCAAGGAGGTAAAAATGATATGACCTTCATGAGAGAGAGAAAAGCCATTAGCCCTGTGATTGCCACCGTCATCCTGGTCGCCGTCGCCATCACCGTCGCGGTAGGAGTCAGCTACTGGATGGGAGGCATCAGCAGCCAGTACACGCAGTTCGAGAAAGTAGAGATACAGACCGGCTACGCAACGTTCGACACCGGCACCGACATCTGGACAGTTACCATGGCCATAAAGAACAGCGGTTCGGCGCAGGCAACCATAAACATGGTCTTCCTGAACGACGTTCCCGCTG
>CAYFYM010000213.1:0-7331 GCA_964347405.1 uncultured Candidatus Bathyarchaeia archaeon | reverse complement strand
AGCCTGCCAATCACCGTGGCAGAGCCAGAGAGGTTCATCACGGCGGTGGACGCCGCCAGGAGGAAGATAGAGCAAGCCCCTAAGGCCAAGCTGTACAGGGAGGACGGTTACTACGGCGTCGAGAGCGTCTGCGGCAGCCCGGCGTGGGAAGCCGGGTTCAGGCCCGTCAGGAACGGCCAAGACGACTACTGGGACCCAGAGAAGATCAAGCGGGTCGCGGGGGACACCATCAAGCCGTACAGGAAGAAGATACTCGCCTGCTTCGGCTGCCCCGTCGGCTGCATGCCGTGGATGGTTGTCCCCGACGGCCAGTACAAGGTGGAGGGAGAGGGCTGGTGGAACAACAGCAGCAACAGCTTCTGCACCAGGGTGGACTGCGACGACCCCGAGGCTGCTGTAAAAGCCCATCTACTGACGAACCAGCTGGGCCTCGACGGCGACAACGCCTCAGTGGTAATCGGATGGGCTTTCGAGTGCTACGAGAAGGGGCTCATAACCGAGGAGGACACCGATGGCTTGGAGTTGACGTGGGGCAACCACGACGCAGTCATAGCTCTACTGGAGAAGCTCGCGCATAGAGATGGCTTCGGCGGCTTCCTGGCGGACGGCGTCAAGGCCGCCGCCGAGGGACTGGGCGGGGGCTCGGAGGAGTTCGCCGTCCACATAAAGGGCCAGGACAGCGTTGACGGCGTCAGGGTAAGCAAGGGCTGGGGCTTCGGGGTGGTGACCTCACCCGCCGCCGGACGCCACCTCAGGGGTGCCATCCACTCGTTCAGCCCCGAGAGGTTCCTCAGCTACCGGGACGTGCCCTGGAGGGTGTACATGCAGGAGCAGTACAAGGCCATCCTCGACATGACCGGAACATGCCTCTACAACAACGGCCTCCTCTCGTGGGAGACAGAGCCCTCAGCGCAGGCAGCCCACCACATCGCGGAGCTGACGTCAAGCCTCACCGGGATGAGCCTCGACGCGGAGAGGCTAATGCGGATAGGGCTCCGGGTGCACAACCTCGAGAAGGCTTTCAACACCCTCCACGGCGGCTTCACGAGACTGGACGACTACCCGCCGAAGAGGTACTGGGAGGAGCCGGTCAAGTCAGGCCCCTACGCGGGGGAACACATAGACCACGGGGAGTGGGAGCGCATGCTTGACGAGTACTACGGTCTCCACGGCTGGGACCCCGGGACGGGGTGGCAGACCAGAGAGACGCTGGTCTCCCTCGGCTTGCCGTCCGTCGCCGACAGGCTGGAGGCGGCTGGACGGCTTCCTCAACTGAAATCTTAACACGTTGAACGCCCCCTTGTTCACAGATGCGATATGGCCAAGCGCAGGATCAAGGTCGAGGATCTTCGGAGGTTCAAGTTCGTATCAGACCCCCAGATAAGCCCAGACGGCTCAATGATCGCGTTCGTGCTAAGCACCATAGACCACGAGGAGGACAGGTACGATCGCCATATCTGGATGGCGGATACAAAAACGGGCAGCCTAAGACAGTTCACCCGTGGCCAAGGCGGCGACACCAACCCGAGGTGGAGCCCAGACGGCTCAAAGCTGCTGTTCCTGTCCCGGGGCAGAGAGCCCGATAAGAAGACACAGCTCTACGCGATACCGCTCAGGGGCGGCGAGGCCACGCTCGTCGCGGAGACCGAGGAAGGAGTAGGCAGCCCCGCTTGGGCGCCCAACGGCAGAGACATACTCTTCACGAGCAGGGTCTGGACCGAGGAGAAGCCCGAGGACACCGACGTCAAGGTCGTAAAGCGGATCAGGTACAAGTTCAACGCCCTCGGGTTCTTCGAGGGCAGGAGGACCCACCTCTTCACCGTCAGGCAGGGCAGGAAGCCTAAGCAGATAACGGACGGAGAGTACGACGTGGAGCAAGCAGACTGGAGCCCAGACAGCAGGGGGATAGCGTTCATCGCCAGCATGGAGCCCGACGCCGACACGAGCAGGGTCCGCGACATCTACAAGGTGCAGGCGAAGGGAGGGGAACCGGAGAAGATAACCAGGGGCGACTGCGCCATACTTAGCCTCAGCCACAGCCCAGACGGCGAGAGCATCGCCTACACGGGCTACGACAGACCCGAGGAGCTCGCCGTAGACCACGAACTATACCTGATGCCGAGCGACGGCGGCGAACGAAGGTGCCTGACGGAGGCATTCGACAGGAGCCTAGGTATGGGGGTCGGCAGCGACCTAAGGGTCTCCACGCCCAACCCGGGGGCCGTCTGGAGCGGCGACGGAAGGCACATCTACTTCCTCACCGCGGACACGCCGCACTGCAACGTCTATAGGGTCGGGGTAGGCGGCGGCGAGGTGGAGACCATCATCGGGGGCAGAGTCGTCGACGGCTTCAGCGTCAGCGGGGACGGCGCGAAGATAGCGTTCAACGCCATGAGCGCCACCCGGCCCTGCGAACTCTATCTGCTGGACGGCGAGGAGAGACGGCTGAGCAGGTTCAACGACAGGCTCCTCAACGGCCTGGAGCTCGTGGAGCCCGAGAGCTTCACCTTCACCAACAGGCTGGGCCGCGTCGTCGAGGGCTGGATTATTAAACCCGTCGGCTGGAAGGAAGGCGAGAAGCATCCGTGCGTGCTGGAGATGCACGGGGGCCCTAGGGGAGTCTACGGCGACGGCATCTTCCAGGAGTTCCATCTCCTCAGCGCCGAAGGCTACGCAGTCATATACACCAACCCGAGGGGCTCGGCGGGCTACGAGGAGCCTTACACCCAGGCCGTGATGAGGCACTACGGCGAGGTGGACTACGAGGACTTCATGGACTTCACCGACGAGGCCCTGAGACGGTTCTCATGGATCGACGAGACCCGTCTCGGGCTGACAGGCGGCAGCTACGGCGGCTACACCACCAACTGGATCATCGGCCACACAGACAGGTACCGGGCGGCTGTGACGTGCCGCAGCATATGCAACTGGGTAAGCAAGTTCGGCGTCAGCGACATAGGGTTCATGCAGCCCGAATCCATCAGCGGCAGGAAGACTTACTGGGGCGAGGACCTCGTCGAGCAGATGAGGCACAGCCCCCTATACTACGCTGGCGACGTGGAGACGCCGTGCCTCATCATCCACAGCGAGGAGGACTACAGGTGCCCCATGGCGGAGGGGGAGCAGTGGTTCACAGCCCTCAAGCTCAACGGCGTGCCCACGGAGCTCGTCCGGTTCCCCGGAGAGAACCATGAGCTCAGCAGAGGCGGCAAACCCAAGCACAGAGAGGAGAGACTGGGACACATCCTCAGATGGTTCCGGGAGCACCTGTGACCCCCACCCATATTTTTAACCTCCCATATCCTACCTAAACCTGTTTACTATGCCGTACTGTCCAAAATGTGGCAGCGAGGTCGGTGAAGCGGACCGTTTCTGCCCAGAGTGCGGAACGTCCCTCAGAGAGAAGAAAGGCGTTCTAGTCACCGAGGAGCTGAGCATCCCCTTCCCTGAGGCCGATAACCCTCTTCTCGAGCTCAGCGTCGCCGTGGCCGGTAACATAACCGCAGGCCCAGGCGATGACAAGCTCTTGGAGGGCACCATAAGCTACGATGTACCCGAGTGGAGACCCGAAATCACCCAGACCGAGAACCGCGTCGCCGTCAAGCAGCGCTCCAGTGTGACGTGGCAGGCGTTCGAGAGCCCCATAAACGACTGGGAGATAAAGATGGGAAAAACAAAGCCTTTCAGGCTCAGGGTCAGGACAGGGGTCATGAGGGGCGAGTGGGAACTAGGCGGACTACCTCTCACCGGGCTCGACGTGGAGACAGGTGTAAGCCAGAACAAGCTGAGCTTCTCGGAGCCCAACCCCGAGACCGTCAACACGGTAAGCATCCAGACAGGCGTCGGAGAGACCAAGCTCACAGGCCTCCTCAACGCCAGGTTCAGGGAGATGAGGGTAGGCGGGGGCGTCGGCGAAGTGAGGCTGGGCTTCACAGGCGCCGAACTCGAGGAGGACGCAAACGTCAGGATGGAAGGCGGCGTAGGAGACTTCAACATCACCGTGGACAAGGATACGAGGGCGTTGTTCAAGGTGACCGGGTTGACGCACGTCAACGCCCTAGGCAAGATCTACAAGGTCAAAGGCGGTTTCGGCAGAAGCGAGTACGCGAACGACGCCTACGACGACCAAGAGGGACCCATATTAGAGTTCAACATTACACTCGGCTTGGGCGGGATCACCCTCCGGACAACATAACCCCCAACCATGTGGGCCCCAACACCCCGTGTAGTATATATTAAATGAAAAGTTTAAACAGACCACATGTAGTTCATGGGCTTCGTCTTCCGCTGTCTACGATGTGGCGAGTGCTGTAGAAGCCTCATGGCTCGTGAATGGAGCGGCCTCACCCTTTTCCCTTAGGAGAAACACCTCTTCACAGGGTCCAAGGTCTACCCCTATCTTGGTTACGGGAAGAGCCTGAAATCGCCCCAGTTCAGGGGAAAACAGTAAGGGTTATACCCGCTACCTCCTAGTTCAAGTCACCCCGTCGACAATCGACGCACCCACGTTGACGGCCCTCGAGGAGCCCCGCTGTGATCCGAGGGTTACCCACACGTGGCACAGGCGGGGGAGGCGCGGGGCCCGTAACCACTGCAGTTTGAGAGAGCTCAGCCGAGTACGGCGACGCCGGTTCGATGAGGCTGAGGGTTTGTTGCAGTGAACAGGGGAACCCCGCCCTCAACCCTCAAAGAGTTATACGGGGCCCCAGCGTAGCTCAATGTGATAGAGTTGAGGACAGCGTTACTCATAGTAGACATGATAAAGGAGTTCGTGACAGGGATGCTGGGGGGAGCCCACGCCCAGGCCGTTGTACCATGCATTGTACGGCTGGTGGAGGCGGCCAGGCGAGGCGGCTCACCCGTCATATACGTAACGGACGCCCACATCGAAGGGGTTGACCACGAGTTCGATGTTTGGGGCAGCCACGCCGTGGCGGGCAGCCCCGAGGCCGAGATAGTCACCGAGCTGGAGCCTGAGGACGGCGACCACCGGCTATACAAGCGCAGGTACAGCGCCTTCTACGCCACCGGGCTGGATGCGCTGCTCCGGGAGCTTGAGGTGGACGCGGTTGTGCTCACTGGTGTGCTAACCAACATCTGCATACAGCACACCGCCGCCGACGCCTTCTTCAGGGGGTACAGGATCTATGTGCCCACCGACTGCGTCAACGCCTTGACGCCTGGGGAGCAGGAATCGAGCCTCGCGTACATGAAGCGCATGTACAGTGTCCTGCTGACGGACTCCGCTTCAGTCGCCGAGACGCTGGAGGCTTCTACATGAAGGGATTTCACGTCGCCTCCCCCGAGGACATCAAGGGGGGGCGGACCACCGATGTCTACTTCAGGCGCACCAAGAAGATACTGGAGGCAAAGGGGAAGGACGACGTGGGCGTCGTCATGGAGGCGACCGTAGGCTCGCTTCACGACGGACACGGGTGGGGCGTGCTTTGCGGCGTCGAGGAGGTAGCCCGGCTCTTGGAGGGGCTCCCCGTCGACGTCCACTGCATGCCGGAGGGCAGCCTCTTCCAAAGCGAGGACAGCCAGGGCTTCAGATGCCCTGTGCTCACCGTGGAGGGCACGTACCACGACTTCTGCGAGTACGAGACGCCGCTCCTCGGCTTCATATGCCAGGAGTCGGCGGTGGCCAGCAGGGCGGCGTACGTCAGGATGGCCGCCGGAGACAAGCCTGTGATAGCGTTCGGGATCAGGCGCATCCACCCCTGCCTGGCTCCCGCAATTGACAGGGCCGCCTACATCGGCGGCCTCGACGGCGTCTCAAGCGTCATCGGGGCAGAGACCTGCGGCCTGGAGCCCACCGGCACCATGCCCCACGCCCTCATGATAGCGTTCGGCGACCAGGTGGAGGCGTGGAAGGCGTACGACGAGGTGGTGGAGCCCGAGAGCCCGCGGATAATCCTCGTTGACACCTACTACGACGAGAAGACGGAGGCGATAATGGCGGCCGAGGCCCTGGGGGAGCGGCTGTACGGGGTGCGGCTCGACACCCCCGGCTCCAGACGGGGCAGCTTCCCTAAGATAGTGAAGGAGGTGCGTTGGGAGCTTGACCTCCGCGGCTACCGGGGGGTCAAGATATTCGTCTCGGGGGGCCTCAACGAGGACACTGTGAGGGAGCTGGCCGAGGCGGGGGCGGACGCCTTCGGCGTGGGGACCTGGGTGAGCGGTGCGCCCACCCTTGACTTCGCCATGGACATCGTGGAGGTGGACGGGGTGCCCCACGCGAAGCGGGGTAAGCTCGGCGGCAAGAAACAGGTCTGGCGGTGCAGGAATTGCCTCAGCGACACGGTGACGCCCAGCGCCGCGGCCCAGCCCATGTGTGGCGTGTGCGGGGGGGAAACGGAGCCCATGCTGAAGCCCCTCATAAAGGACGGTAGGGTTGTCGCGCCCCATAGGACGCCCGGTGAGATGAGGGAGTACGTGCTCACCCAGCTGCGTATGCTGTCCGGGTAGACATCAGGGGTAGATGAGGCTGCCCTATATCCTTAATAGACGCCCGACGCGTAGAAAGTAGTTGGCGAATCACCTTGGATACTGAGACCCGCCTAGAACTCGTGTCACGCAACCTGCAGGAGATCATCACCCTCGACGAGCTCCGCAGCCTCCTGGAGACGAACGATCACCCGCGGGGCTACGTGGGCTTCGAGCCCAGCGGCATAATGCACGCCGGGACAGGCCTCATCGTGGGACAGAAGATGAGCGACTACGTGGACGCGGGGTTCCACTTCATAATCTACCTCGCGGAGTGGCACGGCTGGATAAACAACAAGATGGGCGGCGTCATGGAGAACCTGGCCACGGCCGCCGAGTACTTCAAGGACTGCTTCACCGCATTGGGCCTACCCGAAGGCAGGGTCGAGTACCTCTGGGCCAGCGACGTGGTGGACTCCAAGGACTACTGGGGTAAGGTGGTCCGCGTCATGAAGTCCACGAGCCTCCGGCGGACCCTCCGGGCCATGCCCATCATGGGCCGCAGCGCCGACACGACGGACGTGGAGACGGCGTGGGCGTTGTACCCGGCGATGCAGGCCAGCGACATCTTCCAGATGGAACTGGACGCGGCGTGCTCCGGCATGGATCAGAGGAAAGTCCACATGCTGGCCCGGGAGGTCGCGTCGAAGTTGGGCTTCAAGGTCCCCATCTGCCTGCACAACCCGTTGCTCCCGAGCCTCCAGTTATCGGACGTTGACGGCAGCTTCGACGAGGACGAGGGAATAGACAGGAGCATAAAGCACAAGATGAGCAAGAGCGTCTCCAAGGGAGCCATATGGGTCAACGACACCCCCGAGGAGATCAAGGAGAAGTACCGGGCGGCG
>CAYFYM010000212.1:0-4991 GCA_964347405.1 uncultured Candidatus Bathyarchaeia archaeon | reverse complement strand
CCAGCCTGTAAGCTCGTCCGTCCTGTAGACGCTCGGGCTCTGGCGGAAGTACATGACCACGAGGGGTATCTCCTCGGCCAGGATCTCCTGCATTCTGAAGACCGATTCTTTTCGTTCCTCTACGTCGAACTGGGTGCTCTGCAGTTCTGCGAGCTGGTCGAACTCTGCGTTCACGAAGCCGTAGTAGTTGGGGTTGGATATGGCTGCTGAGTGTAGGCGTACCCTGAACCACTGGGGGTCCACGCTCTGGCTTGAGCCGAGTAGCCACGTGTCTATCTTCGTCGGGGAGTCTAGCGGCTGTATGATCTTGTTCCACAGGGTCGCCCACTCCAGATACTGGACCGTGGCCTTTATGCCGATCGAGTTGAGGTTCTCAGCTATCAGCTCCGAGGCTCTAACGCGGACCGGGTCGTATATCGGTGGCCCTATGTCGAACTCGATAGGTTCGCCTGCGTGCTCCCCTGAGCCTTCGCGTATTCCGTCGTCGTCGGTGTCTACGTAACCAAGTTCGTCTAGGATCTCAGCTGATTTCGTAAGGTTGAACGTGTAGGTCTCAGGCACGTCTGGGTTGTACCAGTAGGTGTAGAACGGGGCCTCGACGCCGACTGGGCCGGGTATCCCGTATCCGAGAAGCAGCGTGTCGACGAGGTCTTGCTTGTCGACCGCATACGCGCAGGCGTACCTGAACTCCTTCACGTTGAAGGGCCACTTCTGGTTGTTCATGCCCCAGTGGTACATGTACTGGTTGTTGTAGATGTAGAGTCCTATGCCTTCCTCTCTCATTAGGGCTGGGATAGCCTCTGAGGCGAGGAAGCCGTTGAAGACGTGTACCTCCCCCCTCTTGAGGGCGAGGAGCTCCGCTTCGCCGCTGGTTATTATGGGCCTCAAGAACTCGTCGACGTATGGCTTACCGTGCCAGTAGTCCTCGAACGCCTCGTATTTTATGTATGAGTTGGGGACGTACTCCAGCACCTTGAATGGTCCGCAGCCGATCTGTTGATCCATTGTTGGGACGTAGGTCAGCCAATCGAAATCCGGATCAGCCGCGATCTCCTCCCATACGTGCTTGGGATATATGTACGGTGTACCAAGTGTTTCACGTGCAAACGACACGAAGGGCTCACTCAGGTAGAACTTGAGGGTGTAATCGTCGACTATCTCCGTCGGTTTCTCACGGCTAAGGATCTGCCAGACATCGGCCATCCTAGTGAAGTTGTTCGCCATGATGAAGTCGAAGCACCATTTGACGTCCTCGCTCGTAAGCTCGGTTCCGTCGTGGAACTTGACGCCCTCCGTCAGATGGACCGTGTATGAGAGCTTGTCTTCCGATATTTCCCAGCTCTCGGCGATCCATGGAACTACCGCGCCGGTGATCGGGTCTGTGCGTGTAAGATAATCGTTGAATGGATCTAGGAATTCGTAGCTGGCGCTCGCCCCGGCGTTCCACTGGTGCTGCTCTGGTGGGTCCGACGGGGTCGCTATTACCAAGGTTCCCCCATGTACAACCGAGGTATCATAGAGATAACCTTCGAAGGGATCCGTGAGTGCAACCCCTTGTGAAGCGAAGTCGGGGTCCCATGTCTCCCAGACCTCAGATTCCTGTGCAAAGATTTGAACAGCGAAGGAAGAAAGTAATAGAGTTGTCGCTAGTAGTAAGATTGCTAGTTTCTTCATTTCATGTTCTCCAAGTGCTTGTATGCCATACTTTATATAACATTTTAGATAACGCATCTTTTTCATGATGGAAATGACATATCTATTTACTGGAAATTTGTTAATGCATACTATCGAATTGCATATTATAGGGTTACAAATATTTTGAGAACAATGTGATAAGTATTACTCGAATGCTAGACCTGCAGCCAATGCCGTCAGAATCGAAAAAAACATCGTGAAGAAGATGAACTGCAGTACTTTCAGGAAAACGGTGTAGTTGAAAAGGTTCCGGTAATAGACATCCTCTATTATCCCGAATAAAACCGGGGTCGTGAGCGAGATATATGCCAGAAACGCCGCCATGAGGATGGATGCGAACGTCGCCGCGATCGTCATCTTCATGCTTTTCATGAACCAACCCATACACGTAACGAGAACGCATGGGATGAAGATCACGGTTATGACGCTGGGGGCGTCATAAAGGCTGGTTGCTACATAACCAAAATTTATGATGACTGCGCACGCGATTACCAAACCGATTGAGCCCAGTTGTTTAAAATCGACCATGATAGCCTACAGAAGGAAATGATAAGTAGAATTCTTAAATCATTTTGCCCGATTGACCTTTCAGATCAATGTCTGAAGTACTTGAGTAAATTGATCGGATGTACGATGGGGTTGAAATATGATAAGTCACAATATTTTCATCTGGACAGTGAAGTCGTTAACTCCGATGGCTAAAGAACGACGTAAAGTGTACGCCCGTTTTCTGTTGATGTTCGTGTTCATCGGTTTCGCCATGAAAATTTTAAGCGAGTTTATACACGAGATGGGTCACGCCTTAACTGTGCTTATGTTGGGGGGCGAGATTCTTGAGATCAACATCCGGGCGGAGTGGCCGTTCACGCTTTCTCACACTACATGGGTGATACCAAACCCGACCCAAATGAATCTCGTGATGATAGCCATCGCTGGAATCCTATTTGAAACAGTGACTTCAATTCTAGGCCAGTATGTCCTCCTCCTACGGAGAGAGATGAGGCCCGTCTTCTCGATATCTATCTTCTGGCTGAGTTTTTGGACCTACTTGAGTTCAGTCGTTTACCTGTTGATGGGGGCTTTCCACCCCTTCGGGGACGTGCTTGACTTGGTTAACGCGATAAAGGTCCCTCGTTTATTGATTTTTGGAATAGGCGCAGTCTTTTTCATCTTCTGCACATACTCGCTTTCGCTAATTTTACGGGATATATTCTCGAACGTGCTGGATCTTTCAACGGCATCTGACGCCGTATCCTATTTCTGGGCTTCCCTCCACGCTTTTTTCGTCCTAGTCACGGTGGTAACCTACGGCCTACCGATGAATCCGACGATCACCGCGGCGTCGATGGTGGTGATCTTTATATGGTCTTACATATGTGTAAGGTGGTTGCTCACGTTCATCTCAGGGCTCAGAGGCGAGAGGCTTTTACCTCAGAGTTATGTCAGACAGAGCAGTCTCGCCATGAGCTCTGTTAAGGATCCTGGTCGGAAGATAAAGCTGGGCTATACAGTGTTGTTTTCCGCTGCTTTGTTATCGGGGCTTCTGACGGGATACATGGTCAACCAGTATCTTGGCACGTATAACGTCGTGATGAAGACCAGTATAACAGCAGAGGTTGTCACCGTCGATGTGGGTCCAAACGATCCTCTATTGAACTTGAGCGTAAGCATCTTCAACCCGACAAGCGAGAACATGACTTTGAACAGGATAGAGTTCGATATCAAGCTGAACGACAAATATATGCATCATCAGGTGCTGTATCAGATCCCCGAGGCAAGGCCGGAGTCGTATGTCACCTTCACGGGGGCTGTCCATCTCCCGATGGATCGTATGTTCACGATAGAGGAGGCTGCTAGGAACGATCGTTGGGAGTGGACCGTATCGGGGTCGGGGTACGTCGTTACGATGTTCGGTGAAACCCTTCTCCGCTTTGAGTCTGACAGCACCTGTAGGCCGCAAGTCGTCTAAGACACTAGTTATAAAATTATTAGATGAGGCTTCACTTGGAACCCGGATTTGGCCTCTAATTATCCATTTAGTTCATCAAATTTTATGGCAGGCCACGTAATGGCCGTTCTCTACTTCACTCAAGACAGGTTCCTCTGCGCGACAAATCTCCATGCATCCAGAGCATCTAGGGTGGAATCTGCAACCAGACGGGGGGTCTATCGGCGTAGGGACCTCTCCGCTGATGATGGCTCTGGCTTTTTCTAGCCGCGGGTCTGAGATTGGTACCGCTGTCATGAGCGCTATGGTGTAAGTGTGCAGAGGGTTTTTCACTAGCGAGTCCATGGGCGCCATCTCGACGATCTTGCCCAGGTACATTATCGCTCCTCTGTGGCATATGTGGCGGGCGTAGGCGAGGTCATGGGTGACGAATATATAGGAGATCCCCCCCGCCTCCCCGACCCTAAGCATCGTCTTCAAGATGCCTGCCCGGATGGACACGTCGAGCATCGATATCGGCTCGTCCGCCACGATGAAGCTAGGGTTCATCACAAGCGTCCGGGCTATGGCAGCCCTCTGTCTCTGACCACCGCTTAGCTCGTGCGGGAACCTCAGAATGAAATCTTCCTGCGGCACGAGCTCCACGTCCTTGAGGACGTTGTAGATGATCTCCTCCTTTTCTGAAGGCGAGTCAGCTAGCTTGTGGACGTCGATGGGCTCTGAGATGATGTCGTAGACGGTCATCCTAGGGTTAAGCGACTCGTAGGGGTCCTGGTAGACTATCTGCATCTTCTTCCTGAGGGTCTTCATCTCGGCTTTACCGAGGCTTGTGATGTTCTCTCCCTGGAAGTATATCTCGCCGCTCGTGGGCTCTAGGAGCCTGAGGATCGTCTTGCCGGTAGTGGTCTTACCGCATCCGCTCTCCCCCGCCAGACCGAAGATCTCTCCCTTCTTCACCTCGAACGATACGCCGTCAACGGCCTTGACGTGTTTGGGCTTCCTCGAGAGCAGCCTGGAGACGACCCCCATCCTCACTGGGAACCATTTCATGAGGTCCACGACCTTCAGCTCTACATCGTTTGACATCCACGCATCACCATGTTACTCAAGCAGGTGGCAGGCGACGAAGTGCCTCCCTCCATAGTCCTTATACTCCGGCTCCTTCTCGGTGCATATCTTCATGCTGTACGGGCACCTGGGGTGGAACCTGCACCCTGTGGGAGGGTTCAGGAGGTTGGGCGGTGCCCCATTTATCGACTCCAGCTCCCTTCTCTCCTCTTTGATGCTGGGGAAGGCGCTGGTAAGTGACTTGGTGTATGGGTGGAGGGGCTTCTCGAAGACGGTGTTG
>CAYFYM010000211.1:0-4092 GCA_964347405.1 uncultured Candidatus Bathyarchaeia archaeon | reverse complement strand
TTATAATCCGTCACCCATCGTCCCAGTATCGTAGAATCAACACAATCATCAAGCGCCTGCCCAATGACAATCGCCCTTTGGAACTTACCGTTTCTTAGTTCTCTATATAGAAAGTTACGTTCATTATCAGCCGCCCACAAAGCATTTCCAGTTGGCCCAAAAAAATTCTTTGTGATGCACGCGCCTTTAGCTTCTACGCATTTGGTAAAAATATCTGGTAGCGTAGACGCACTCAACTTACCGTCTATTTTTTTATCGGCGAGTGGGCTTGTCCTAAATGTTGCGTAGATCGGAATACCCTTGCTCGCGGCCGTCTGAAGAGCATTCTTTTGCGCATCCTTAGTGTCGGTATCCACGCTTGATATATGCACGATGATCAGAGCAGTACCATTAGGATCAATAGAATTCGAAATCACATTCGCCAAACTCTCATCCTTGAAATGATAAGCCCGAAGATCTTTCCAGTTGAGCCCTTGCTGCCACTCAAAGTCCTTAAGATCTTTGCAGTTATCTCGGTTTTCTATTATGAAATCAGATGGTTGACGATCATTACCGTTTCTCGGCGTGCCCTTCAGTCGATGCCTTTTGATTTTAGGATTCGGGTAGATTTCCACTACATCCATATTATCTAGCTGCCCGCGCAGGAAGGGTTCCATCTCCTTCACAGTATATACCGTTGGAGGTAAACCTTGTTCGCTTTGGTCTTTTTTTTGCTCATAGTTTTTCAACTAATTCAGCTATTTTGAAATCTGTCACTATTAGAAGTGCTATTGTAGTAGTTGAGAATGCTCCTTGCTTGCTCACGATTTATCTTTCCTTTAAGGCTGCATGCCTTTTGGGTGTTTTTAGAGCTCCTCTCCTCGGAGCTAGACTCACATGTTAACTGTTATTGACTGTTAACAGAAGATCTTAGTTATCGAAATCAAGACCCCTATTAATGGTTTACTGTTGGTGAATAATGATGTTGGAAAATGAGGGGGTTAGTTAATGGCGATTTTCCCTTTGAAGAAATGATATAATTTTCCCTTTTCAGGGCCTTCCATGCACATGCATGTATGACAGCGGTGAACTCCCTCTGATTGTTTGCATAGAACTATGATTGGTTAATTGTAAGGTATCACGATTAGTGCATATTTTATAGAAAAAAGAAATAATATAGATGGGTTTGAGAAGTTTAAATGACGCATACCCATGGAATTCTCAGGTAAATACACCATAATTAACAATTCTGTCTACTATGGTGTATTGAAAAATGATGATGTGGATCTATCTCTCATCGCTGTTTCATGATGAAAACAGCGGCGAAACATCTGCGATTTAGTATACACGCCAACAATACATCAAATTTATTTAAAATATATATATTTTAAATAAATACTCTGTGTTTCGGCTCCTAGAAAAAACGCTTATAATAAGTAACCAGTTATAAGGAAAACGCAAAGTCGCAAAAAAAGATAAACACACTCACCCATATACGGGCCAAACCCCAGCACCCCGTCGAACACATACCTTCAACGTTAGGAACCCCATGTTCCTCTAGCTAGGAGAGATACGAAACCGCGAAACAGATCAACCAAAGGGCAAGCCTTAACGATGCACCCGCCTCATATCTGGCATGGTCGTCGAGGCCACTCTCTGCGAGATCATACACGAGGGACAGCTGCTCCTGCAGCGGAAGACGGCGGGGAGGTTCGGGGAGGGGAAGTGGAACGGGCCCGGGGGCAAGGTCCGGCCCGGCGAGACGCCGCTGGCGTGCGCGGTACGTGAGGTCCATGAGGAGACGGGGCTCAACGTCTCCGGTCTCACGGAGCACGGGGTCTTGGACTTCTACTTCGGGGAGAAGCCTGAGCCCGACTGGGTGGTCCACATATACATGACGTCGACGTTCACCGGCGAGCCCAGGGAGAGCGACGAGGGCAGGCTCAGATGGTTCAGCCTCGACGAGATACCCTACGGCGATATGTGGCCGGACGACGTGCACTGGCTGCCCGTGCTTCTCCAGGGTAAACGCTTCACGGGCGTCTTCATCTACGACACAGACGGCACCCGGCTCCTCAGGCACCGTCTCGACGTCACGGATTAAACAATAGGAACCCCGTGATGATGAGTATGAAGAGGGCGATTTTTCATCGCATCTGATTATCGAAGCATCGGTATGGACGTGTCTAACGTAAAACAATCCTTCAACACGTAACATGAAAGGATCTACTAATTTACATTGAAGATGTGATGAACAAAACATCCTTGTTATTCGCCGATGTGACGTATTATACGTATCTCAACTATGAACATCTGGGATGATTTAATGATACCGTTAAAACCTAGGTTTCTAAACACGATACTCTGGGCATTATCAACATTAAATACCGTCCGGATCAAACCATCCCGGTCGACATGATAAATAAAAGAGGCTACACGGTTTTACTGGCAGCGACGCTATTCGCGTCAATGATCGCACTACCAGCACAGGCAGGGAACAACAACCCCAACAAGTGGCTGGGGTCACCCACGTACGTGCTCAACATACTGGGAAAGAAGGCGGACTGGAGCGCCAACGGTGGCTTCAGCAACCCCGACAGGCACACCATGTTCGTCCCCATGGGGAGCGAGGAGTCCACCGCGGAGGTGCGGCTCTGGATAAGCCAGGCACCCAGACACTCGGACTACCCGTTCATGGTCATCGACGGCAACGCGTTCGACGACGGTGATCTGAGCCTGCAGATGGCGGATGGATACCACGAGGTCTACGCCGTGGCCCTCGGGAAACCAGTCAAGGAGTCCTCGTACATCACGGGCACCATCGCGGACCCCAACGACGGGTCGGCCCTGATGTTCCTCGGTGGAGTCAACGCCGCCGAGCTTAAACCTCACGGGAAACAGCCCGTCTGGGAGGAGTACAGCAACCTGTTCTACATCACGGAGGCTCAGATGGCTGCCTACCTGGAGGCCATGGGCTTCGACCCGGCCCGCGCAGCGGACCTGGCGGCCCAGATCATGGGCTTCTTCTCCCCCGACTACACGGAGATAGTGTACTACGACGCGGAGGGAAACCCCGTCTACGGCATATGGATATACGACTTCTACGAGTTCATAGCCAACTACCTTCAATACCTAATGGTTGACGGGGACCCTGACATAGGCAACTTGCTTGACGGCGAATACTACTGGAACCTGAAAAACAATGGCATACGCCACATCCAGATAAGGATCTACAAGGTCAAGTCACGAGACTGGGTCTATCTACCACTGATATAAACAACCAATTTTTTCTTGAAACATCGCATTCTAAACGAGTCGAATCCATACATACGCGCCGCTAGCAGATTTAATGCCGTTTTTATTGTGTCATTAGTGCGGCTTCCTGAACTTACCATACTGGGGACGGTTCAGTCCTCACCTGAGGCCTTCGTGATTAACCCGTACCTGATATCTACTCAGTACCGGGAGTTGCTACTCAATATCCATAAAAGATTACTTGAGAGACCCCGAGACATGTCGGGGGATGGCGTAAAGTAGGGTTCTCTACGAGGCTTAAATATGAGTCCTGTCGAGGCTATCTACGTGGTTTTCACGGTTGGCTTCATCGTGGGGACCGTCATAGGCTTCATCATAGGTAAAATGGACATGGAGCCCTGACGCCGCGAATGCCACGCACTTGATGATTGGAACGTAGTTTATGGCCCGCCTCGACGTCCCTGGATGGGGTCGTCTTCGGCGTATGACATGGTTCGGCTGATTCGTCTACCTCGGTTTTCTCGTCTCTGAATCCGGAAGTTTCCCACCTTAAACCAAGGTAAACAATTTACATGCAGAACGCTACCCATGATCGAGGTATAGAGATGCCCTACATTACCCAGGAGGATAGGCCCCAGTACGACGAGGTGCTGGAGACGCTCATCGGGCTGCTCAAGGAGAAGCCGCCGGAGAGCGTGGACGGCCACCTGAACTACGTCGTCACCAAGGTCATCAAGGAGGTGTACCCGCTACGGTACTACCACATCAACAAGGCCATGGGGGTGCTGGAGTGTATACAGCACGAGTTCTACCGCCGCGTCGCGGCGCCCTACGAGGACACCAAGATAGAGCAGAACG
>CAYFYM010000210.1:0-3317 GCA_964347405.1 uncultured Candidatus Bathyarchaeia archaeon | reverse complement strand
TCGGGTAACCCCGCCATGTCGATCCCACTGGGCCTCGGCGAGAAGGGCCTCCCGATTGGCACACAGTTCATCGGACGATTCGGCGACGAAGCCACCCTTTTCAGGATAGCGTCACAGATAGAGAAGACCGTCCCATGGAACTCCATCCGCGTCTAACCCAATACGCATTTTTTCATGCAACAAGGAATGCCGACCCCAGCAGAAATTTTTCCTTAATTACATGTAACTTGACACAAACCCACCGAGAAAACCGTCAAAGCCCATCACAGCCACGGGGAAAGCTAATCCACCCTTACGCCGAGCTGCAACACCCCCAAACACAGACATTAAAGGCATCCACCAACAAGGGTTCAGATCCGTTACCAGTATCTTGGTGGCCAGCTTTAGATACCCGCCACGCTTAAACCCTGCCCGAACCAAGGAATCAGCCATGCAAGACCTGAAGATAGTGTGTAAGGAGATAAGGGGACACTGCGACACCATGGAGGTGGGCGACTACTTCATCGTCCGCGGAGGCAGACTCAGCATACCCGAGGGAACCTTCTGCTACTGGGCCCTCAACGCCATACTGCCTCTGCTCCCAGCCAAGCAGCGGAAACTCGACGAGCCAGACGACTGGATGCCACGGACGTGGCACGTGGAGTGCCCCGACCCAGCGGGCCAAGTAATAATGGAGATACAGCCCATCCCAAGCGAGTAGACGCCGACACCGCTTAAGCCCCGTCGCCGTTGGACTCGGGCAGTTTGACGCCTTGCCTTTCCCGCGGTTATCGTAACTTTGGGGTGACGTAAATACAGTAAATATCCACTTTTCTAAATATTTAAATACCTAAATAATGCCGTTTGAGGCATGGCTATCAAGATAGAAATCATCGGGGTAGTGCCCGCGTGCAAGCGATGCAAACAGACCATGGAGAACGCCGTCAAAGCGGCTGAGAGGCTCCGAGCGGAAGACGTAGACGTCGAGGTGGAGAAACTCGACGTCACCGCCAAGGAGACCATGGACAGATTCGGCGTTGTACGCACCCCAGCCGTGGCACTCAACGGCGTAGTCAAGACAATGGGCAAGGTCCCAGACCCCGGCGTCATCGAGCGGATGATACGCAAGGAACTCTAGATGGAAGCCAAGAGGCTCGCCCGCACAGCCGTCATGCTGGGCTTCATACTCGCCGTGGTCGGGCTCATGGCATGGAGCATCGTATCCAAGCTCACCCTCACGCCCCAGGCCACGGCCGAGGACCTCCGGGCCCTGCCCCTGTACATGATACCCCTCCACTACCTCTGGGACTACGCCCAGCACGGGTGGCTGTGCCTAGGCTTCGCGTTCATAGTCTCGGGGCTCTTCCAGGAGTTCATCCCCCAGGACACCATGAACAGGTACATGGGGAGCGGCGACCTGAGAGCGTACGTCTTCGCCACGGCCCTCGCCCCTGTCTTCTGCGTCTGCAGCTGCACCATGGTACCCATATTCGCGGGCCTCGTCTACGCCGGAAGCGGCATAGGCCCAGCCCTCACGTTCCTGCTGGTGGCCCCCGCCAACAACCTGCTGGCCGACATAATCACCGTCCAGGTCATGGGGTGGCCCATCGCCATCGCCGACATGGCCGCAGGGGCCGCCAGCGCCATAGCCATCGGCTACATAGTCTCCAGGACCCCGTGGGGCAGGGAGTTCGAGGAACGCTTCACCGGCAACGCTAACGCCCAGGCATCCGTTGATCTCATCGAGGAACAACTCGACGACAGGCTCTGGAACGCGTTGAAGTTCGGCGGCTACCTGGCCAAGCAGATACTCCCCACGTTCCTCGTTGGCCTCGTGGTGGTAAGCTACTTCCAGGCCTACTTCCCCGAGAACCTAGTGAGGGCGTGGCTCTCGGGCCCCAAGGGCGTCGTGGTGGCCGCCCTCCTAGGCGGCCCCCTCTACACGCCCACCCTCATCGAGGTCGTCCTAGGGAAGGCGCTCATGGACCTGGGCATGACCCCCGCCGCCACCGTGGCGTGGCTCATGGGCCAGCCCTACGACATCCCCAACAGCCTGACCGCCTCCAGGGTCGTGGGCTGGAGGATAGTGGCCACGTACAGTTTCCTAGCATTTATATCCGCTGTCCTCTCAGGACTCGTGTACGGCTTACTGACAGGGGGACTCTAACGTGGACGCGAGACTAGAGGATAAAGCCAGGACCCTCAAGGTCCTCGGGGACCCCAACAGGCTCCGGATCATCGAGCTACTCAGGGAGGGCGAGCTCTGCCAGTGCGAGATACTCCCCGTGATCGGGCAGAGCCAGCCCACCGTGTCCAGGCATCTCAGGCTCATGGAGGAGGCGGGGATACTGTGCAGCCGCAGAGATGGAACCAGGGTACTCTACAAGGTGGCCAGCGAAGACGTGTTCAGACTCGTAGACCTCGTTGAGTCCCTCCAGACCTAACGTTTTTACCCCGTCAATCCTATCCAAGGAAAATGGACCACATCCGGGGCGTCTTCTTCGACCTACACGGCACCCTTCTTCTCTCGGACGACGTGGACGCCGCATGGGAGAACTGGGTACAGGCGTTCCACCGCGAGATGACGCTCAGAGGCGCCACGGCTACCCTAGACGAGTTCAAGACACACTTGGAGACCCTGTTCAACGCCCCCGAGCCGGAGTACCGGGAGCCCGGCATGACCCTCTTCATGAGACGCGTCAAGGCGCTGGGCCACAGCCTCGGCTTGGAAATACCGTCAGAAGAAATCCGGCCCATGGTTGACTCCATAATCAGAGTGTGGCACGAAGGCATGTACCTCGACCATGACGCCGTAGAGGTCTTGGAGGCCCTCCGGAGGCGCTACAAGGTTGGGCTGGTGACCAACTGGGAGCACGCCCCCAGGATACACGAGCTCCTCGCCGAGCTAGGCATAGAGGGCCTGTTCGACGCCGTCGTGGTCTCCGACGAGCACGGGGCCGCCAAGCCCGACCCCGCCATATTCCATGAAGCCCTCAGCATGACCGGTGTCGGCCCCTCTGAAGCAGTATACGTCGGGGACATGGACGTGGACATAGCGGGCTCCGTCAACGCCGGGATGCATCCGGTGCTCATAAAACGCGTCGACCAGGGAAACTGGGCCTCCTACAGCTACGACGAGGGAGATGGCGTCAGCCTCGACGGCGTTACACACATCTCCCGCCTCTCAGAGCTTCTAGGCGTCCTCGGGGCAGAGTAAAGCTTCAATACGTGCCCCCACCCATGGATCACAGCTTGGAGCCGGAAAGAGTAAGGGTGAGCGTCGGCACCGCCAGCGTACTCGGCCTGCTGAAGTACAGGCTAACCGTACCCCCCACGAC
>CAYFYM010000209.1:0-6231 GCA_964347405.1 uncultured Candidatus Bathyarchaeia archaeon | reverse complement strand
GGTAAGACAACGCGGCGGAATAATGGTGGAGTACGACTGCCAAGGCGTCATGCTCGACCCCACCCGCAACACCCACAGCTACCCCACCTTCGTCAGCCACGCCCACGCCGACCACTCATCCGCGTTCAAACATCCCGAGCGGGAGAAATACGCCACCCAAGAGACATATGACCTCCTAGACGCCATGGGCTGGAAACGCCTCAGCAACCTGAACCCCATCCGGTTCGGCGACAAGGTGAAGCTGGGCGACATAGAAGTCCGGGTGCACAACAGCGGCCACGTCCTCGGCAGCGCCATGTTCGAGGTCAACACGCCCGAGGGCACGGTCCTCTACACTGGTGACATGTGCACCGAGGACACTTTCACCATGAACCCCGCCCAGGCCGTGAGCTGCGACCTCATGATCATAGAGACCACCTTCGGCAGCCCCATGTTCCAGTTCCCCCGGCGGGACGATCTTGCGGTTGAGATATACAACTGGGCGGTGAACACCGTGCTCGGCGGCAGGATACCCGTCTTCAGGACCGACAGCATCGGCAACGCCCAGGAGATCATAAGCATCCTCAACCAGTACACCAACCTCCCCGTCGTCACAGCCAAGAGCTCGTCCCTGGTCACCGACGTCTACCGCGGCGCCGGGTACAGCTTGGACTCTTTGTACGCCAAGAGCGACGAAGGACAGGAGCTAATCGAGTCGAGGAAGTGCGCCATAGTGACCCCCAAGGGAAGCAAGGTGGCGTTGGACGACGCGGAGGTGGCCCTCGCCAGCGGGTGGGCCATCCTGTACAGGAAGAAACGAGCCGCGTTCCCACTGAGCGACCACGCCGACTACAGGAGCCTCCTCGGTTTCATACGCAGATGCAAGCCCAAACGGGTCCTCACGTTCCACGGCGGCAGCATGACCAAGGACTTCCACAAACACGTCAAGAGGAGCCTCGGGATACCCGCGGCGCCACTCTCCAGCCGCATCGAGACCATCAGGGGGCCCCTGATGAATAACGAGAACAGGGTGCGGGCGTGCAGCCGCCAGATAGTAAGGACCGTCCGCATACCTGGCTTCGTCTACCAGCCCGGCTGGCTAGTGAAGGAGATGAGCCGCCGGGGCTTCACTCCCAACGAGACGGAGAACAGCATAGAGCTCCTGATAGAGAAAGGCATACTGAAGGGAACCAGCGACGGCGTACACCTCGCGTGAATCCCTAGAGGGTGCCCGCCGTGTTGAAGTAGTTTAGAACGGCGACAACGAAGTAGACCGCCAAGAGAAGCGCCACAGTCCTCCACCTGGCCTTCAACTCCCCGTCCACCGCCCATTTAGGGATGAACGTGACTACACCGTAGATCGCCAGGGCAACTGGGATCATGACCAACATTATTGGAAACGTGTAGAGTAGACTGTTGTTCGAGCAGACTATCTCGACGAAGAAGCCTCCGGCGATCATCGCGAGGAATATCGATCTGTCGCTCCACCCACGTTTATAGATTAGGTGGGCGAAGACGAGTGGGTAGCCTACGTAGAAAGCCCATATGAGAGGCATGTGTTCGAGCCACCTCTGGACATCGGGGTTGAACGCGGTGGTGAAGTCGACGATCACCCAGGTGACGACGCCGGCTAGAAGATACTTACTGAAGTCATTCGCCGTCAACGACACCCGCCCGCTTGAAGATCTTTTTAAGGGGTTAGGCGGTGCCCTCCTCCCAGCTGCTCATGTACTTGACCTGCTCCTCGGTCAGCTTGTCTATATCCACTCCCATGGTCTCCAGCTTGAGCCGGGCGACCTGCCTGTCGATCTCCTCGGGCACATCGTGGACGCGCGCCTCCAGCTTGGGGCTATTCCACACCCACTCTGCCGTCAGCGCCTGATCCGCGAAGCTCATGTCCATGACCTCGCTGGGGTGCCCCTCCGCCGCAGCCAGGTTGACCAGCCTTCCCTCGCCTAGCAGGTAGAGCCTCCTCCCGTCCTTGAGCCTGTACTCGTCGAGGTCGGGCCTCATGCGGCGCTTGCCCTCGGAGAGCCCCTCGAGGGCGGGTATGTTTATCTCCACGTTGAAGTGGCCCGCGTTTGCCATCATGGCGCCGCTCTTCATGCGTTCCATGTGGCGGCGGTCTATGACGTTGATGTTGCCCGTGCTTGTGACGAATATGTCTCCTTGGGCCGCCGCCTCTATGAGGGGCATCACCCTGTAGCCGTCCATGACGGCCTCCAGAGCCCGGAGAGGGTTCACCTCCGTTACTATGACGTTGGCTCCCATGCCGTGGGCCCTCATGGCTATGCCGCGGGCGCACCACCCGTAGCCGCAGACCACGAAGGTCTTCCCCGCGATCATGACGCTGCTCGCGCGGAGTATGCCGTCTATGCTGCTTTGCCCGGTCCCGTAACGGTTGTCGAACATCATCTTGGTGGACGTGTCGTTCACCGCCACCATGGGGTACTTGAGGGCGCCGTCCTCCTCCATGGCCCTGAGCCTGTGCACGCCGGTGGTGGTCTCCTCGCTTCCTCCCTTGATGCCGGGGATGAGTTCAGGCCGCTTCCGGTGGACGGCGCTCACGAGGTCGCAGCCGTCGTCCATGGTTAGACTAGGCTTCCAGTCCAAAACACGGTCAATACACCAGTTGTACTCTTCCCCTGTCTGTTCCCTCCACGCGTATACCTTGGTGCCTGTGGAAGCTAGGGCCGCCACCACCGCGTCCTGCGTGGACAAAGGGTTTGACCCGGCGAGAGCCACCTCGGCGCCCCCCGCCTCAAGCGCCCTGACGAGCACCGCCGTCTCCTTGGTGCAGTGGAGCACCGCGCCCAAGGTCACGTCCTCAAAGGGCTTTTCCTTCTCGAACCGCCTCCTTATTAGGCCGAGTACGGGCATGTGGTCTGTTGCCCAGTCGATCAGAAGCTCGCCTTGCGGAGCGAGACCAATGTCCTTTACCTTATAATCCAAAACCTCACCGTGAGGAATACACGACGCTACTAAAAATAGCTTACTAGAGCTTCACTATCTGGGCGTGGGGGACGTCCCCGAAGTAGATCACGGCACGCTCGTGCACCATACTGCACTCTATGGCCGCCTCCACGATGCGTTTCCCAACCAGGTTACATATGGTGGCCTGCTTCATGGCGTCCAGCGCCTCCTCCACATCGCCGAGGACGCCCTTGTAGAACCCCTCGCTCACAGTGAAAGGTACCTTACCGCCCTCCAAGGTCTCGCCGAGAATATCTGCGTCGCAGACGGCGACAACGGTGTCCCTTCCGCGGCGGACAGATTTCACGTAGACCTTGGTCAACTCTAGTTCTTCCCTATGCTGCTCCTGGCGCCGCAGGCGTCGCACTGGAGGAAGCTGAGTCTGCGCTCCCGGACGATGTGGGTGTCCGGCCTGTTACATACCGGACATATCACGTACTTGTTTGTGTATATCTCGATGAGGTTCCTTATGCTGTCGCTGCTGAACCTGCCCTGAAACCTAGCCCTGGTCCCGTCGAAGTCGCCCCTCGTCGCGGTCTCGTTGAGGAGGAACTTCATGAGGTGCTGCGGGTCCCTCCGGAGCTCGTCCGCGATCTCTTTGAAGTTCATTATGTATGTGCGTCTTCCCTGCTGACGCACGTAGGCCCTGGGCACCTGGAAGCGTTCAGTAGTCTCCAGCTGTTCAGGCAGCTTCTCGTAGGCCCTGTCCAGCATCTTACGGTAATCCTTCTCCATCTCTTTCACCTTGACTGGGGAAACGTATCATATAGACTCATCGCCCCGGCTGGGTAGGGTACGTGGGGCATCTGAAAAACGTTGGGGCTACCTCTTTACTGCCCCGTAGTATATGACGGCGGCGCCGACCAGGCCCACTAGGACGCCCATGGTGAGCATCATGTCCCCCAGGTTCTTCAGTATAGGTACCTTTGCCCCTATCTGGAGGTCCACGTCAACGCCCTGTGATGCGTCCTCGTTCATCACCACCACCCAGTACCTTCCCGGCACAACGCTCCATGTCACCGTCTCTTGGCCTGAGCCAGTCGCGAATGCAGCCCAGAAGCTGTGGACGGTGGGCGGTGCCGCGGGGGCGCCCCCGCCGTGGTGGCTGTACAAGTAGTCCGGGAATTCGCCGCCCCAGGGGTTGTACTCCCAGTCCGTCTCGATGAGCCTGTCATAGGACACGTCGCCGAGGTAGCTCTGCGCGCTGCCGTAGTCAGCTATCCCCACGAAAACGTTCTTGCCGGGGTCTTTGTTCGTCGCGGTGAGCTTCACCGTGATCAGGTCCTTGAACCACTCCCTGAAGGGACCTGCGTCGGCGTCGACCTCTATGTCTATGTCCTCGAAGACTATTGCGTAGCTGTCCGATGAGAGGCTCTCGACCCCGCTCATTATATATCCTTCGCTGTCCACTATGGTGCTCTGGACCATCCTCAGGGAGCCTCCTCCGATGATGAGCCCGAGGGACGTGAACACAAGTATCGCCCCGATCACCAGAGCCACGACCCTGGCCGCGCCCCAACCGGCGTCCCTGGGCTTCGTGTACCTTATGGTCCGTGTCATGTCCTCGCCGCAACTCTTGCAGAACTCGGCGTCGTCGCTGTTCTCCGCTCCACACTTGGGGCAGTACCTCAACGTCTTCACCTGTAACTGGGTAAACTCGGCGGCTTTTTAAGCATGGCTGGTGGGCGCCAACAATAAAACCCGGGGAGCCACATTCTACGTGATCGAAGTGTCAGACAGATTCCTGCCGGAAGACAGAAGCCTAGAGAGATCGGAGGCGCTGCTCAGGGGAGCCATAGACATCCACGTACACGCCGGGCCCCACATATTCAGCAGCCCGAGGAGGGTAGACCCCTTCCAAGCCGCAGTTCAAGCCCGGGACACCGGGATGAGGGCCATCGTATACATGGACGTCTTCGAGATGAGCAACGGCACGGCGTGGCTCGTGAACCGCTCCATCCCCGACTTCAAGACCTACGGCGGAATAATACTCAACACCGTCTACGGCGGCATGAACCCCAGGGCCGTGAAGACCGCCCTATACTACGGTGACGGCGCCAAATACGTCAGCTTCGGCGCCCACAGCACCCTCTACCAGGCGAGCCGGGAGGGCAGGCTCGTGGACGGCGTATTCACGCCCCTCAGCGAATTATACCCCGAGTTCAGGCGGGAGCTGGAGACCTGCATAAGCATCCCCGAGGGCCCGCCCAGCCCCGAGCTGGACGAGATACTCAGGCTAATAGCGTCCCACAGCCACGTCTATATGGTGACAGGGCACGTCAGCGTCCCCGAGGCTGTGCGGCTCGTGGACTACGCCGAGGATTACGGCATCGAGCGCGTCGTGGTGTCAAGCGCGGTGGTGAAGGAGGCCGGCCTCAAGGAGCTAAGGTACATGGCGAAGAGGGGCGCCCTCATAGAGTACACGTTGGCGGCGTACACCCACACCACCAGCATACCCAAGACCCACTACTACGTGGAGCGCGAGTACGCGTCCATCGACGAGGGCATGAGCGGCGATTTAGGCGGCGGGGTGAAGGCGGCGGCGCAGCAGATGGAAAACATCGGGGCGGAGAGCTGCATAATCTGCACAGACTTCGGCGTCTACACGCTGCCGACGCCGGTGGAGGGGCTCAGGGAGTTCATAGCGTGCCTCATGGATATGGGGATGCCCGACGAGGACATATCCACGATGGTAAGGACCAACCCCGAGAGGCTCCTAGGGCTCACCTAGCCGCCTCCAAGCCGTTTCATCTCCCTGAAGACCGAAGTGAAGATAAATACAACCTGCTACCATAGTTTCACGTTATGTCCGGGGACAGCTTCTTATGCGAGGTCATGGACTGGCGGCTCTTCGCCGAGCTAAGCGAGAAGGTCGCGGAGAAGATCGTGGCGTCGGGGTGGCAGCCTGACTTCATGGTCGGGCTGGCGAGGGGCGGCTGGGTCCTCAGCAGGGTCCTGTGCGACTATCTAGGCGTCAAGGACATCGTGAGCCTTAAGGTGGAGCACTGGGGGGTGACGGCGACGCCAGACGGAAAGGCCAGGATAAAGTACCCCTTCGACGTGGACCTGACGGGCCGCCGGGTACTCGTGGTGGACGACATCACGGATACCGGAGAGAGCATGATGGTGGCCGTGGACTACGTCAATGGTAAGAACCCCCTCGAAGTCAAAACCGCGGCGCTGAGGCATATAGAGGGCAGTGAGTTCACGCCAGACTACTACGGGGACGTGATAACTTGGCGGTGGGTGATCTTCCCGTGGAACTACGTCGAGGACATG
>CAYFYM010000208.1:0-2089 GCA_964347405.1 uncultured Candidatus Bathyarchaeia archaeon | reverse complement strand
CACCCAAGCAAAATTGTCTGGCTTAAGCACATAGCGAGAACAACATTCAACCTTGACGGAGGGCCTCATCCAGAGCTAGCTCATCTAGTAACACCTGGTATTGACTATGAGTTTATACCAAACGGTAATACACCCTATCCATAAACCATATTTTTTCTTTTTTATCGGAGTATCCGAATATAAAACGTGGTCCAATTTATTGTGCATGCTCATAGTCTCATGTAAAAAGAATATTGAAAATTCAGTTATCCCATGTAACTAGGAACTCCATGCAAACAGCGTCATACGCTATAAAAAACTTCTAAAATTAACTAACCATATTCTCTGAAAAACGCTTATAGTAACTAACCTACTATAAGGGAAAAGCCACTTGGTCCATCCACGGGACGACACACGAAGCCGCCCGGCGCCTCTCGCCCTACATCACGTCCCCCAGAGCCCCGAGCATCCCATCGATGTACTCGCCGGGCATCCACCCCATGTTGCCGATCCTGAAGGTAGCCTCCTTCAACGCGCCGTAGCCCTGCGCCAGCTCGTAGCCCCTGCCCCTCATCGCATTGTATACATCGGGGCCCTTCATGCCCTCCGGCGCAGACACACAGCTCACCGTAGGGCTCTCGTAGCCCTCCAACGGGAAAATGCCGAGCCCAAGCTCCTCGACGCCCTCCCTGATGGCCGCGTTACGCCCCTCATAGAGGTCGAAGTACCACTGCCTGCCGCCATGCTCCTCGATCATCTTCAGCGCCGCGTTGAGCCCCGCGACCTGGGGGATGCAGCTAGTCATGGGGGTGCCCTTACGGGCGGCGTGGCTCCTCTCCCACACCTTCAGGTCGAAGTACCAGCCCTTCCCCGGCATCTCCGCCGAGACGTCCAGCGCCCGCCGGCTCACGCTTCCTACACCGAGGCCCGGCGGCACGCCGAAGCACTTCTGGCTGCTGCTGAAACAGATGTCTATGCCCCACTCGTCCACCTTGAGGGTGGTGCCGCCCATGCTACTCACGGCGTCAACGAACACAAGCTTGCCGTGCCGGCGGCACACCTCGGTGAGCGCAGGCAGGTCGTTTATGAGGCCCACGCTGGTCTCGTTATGGGTAATGGCCACCGCCTCCACTTCCGGCTCCGCCTCCAAAGCCGCCTCCAGCATCCCCGGCTGCACAGGCTCACCGAGCTCAGTGACCACCGCCACCACGTCCCTGCCGTTGGCCCGCGCCACCTCGGCGAACCTCTCCCCGAAGCTGCCGTTCACGCAGACCACCATCTTCTCCCTCACACAGTTCCTCACGGCGGCCTCCATGAAACCCGTGCCCGTGGAGCTGAACAGGAAAACGGGGCTCCCCGTCTCGATGAAGGCCTGCAGCATCTCCACCGTCTCGAAGTGCAGGTCGATATACTCCTTGCTCCTGTGGCTCATCATCTGCATACCCATGGCCTCCAGAACCTCCGGGTAGCACGCCACCGGGCCAACCGTGAACAGCTTCATGGATGAGTCATACGTCGATCAGGATAAAAACCTGTACCCACAAGAAAACCCCATGGAGCCTCGGAGACTAGAGGGAGACGAAGCCACCCAGCAGATAATAACAATACTCAAGGAAGCCGGGAGGCCGCTTACAACCCGCGAAGTCTCGGAGGAGACCCGTAGAAGGTTCGTAAGATGCCCCGACGCCACCATAGTCTTCCTGAACAGGCTTCGACAGAAAGGCGTCATCCACGGCGAACGCAGCAAGGAGTTCCGCGGCTGGGTCTGGTGGGTAGACTAGATCCAGCTGAAGGTGCGCCCAGACTCCTCGAGGAGAGCCTCCAACTCACCGTAGCCTATCGCCTCGACCTCCTCCAGGGGCGAGTCGAACTCGTCCCGCACCGTGTAGAGGCTCGCGAACCCCAGCCTCCTCAGGGTCCCAGGTCTAGAGATGTGGTGCGTCCCCCGCCCCAGGAACACCACCGCCACCTCGTCCCCGTCCCTGTGAAGCTCCTCGACCAGCCTAAAAGCGGTCTCGGCGTGGGCCCTACTGATCAAGACGAGAGTCTTCACGGTTTCACCTCAGTAGCTCGTTATCACGCTGCATCGTTTAGCCATCTCCGCCAGCTC
>CAYFYM010000207.1:0-25091 GCA_964347405.1 uncultured Candidatus Bathyarchaeia archaeon | reverse complement strand
GGGTCAGGGAGCTCTCCACGAGCTCCCTGACCCTGCTCTTGGCGTCCTTCATGATGTCCAAGCCGTGGGTGTAGATGAACGCGTCGAACTCGTAGTCCAGCAGCCTCCTCATCTCCCGGGTAGCCTGCCCCACGTCCAGGCAGTACCGCTCGGGCGGCGGCGTCAGGTTGCCCTCCGGGTCGCCGAAGATGGTGTCCCCTCCGATGATTGCCCTGTGGCCCCGCAGGTAGTAGCTGCAGTTCCCCTCCGAGTGCCCCGGCACGTGGATCACCTCGATGCCTCCGCAGAACGGCATCACCTTCCGGTCCTCAAGCCCCTCGACCTCGACGCCTGTGGCCTCCTTGATGAGTGGCGCCTCCAGCCTCTGAGACTTCACCGGGGCGCCTGTGAGCTCCACCAGCCTGGGCAGGTTGTTGATGTGGTCACCGTGCTTGTGGGTGACGAGTATGAGCTTCACGTCGCCCCATTTTCTCCCGATCCCGTTGAGCTCGTCCCCGATGCTCTGGACGTGCTGCCCCGTCATGCCGCCGTCCACGAGCACCACGCCCTCCCCGCAGTCCAGTATCCAGGACTCCATGGAGTGGTCCCTCGCCTCGCTGTGGTCCAAACTGTAGACTCCGTCAAGTATCTCTACCAACTAAACACCATGGATCAATAGCAGACATGGCTTAAAACTCTCTCCACAGGCGGGGCTGGCCTAGACCCGGTGCTGAGGAGATATGTTGCATCATGTAAAAAAGATAAATGCACTGTGCGAGCAGTAAAGCTGATGGACGGGGAAACATACTCCGAGCTGAGGCGGCACATCGAGAAGATAAGGGTGATCGACACCCACGAGCATCTGCCCCCCGAGTCGGAGCGGGTGGCCGAGAAGGTCGACGTTCTGGCCACGTTCTACCAGTACTATGCGTCCGCTGATCTCATGTCAGCCGGGATGCCGGAAGACGAGTTCGTGAAGATATGGGACACGTCGAGGAGCCTCGGCGAGCGGTGGGAACTATTCGAGCCGTGGTGGGAGAGGACGAGGAACACCGGCTACGCTAGGGCCCTAGAGACCGCCGCCAGGGGCCTCTACGGCGTCGAAGGCATCTCCAGAGACACCTACATGAAGCTATCGAAGAGGATACGGGAGAGGAACCGTGAGGGGCTCTACGCCTGGGTGTTGAAGGAAAAGTCAGGGATCGACGTCTCCATACTGGACACCGGCGTCTACGACGTCGACAGCAGCCTGTTCGCCCCCGTGCTCGAGTTCAACGAGGTGCTAAGGGCGAGGGACCGGACAGGCGTCGAGGCCATCGGCCGGTCCATGGGCGGGCCCATACACACGCTGAACGACCTGTGCAACGCGGTGAAGACGAGGTTCGACCGACTCCAAGACAGCGTGGTGGGGGTGAAGATACCCACCGCATACAACAGGCCGCTGTTCTTCGAGAAGACGTCTTTCTCCGAGGCCGAGGAGGCGTTCAACGAGATATACAGGATGAAGCTGTTCAAACGCTTGGAGGTGCCGCCGAAGGGCGATAAACGGGTGCCGGCCGACGTCGGGGCCGAGAGGCTGCTGCCCCTCCAGGACTACCTTGTCCACCTCATAGTCCAGGAGGCGGAGAAAAGGAGGCTGCCGGTGCAGATACACACTGGCCTCCAGGAGGGGAACGAGAACATAGTCACCCACTCCAACCCGACGCACCTCGTCAACCTGTTCATGGAGTACAGCGACGCCCGGTTCGACATATTCCACGGCGGCTGGCCCTACTCCTCTGAGCTGGGAGCCCTCGCCAAGAACTTCCCCAACGTCTACATCGACATGTGCTGGATGCACATAATCAGCGACACCAGGGCCCGGTCCGCCCTCTCGGAGTGGCTCGACGAGGTGCCCGCCAACAAGATCATGGGCTTCGGCGGCGACTACGCCTTCGTCGAGGGGGTCTACGGACACGCCGTCATCGCCAGGGAGAACATCGCCAGGGTCCTGGCGTCGAAGGTTGACGACGGAGCCTATGGCCTCGACGAGGCTAAGAAGTACGCAGGGTGGCTGTTACGGGACAACCCCATGAGGATATTCTTTCCCAACCGGGTGTGAAGAAAACCTCTTCCGGTTAACCCGTTTTCTCTAACACGAGCCTGGTCGATGAAACGTCGACTTCGGCTATCCGCACGCCGTCAACCACCACCGTCTTACCGAGCACGTCCCTGAGGGTCACCCCCCGCCCTCGACCTTGGCGTATATCACGTCCTCGGCCACCTTCTCGTCGCCTAGCAAGACCTTGAACTCACACATCTACATGCCTCCCAGGCGCTCAAGCGCCTTCTTCAGGTGCTCTGAGACCTCGTCCGCCTTGCCGGCCGCATTCTTCATCTCCACCACCGCCTCTTCGAGCCCAAGCTCCTCAGCCTGACTCGCCGCTTCCAGGAACCTGTCTCTATGCTCGTCGTTGTGGTGAACCCAGTGCTCTATCAGCGCCCTCAGCCTCGCCTCGTCCTCGCTCAAACCAACCACACGCATGATCTAACCTGTTCCAGCCTTATCTATTACTCGGAGCAATCACCCGGCCTCCTCAGCCGCCCCGGCCTCCGTAACACCCCATTATAAAAACATGGGGCATAGGAGTACAGGTCGTGAGAACAATGGCTTCAGGGGTCGCGTTTGACCACGTTCTAATAGTCGTGAAGGATCTGGAGCGCTCGATAGGGTTCTACGAGCTCCTAGGCTTCCGCCACATAGAGACCGTCCAGAGACCCATGGACAGGGTCGGAGTCATGAGACTAGGAGAGACCAAGATCGAGCTAATGTGCCTTCGTGAGGGGAGGGAGACGCACCGCCCGCCCAGGAGGCTAACTGACATAGGCTTCAGACACCTGGGGTTCAGGGTCGACGACATAGAAGAGGTGTACAACAGGCTCAAGGACAAGATCCGTTTCGACTCGCCGCCCGCCCCCATGACTGGAAGGGCTGGGCGCATGACGGTCTTCTTCTCCGACCCAGACGGCGTCGAGCTGCACTTGGTGCAGGAGCAGCTAACCGGATGATGGTAGGTGGCGCCGTGGGACGTGTTCAATACCAGGTGTCCCTGATACGATTCATATGCAGGAATATGGATAACCCTAGAGGCCGCTTATCCTGGATCGAGTCACGGTAGGGCCTACTCTTCTTCGGGGTCGCCTTTCGGCTCTTTCCTCTCCGCCTTGATGTCTTCCAGTTTTGTACGGAAGTTAGACTCCACTTTGCGGAGCTGATCCATCAACCTCGATCCACCGGACTGCATCCTGCTCTGCACCGTCAGCAAGCCGTCCTTCGATTTCACCATGACGTCGTCAAACACGTCTTTGGATCGAACCGAGTAGTCCGACAGCTTCTCCATCATGGAACTGGCGGCCATGTCCAGCGTCCCCTTCAGCGGTGGCTCCCTGTCCCGGTACTCTCTCAGCAGCTGCAGAACGAGGTCGCTCTGGGACTTCCCGTCGTTCTCCTCGCTCCACTCATCAAGGAGCGGGTTTATCCACTCTAGCTCCTCCTCCTCGAAGGTGAAGTACTTCCTCTTAAGCTCTGGCATTCCACAACTGTCTTTCAGTTATCTTGGTAAAACGGTTATGAAGCCCAGTTATGGTTCAGTGATATGTTTTTGGCGCCGGGAAAGGGATTCGAACCCTTGAGTCCGTGAGGACACCAGCTTTCCAGGCTGGCGCTCTTCCAGGCTAAGCGACCCCGGCAGCACCGACAAACTCATACGGGGTCGGGATTTAAATCCTCACCTGTTCCACACAGTTTAATACACACCAGCCCGTAAATCACCCGAACAAGATGAACGTCAACTGGATCGAGCGAAGCCAGAAAACCCTGGACATGCTCAAGGAGCTCCGAGAGAAACGCGACCAAGACCGCCTCGACCTCGTCAGGACCATGCGGTACAGCTTCAGCGCCCTGAGCCAGAGCCTCGGCGGCTGGATGCAGTGGGTGAACAGCCCGGAGGTCATGAGCCAGTTCACCCAGGAGGAGCTCCAGGAGATGAGCGACAACATCCTCGACATGGTGACCAAGTTCGTCGAGTACGACCGGGACATAACCGACTACGGCATGAAGAAGGGCCTCGGCAAGCAGCGCGACGAGGAGCCCAGCCGCTTCGTGATATAGCGCCCCCCAGAACGAGGCGTCCTACCCGTTAAATGGATGTATATGTATTAAATAAAACTAAAGACAATCTATACAGTAACGACGCTTCCACGATACGCCATGCAGTTCCCAGTGCTAGTCAGGCTACTGAACGGGTCAGTGACGCTGTACTTCTTTCCCTTCCTGCTCGGCATCTACAGGAAGAGGCAGAAGAGGTTCTACATGTACTGGGGCCTGGGGTTTCTCTTCTACGGCGTAAACAACCTGATACGGACCTGGATGCTATACGCCGGCGACGCATCCCTTTTCCTCGAGTTTACCGCCTTTCTATTCCAGTCCCTGGGTTTCACCCTCATCCTCTGCGGGATAGGAGAGCTCATCGAGAGGACGAGGCTGCTGTGCCTGTCCTCCTTGAGCATCCCGTTGCTTATGGTTCTGCTGTACTTCACCAGCAGACCGTACTTCGTGGCCCAGGTCATAGCTCTGGTCCCGTACCTCTACGTATGCGCCGTCATGGCGTTGATCCGGCTGAGCTATGACATCGACCTGGACCTAATAATCGTGGGCTGGTGGATCATACTGCTGATAAACGTAGGGTACATGTTCGACTACGTCGGCGACGTGGCCGCCGACCTCATCACGATCTCCGGCAAAGCCGTCGTCTTCGCCGGGATGACGAACACGAGTTTCACGTTGCTCGCCGAGGACTTCGAGAAGTTCCTCCTCTCGGGGAGACCCGTCTCCTACCCCAGCGCCGCCCGGGGCTCCGTCGTCATGATCGAGTCGAACACGAGGAAGTTAAACGAGATAGACTGGCTGAGAAAAAAGGTCCAGGCAAACTCCCTCAACGGCGTGAGAACCATCCTCTTCATCGCCTACGATCTGCTCCCTCTTTGGCGTCTCAAGGAACACGGGCTCCTAGGCGTAGAAAACATGTACGTGGTAAGGATGCTGATGAAGCCCCAGCCCGACGTGACCGCTTTCTCGATTCCCGTCATGGAGATCGGGGACGACGTCAGCGAGCTAGCTCTCCTCCTATCCGACATCGTGACCTTCACCACGGACAAGAAGATACGGTGCGAGATAGTCCTCTACAACTTGTCCACGCTGATACACATTAAAGGCTGGAAGAGGATCTACGCTTTCCTCATATCCAACATCCACAAGCTTAAGGAAAGCAAGATAACTACCTACATTATATATTATCCTGAAACTCACAGTAATAAAAGCGAAGTCGAGATACTCAGGCGGTTTGGAGATCAGGTTGTCGAGATCAAGGAATGAGTGGTGATTGGCCGTGGTGAACCCCATAATAAAGCTGTTGTCCCCCCTCGGGAGAAGATACGCGTTAGGCTTCCTGGACGAGAAGAACATCGAGGCGAGGCAGGAGGCGTTATTGAAGAAAAAACTAGCCCACGTGAGCCGGACCTCGATAGGCAGGGAGCTCGGCGTGGACAGGCGTCCCCTAGGAAGCCTCCCGCTCACCTCCTACGGGTTCTACAGCAGGTACTATGAGTACCCAAGCGAGGGCGACTTCATCTACCCCCTCACCGACTACGTCGTGGTCCACACAAGCGGGACCATGGGGCGACCCAAGAAGTACCTGATCCCCCGGACAGCGATAGACGACAACATGAAGAAGACGGGATTCGCGATAATAATCATAAGCAGCCACGACGGCGAGCGGTTCACATTCGAGTTCGGCGACGTCGTCTACGCCAACCTCTCAGGCGGGAGCCACATAACCTCGCACTCCGTTTCCATCGGCACAAAGTTCGCGTCGATGTTCGTGTCCCAGTGCCCCGACCCCGATCTCTCCTTCAGGGCCAAGGTGGACTACTTCGTGAACAACTACAGGGAAATCGACTACGCCCAGATGACGGTCCCCACCCTCCTAGACGACGTCTACCCGCGGATAGGCGAGCCCTTCCACCTCAAAGGCTTCATTACCCAGGACAGCTCCGCTGGGCCGCTGAAGGAGGAGATCAGGAAGGTGACGGGCAACTACCCCCGGGTGATATACGGGTCCACGGAGTCCCTGGCGTCGGCTCTGCCCTCCATAGAGCACCCGGGCTGCTTCTTCTTCGACTGGAGGATATGCTACAACGAGTTCATCCCGGAGGCTGAAAAGGTCTCCACCGACGAGCCCAGGATAGACGATCCGCCGGAGACGGTCTCCATGATGGAGGTGGAGCCCGGTGAGAGATACCAGATCGTCGTGACCCCGTTCAAGACCGACCTCGTCAGGTACGTCTTGCCCGACATACTCGAGAACGTGGACGACGGCGACGACGTGCTCGGGTCCGGCTCCCCCGTCTTCCGGTACCACTCTAGGGCGGACAGGCTTGTGGTTCTACACAACTTCACGCGGATAGCCGAGGACGAGGTGATCCAGATCCTGGACGAAGCCAAGATCCCCTACGTCAACTTCGTCGCTCGCCGTGAGACGGAGGGCGCCAAGGACTACCTCGTGTTGTACCTGGAGCTCAAGGAGCGGGTCCCCGAGGAGAAGATCTACAGCAGGGTCCATGAGACGCTGATGGAGTACGACAGGGACTGGAGGGACCTCACCAGCTTCCTCGGCTACAAGCCCCTGCGGCTACGGCTCCTGCCCCAAGGCGCATTCAAGAGGTACCTCGAGAGGAAGGGCGGGCTGCCCAAGGTGGACAGGGTGGGCATGCGGGACGAGCTGCTCAGGCTCCTTGTCGAGTAGTGCCATCCCCGGGCCCAGCCCGTGATCCGGAGCTAACCCTATATCTGGGGAGGGGTCCTCTTCATCAGTTGATGGCAATGGGTTTTCTTGAAGTTCACAGGGAGGCCGTGGTGGTTGACACCCACTGCGACACCCTGAAGTGTCTCCTACCCGAGTTCACGCGGCCCCGGGACTCCATGTGGGGCGACAGAAGCGACGTAGGCATATGCGCCAGGAGCAGCCTGGGTCACGTGGACGCGCCGCGTCTCCTGGAGGGGGGCGTGGACTGCCAGGTCTTCGCGGTCTCCAGCGAGCGCAGCAGGACCCCCAGGCACCCCCTCAGGACCGCTTTGACGATGATCGACAGGTTCCACAGGGAGTGCGAGGCATGCGACACGCTCACCCCGGTCACGTGCAGCGGCGAGATACTGGAGGCCAAGAGGAGGGGCGCGGTGGCGGGGCTGCTGAGCATCGAGGGGGCCGACGTCATCGAGGGCAGGGTAGAGACGCTCGGCGTCTTTCACCGCCTCGGCGTCAGGATGGTGGGCCTCGTCCACAGCCTCAGGAACCCGCTGGCCGACGGCGTATCCGACAGGCGCACCGGCGGCGGCCTCAGCGAGCTCGGGGTCCAGGCCATCGAGGAGCTGGACCGCCTCGGGGTTATCATCGACGTGAGCCACATCAACGACGAGGGCTTCTGGGACGTCCTCGACCACACCGAGAACCCGGTCATCGCGAGCCACAGCAACAGCCGAGCCGTCTGCCTCCACCCCCGGAACATGACGGACGAGATGATCGTTGCGCTGGCCGAGAACGGAGGCGTCATGGGCATGAACTTCGCCCCGGGCTTCGTGTACCCAGAGAGGGCCACGCTGCAGGGAGTGGTGGACCACATAGACCACATCGTGGGCCTCGTCGGGCCCGACCACGTGGGCCTCGGCAGCGACTTCGACGGAATACCGTCCACACCCGTCGGCCTGGAGGACGTCTCCAAGATGCCGGGCATAACCAATGAACTCGTGGACAGAGAGTACAGCGAAGCAGACGTAAAGAAGATACTTGGCGGGAACCACCTCAGGCTCATGAAGAAAGTCATCGGCTAGGGCAGGACGCTCTCCCAGCGGAACCCGGCGCAGCCGCAGCCCTCGTCGTCCGGGTCCACGGCCCGCAGGGCGCCGAGCAGGGCCTCCGCCGCCGGCCTCCTCCACTTTTCCTGGAACTCGCTGAACGCGGTTTGGCCCTCCCAACAGGGGTCCACGAGGCCCTCGCCGTAGTTGGAGACCAGCTCCAGCGCCGCGTAGCAAGCCCCTATCTCCCGGGCGAAGAAGACCTCGGGCACCAGGTTCATGGTCACCACGTCTATCCCCATGTTCATGTACCTGAGCCTTATCTCGGCGGGGCTCTCCAGCCGGGGCCCCTCGGAGACCCCAACGACGCCCCGCTTGAAGACCCGTGGGAACCCGGCGTCGACGCAGGCGTCCACCAGGTGCCCGCTGAGGACGGGGCACAGGGGCTGGCGGAGCCTGTAGCTGATCCTGGGCACGTCCAGCCCCTTGTCCCTGAGGCTCGCCATGAGCATCTGCGACCGCTTTGTTGTGTAGTCCACGAAGTCGTCGGGGATCACGGCGTCCCCCGGGTCCAGCAGCCTGTTCGTGCTTCCGCAGAGAGCCGTGCCCAGTATCTTCTTGACCCCCGCCTTCCAGAGCATGTAGAAGACTCGTTCGCCGCTGCTGTCCGGCTCCGTGTTCCTTATCCCTCGGGTTATGCCGTGGAACCCCACGTACAGGAACCCCTTCCCGTCTACCTCGGCGTGGGTGAACGGCGCCGTCGGGCCGAAGGGCGTCTCGAAGACCAGGTCGTCCGCGATTACCTCGACGCCTATGTATCCGCGGGGGAACCCCGACCCGATCGTCGTGGAGCCGCCGAGGACCGCGATCTCGGCCCTTGGTATCTCAGCCATGGGGAAACCATGTCTCTAGGGGATAAAACGGTTGCCCGGGGAGCTTAATCCATGCCGCGGAGTGGCCGGCGCCCGGTAAAATCGTTGGTTTATACCCGAAAAGGAATTATATACTAGATTTTACGTCCACCTTCACCGAATCCACGGTAAATATAAGCGAAAGGTATATATACCTGAAAGGTGCTGTATGGCTACTCTGTACGCTAATAAATATTCCGATGGGATTCGGGGTATTCCTAGCGCATCAGTCTCAATATAGGTGCATAGATATGATGTTAAAACCCAATACACGGCGGGGTAGCGAGGATGTTTGCCCGGAGTGTGGAAGCAGGCACATAATTATCGACGGTGGCTCCGGGGAGAGGATTTGCGGCGCATGCGGCCTCGTCATGGCTGACACCATGATAAACGAGGGCCCCGAGTGGAGGGCCTTCAGCCAGGACGAGAGGGACAGCCGCAGCCGCGTAGGGATGCCCCTCAGCTTCAGCGTCCACGACAAGGGCCTCAGCACGATGATAGGCCAGGTCGGCAAGGACGCGTTCGGCAGAACCATCCCGACGAAGACCATGTTCCAGATGCTGAGGCTCAAGAAGTGGCACATCAGGTCGAGCTACCAGTCCAGCGTGGACAGGAACCTGAGTCACGCCATGACCGAGCTCAGCAGGCTCAGCGACAAGCTCCACATACCCAAGCCGGTGAAGGAGCGCGCCGCGGTGATCTACAGGAAGGCCCTGGACAAGGGGCTCGTCCGCGGCCGAAGCATTAGCGCCATCTCGGCCGCCAGCCTCTACGCCGCATGCAGATTAACCAGCACGCCCAGGACCCTGCGCGAGCTTGGCAATGTGAGCACCATCGACAAGAAGGACCTGGCCCGCTGCTACAGGCTGCTGCTCCGCGAGCTCAACCTGAGCATGCCCATACCCAAGGCCCAGTACAGGGTGCCCAAGATAGCCGCCAAGGTGGACATCAGCGAGAACACCCAGCAGGCAGCCGTAGACATACTCAGGAAGGCCGAGGAGCTCAAGACCACCGCGGGCAAGGACCCCATGGGCCTCGCCGCGGCCGCCCTCTACATCGCTTGCGTGATGAACGAGGAGAAGCGGACCCAGAAGATGATCGCGGACGCCGCCGGCGTCACCGAGGTCACCATCAGGAACCGCTACAAGGGCCTCAAGGAAGCCCTACACCTCGAACTTTAGCTTACCACCCCTTTTTGAAACGTTTTTATAACCAGAAACCATTTCTCGGGCATCAGGTGCCGTAGTTGAGTGAGCCGGTAGACTACTTGACAGAGGAGACATATCGCCCATACTGGCTGGAGGACGGCGTCACCGAGGAGACCCTCGCCGCCGTCGCCGGGAAGAAGCCCCTGCTGGTGGAGCTGGGCAGGGAGCTGTCAGGGTATGAGCGCTTCTACATGGTGGGCAGCGGCGGAAGCTACAGCGTGCAGCTACCCATCGAGTACCTCGCCGACAAACACACCCGGGTACCGGTGAAGGCGTACAGCGGCAGCACGTTCCTCGAGCAGCGGCCCGCAGCCGTCGACGAGGACGCCGCCGCCGTGCTGATAAGCAGCAGCGGGAAGACCAGGGAAGCCGTGGAGGCGGTGGATTGGTGCAACGAGAGGGGGGCCGTAACCGTGGGCCTCACACGGAACACGGACTCCATGATCAACGCCAAGGCGGTCCACGGGCTCGGGTGGGACGCCCGCGGTGTCACCCTGGGCAAGCTTGGATGCCTGTACACGTTGTTCGGCTCGATCCTCGCCGAGAAGGGCTACGAGATAGGCGGCAGGATGGTGGAAACCGTGTCTAGGCTGCCCGGGACGCTGCCGAAGATGATACCCGTGGCCAAGCAAGCCGCAAGGAGGCAGGGGCTGGAGCTCAAGGACCATGACCAGTTGTTCGTGCTCGGCGGCGGGATAAACTGGGGCCTAGCCTACCAGTACGCGCTCAGCACGCTGATGGAGATGTGCTGGATACACGGCACAGCCGTCGACTACAGCGAGTTCAGGCACGGCGCCCTGGAGGTGTTCACCGGGGGCACCGCGGCCATATTCCTCCGTGGCCGGGGACGCCAGCGGGAGCTAGAGGACAAGATAATAGATTTCAGCAGGGGCAACGGCGTCAAGTGCGTCGAGTACGACTCTCAGGGCCTCGACGTGAACGAGCTGATGACGCCCTTCACACTCTTCGTAGAGCTGGAGTGGCTCAGCTACTACCTGAGCCTCGCCCGGAACCGCAGGATGGGAGCCTGGCGGTTCTACGACAAGGTACAGTTCTAGCTACCCGCCGCCATATTTCATAGCGAGGCCGTCGACGTAGCCGAGGGTCTCCTGGCTGAAGCTTTTCAGCCCCCGCGTCTTTGCTGCCTCGTCGTACGCCCTGAAGAAGCCGAACGGGTCTCCGACGGTCTCCAGGAGCCTCTCCTTGCCTAGGGCCTCCATGATGGTCTTCGCCATATAGTGCCCCGTCGCGTGCCCCGCCCTCGGCGGCGTGAAGCGGAGCATCTTCGAGAGCTCGCCCGCGTCTTTGGTGATGGCTATCCTGCGTATGAGCCTGTCCATCTCCCTGATAACCCAGGGGGAGTCGGCTACGTGTTCGTCGCGTGACTGGTACTCTTGGGCGTATATCTGGTCGGCTATCCCCTCCTCGTTGAGCTGCCTGAGCACCCACATGATGTCACGGTCTTTAGCCTCCACCCCGTCAGGGTCGTAAACGTAGAACCGTCGGGCGGCGTTGTGGAACAGTTCGTGGGCGAGGAGGTCCCCGAAGTCTGTTCCGAGGCTCATGGCGAAGAGCGGGTCGATCACTATGGTCTCGTAGCCCCTGGAGTCCATGTCGAACACGGTGAACGCCACGACGGGGCTTCCCTCCACGTCGGATGGAATCCACCCACTGGCCTTCGATACCGGGTCCTCCATAAAATCCTCTCTGTCCTCGAGGTTATTCAGCCAGGCCTCCAGTCCCTGCCTCCGCTCAGCCACGTCTACATAGTGTTCGATGTACCAGTCACCCATGTTCACGGCCTTATCCCTAGCGGTCTCCAACGAGGGCTTATAGGCTAGCCTGTACTTCTCCTTGAAGAAGCTGGGCTTGAACTCGGAGGATAACGCAACATAGCCTGGAGAATCCAGCAGCTCATCCCACTGATGCCTCGGAGGCTCCCTGTCGCCTTGAAGAACATCCACTATCTTCCAGAAAGCGCTAATCCCGGCGAACTCGAATACAGGATCCATTTCCATCCGCCCGCGTTACCCGCCCCAGGCGCCTAATCGTCTACAGATGTGTCTAGCAGCCTCATGGCCCTTTAAAATGGCTTCCTTTATGGGCTCGCCCCACAGTCTGGCGCAGAGGAAGGCAGCAATGTAGCCGTCACCGGCGCCCAACGTGTCCACGACCTCAACTGGTGGTGTCTCGCCACGGTACAGTTCCTCGCCGTCGTATACCAATGACCCGTACTCCCCGAGGGTCATAACGACTAGCCCCTGAGTTCTCTCCTTCAGCTCCCGTATTTTGTGCTCCGGATCGACGCCGTCACGAAAGAGGTTGCCCCCGGAGAAGAAACTGTAGTCCAGGCTGGGCATTATCTCTGTCCTCGGGTCGTCGAGCTGAGAGGAGAAGTCGCAGCTCAGCTTCACTCCGTGTTTCTCCCTCATCCACCTAGCGTACTCCCTTCCGAAGCCCCATACCGTGAAGTGGACGATGTCGTACCTCAAGATGTCCGAGAGGCTCTCTCTTGGCAGCACCGCGTCCATCTGAACACCCTCACGGTAGTCAGCGAAGACGCGTTCACCGTCCCTCACGAGTATGGTGGTGACGGCCGTCTCGCCTTCCCTCCTCAATAGCAGCGAGGTGTCCAACCCCTCCGCCCGTATCTGGTTAAGCATGAAGTCACTTAGGCTGTCCGTGCCCAGCACGCCGACGTATTCTGCCTCGACGCCGGACAGCCTATTGGCGTAGACGGCGACGTTGAGGGCGTTGCCGCCAGGGAACCTCCTATCTAGCTCCACGTAGTGGTCTACGCAGTTGTCCCCGACCGCCAACAGCCTCAAGCTCTTCACCCGGACCATACTAGAGGCAATAGGATGCCTATATGATGTGTGATCTATGGAACCAGGCTCAGGTCAACCACTCTGTCTACACTAAAGTAATAATACGGAAATCACCCAACGATCCACGAGAGATGAGGATCGCAATCATCGCCGACGACCTTACAGGGGCCCTCGACACAGGCGTCCAGTTCAGGCAATGGGGCTACTCGGTTCAGCTCACAGAAGCCCCGGAAAGTAGCTCCGCCGATGTAGCCATCACAAACACGGATACTCGTAACAAGACCCAGGAAGAGGCATACCGGGCCACACACGATGTGGCAATGAAGCTTCGAGACCACGACATCATCTACAAGAAGATCGACAGCACACTCAGGGGGAACCCTGGGCCCGAACTCGAAGCCATCCTGGACGCCACCGGCGAAACACAGGCCATATTCACGCCGGCCTACCCGCCCACCTGGCGTAGTGTAAAAGACGGTCACCTCTACGTCACGGGGAAACCCATCACGGAGACCGAGTACATCCACGAGTACCGCCGAAAAACCAGCTACATACCAGAGATGCTGGAGACAGATACTACGGTAAACAGCGTTAAGACCCCCGAGAACATCCCGGAGACAGGCATAACCGTGATCGACTCCGAGACCGAGCAAGACCTACAGAGGATAGCCGCCAGACACACGCGGGTAATGGCGGGCTCGGCGGGCCTAGCCGACGCCCTGTGCCAGACGCTCAGGAGCCCCCCGCCGGTGCTAACAGTAATCGGAAGCACGCGGACGGAGACGAGGCAACAGGTAGAGCTACTCCGTGAAAGGCTGGGCGCGGTTTCAATCACCTTGGACATCGCCAAGGCGCTGAGCCATTCCCCTCAGAAGGAAGCAGTGCAGACGGCGAAGAACGCGCTACTCACGGGACACGACGTAATACTCACCTCAGCCCCCACCCAAGAGATCATAGAGCAGACGCGGGCAGAAGCCAAACGGCTAAACATCACGCATCAGGAACTCGAAGCCCGAATAACAACGGCTCTCGCTGAGGCAACAGAGGGACTCCCTACCCAGAGCCTGTCAGGCATAGTCATCACCGGAGGCGCGTCCGCCCTAGCCGTCACCGAGCGACTCGGAACCAGAGACATCGAGATACTGGACGAGGTCCAGCCGGGGGTGCCCGTCCTCAGACTGGGCCGCCTCCCGGCCGTGACCAAGGCAGGGGGGTTCGGCCAACCAGACGCCCTCATCCAAGCCACACGGCACCTAAAGAGGAGACACAGATGAAACCCAGGATAGCCATCACCCTCGGAGACCCCGCTGGCATCGGCCCCGAGATAATAGCTAAGACCCTGGCCGACCCGGAGACATACGGTATCTGCAACCCACTGGTGGTCGGCGAGGGCCATGCCATGCAGATGGGAGTAGAGGTAGCCGGACAGAGCCTCAAGATTAATCCTATAATGGGTCCCGAGGAGGCCGGGTTCAGCCACGGCGCCATCGACCTGATAGACCTCAAGAACCTCGACCCATCGAAGATCGAGATGGGTAAGCCTGCAGCCATGACCGGGGCCGCCAGCGTAGAGTACGTCGTCCATGCGGCGGAGCTGGCACTGGCGGGGAAGGTGGACGCCATGGTGACGGCGCCGCTCAACAAGGAGGCCATGCACATGGGAGGGTACAGCTACCCGGGGCACACGGAGCTGCTGGCAGAGAAGTCAGGTGCCAGCGAGTACGCCATGATGCTCGCCACCGGAAACCTCAGGGTGGTCCACGCCACAACCCATGTACCATTCAGGGAAATCATGGACCACCTCACGACGGGACGGATACTCAGCACCATCCACATCGCGCGGGACGCCTGCCTGAGCTTGGGCATAGAGAGACCAAGAGTAGCGGTGGCCGGGCTCAACCCGCACAGCGGCGACGGCGGCGTGTTCGGGGACGAGGAGGAACGCATCATCGAACCAGCTATCATGAAAGCGGTGGACGAGGGCTTAGACGTGGATGGGCCTATACCGGCCGACACAGTGTTCGGTAAGGCGGCGGGAGGACAATACGACGTCGTAGTCGCCCTCTACCACGACCAGGGCCACATACCGGTCAAGCTCCTCGGAATGAGGTACGACGAGTCCACCGGCAACTGGGATAGCGTCAGCGGCGTGAACATAACCCTGGGCCCAAGCTTCATACGGACCTCCGTGGACCACGGCACAGCCTACGGCAAGGCGGGCAGACGGGAAGGCACCGCCAACCCGGACAGCCTTAAAGAGGCCATCCGCTACGCCGTCCAGATGGCGGAGGCACGAAAAAACCAATAAACCCACGCGACTCCATCAAGCCATGCAGCTCCCAAAGATGGCTAAAGTCAGACAGGTATTCGATCAACCAGTCATCAAAGACATACCCGCGGAGATAAAAGAAGAGCTTAGGAGGAAACACCTGAAAGACCGGGTGAAGCCCGGGCAGCGGATCGCCGTTACCGCAGGCAGCAGGGGGGTCGCGAACATACCCCTGATACTTAAGACGGTCGTCGCCGAGCTGAGGGCGGCTGGCGCCGAGCCTTTCTTGTTGGCGGCCATGGGGAGCCACGGGGGAGCCACCCCTGAAGGCCAGATCGAGGTGCTCCGCAGCCTAGGCGTGACGGAGGGGCAGGTGGGGGCGCCAATCGAGGCCGGCATGGAGGTTGAGGCGATAGGCTCGCTCCAGGACGGGGTGGAGATCTACCTCAGCCGCGTGGCGCTGGAGGCGGACGGGGTGTTCGTCGTGGGCAGGGTCAAGCCTCACACCGACTTCAAGGGAGACATCGAGTCGGGGCTCCTGAAGATGATGGCCATAGGGCTCGGCAACCAGAAGGGCGCCGAGATGATCCACTGGCACAGGTACGACGGCTACCACCGGATACTGCCCGAGGCGGGTAAGCTCATCGCGGAGGAAACCAACGTGGTGATGGGGCTGGCGGTGCTGGAGAACGCCCACCACATGACCGCCGCGATACACGCGCTGCACCCGGAGGAGTTCTACACGGAGGAGAAGAGGCTGCAGGAGAAGGCGAAGGACCTTCTCCCCCGGCTTCCCTTCAACGACATAGACGTGCTGGTGGTCGAGGAGATAGGGAAGAACATCAGCGGCGTGGGCATGGACACCAACGTCACGGGCAGGTTCTGGATGCCCGGCGAGGACGACCCAAGGGCCCCCAGCGTGAAGAAGCTGGCTGTCCTCGACCTCACGGAGGAGACCCACGGCAACGCCATAGGCATCGGGCTGGCCGACGTGACCACCCGGAGGGCGTTCGAGAAGATCGACTACCACCAGACGTACGTCAACTGCCTCACCCAGGGAAGCGGCGAGACGGGGAAGATTCCGCCGTTCCTCGCCAACGACAGGGACGCCATAGCCACCGCCATTAGGATAAGCGGACCAATTAGGCCGGAGGATGCGCGGGTCGTACGCATCAAGAACACCCAGGAACTGGAGACGCTCTACATCTCGGAGGCGCTCGTCGACGAGCTTAGGGCGAGCCCCGGGCTCAGGAAGCGTCTGGTGCTCGTGGATGAGCCCCGGGAGATGCAGTTCGACGTCATGGGGTACTTGGCGAGGTAAGCGGCCTCACCCAGACTTATAGAGTAGCTCCTAGATTGTCTATGCGGTGACTGTTTGGAGCTGATGGACGCCATCAGGGGCAGGAGGAGCATCCGGAGGTTCAAAGATAAGAAGGTCCCCTTGGAGCTGGTGCGGGAGGTCGTGGCCGCCGCCAACTACGCGCCCTCGGCTAAACGGGGCGAGCAGTGGAGGTTCACCGTCCTCACGGGCGGCGCCAAGGACGCCTTCATAGACATGTTCGACGCCGAGCTGGACAGGTTCATAGAGGAGCACGGGGCCGAGGAGGCGGGGTCTTCCAAGAACTCGTGCAGGATCATGGATGAGGCCCCCGTTCTGGTTGTCGTCTGGAACAGCGGGATACACGGGTGGACCACGGAGGAGCACAGCGTGGCCGCCGCCATCCAGAACATGCTCCTCCGGGCCTACGACCTGGGCCTAGGCAGCCTATGGATAGGGGACGTATACTACGCGTACGAAGCCATCCGGCGGTACTTCGGGAAGGAGTGGAAGCTAAGCGGAGCCGTGTCCCTCGGGTACGCGGACGGCGAAGGAGCCGGCTTCAAGAGGAAGACAGTGGACGAGGTCGCGGAGTTCCTCGTCTAACCATTTTATGGTTAACAAGCCTTTTATCCGCATACGGTTCTTCCGTTGGCACCTAGATTGCTAGGAGGAAGAAGCGTGTATCACTTGGACTGGAAAGGACTATCCTCCTGACGGAGGACGAGATACCCAAGAAATGGATTTCTATAACTCCTGATCTGCCGACACCCCCCTACCCCCTGCTCGACCCGGGCACACGTGAACCCGTCAAGCCGGAGGCGCTGCTCCCCATATTCCCGAAGGAGCTGCTAATGCAGGAGGTGTCCGAGAAAAGGATCATAGACATCCCTGAGGAAGTGAGAGAGGCCTACAGGCTCTACAGGCCGACGCCCCTGGTGAGGGCGCGGCGGCTGGAGAAGACGCTCAAGACCCCCGCCAAGATATTCTACAAGTACGAGGGGGTGAGCCCCACGGGCAGCCACAAGCCCAACACGGCGATACCCCAGGCGTACTACGGCATGCGTGACGGGGTCACCAAGTTCACCACGGAGACCGGCGCGGGCCAGTGGGGCAGCGCCCTAAGCTTCGCCGGGATGCTGTACGGCCTCGACGTCGAGGTCTACATGGTGCGGGTCAGCTACGAGCAGAAGCCGTACCGGAAGGTGATGATGAGGCTGTTCGGCGCAGACGTGTACCCCAGCCCCACGGACCGGACGGAGGTGGGCAGGAGGATACTCGCGGATGATCCCGACTGCACAGGCAGCCTGGGCATCGCCATAAGCGAGGCCGTGGAGCAGTGCCTCAGGGACGAGGAGACCAAGTACAGCCTCGGCAGCGTGCTGAACAGCGTGCTCATGCACCAGACCGTCACCGGCCAGGAGTCCATGAAGCAGCTCGCCCAGGTGGACGAGTACCCCGACACGGTGATAGGCTGCGTCGGCGGCGGCAGCAACTTCGCGGGCGGCGTCTACCCGTACCTCAGCGAGAAGCTGAGGGGGAGGGCCGAGAAGGACACTGAGTTCATCGCCGTCGAGAGCACCGCCTGCCCCAGCCTCAGCAAAGGCGAGTTCCTGTACGACCACGGCGACACGGGCCGCATCACGCCGCTCATGAAGATGTTCACCCTGGGCCACGAGTTCATCCCCGACCCCATACACGCCGGGGGCCTAAGGTACCACGGCATGGCGCCCGCCATCAGCCTCCTCGTCAAGGAAGGCCTGGTGGACGCGAGGGCGTACAACCAGCTGGACGCGCTGGGCGGGGCCGTAGAATTCACGAGGGCCGAGGGCCTCATCCCAGCGCCGGAGACCGCCCACGCCGTCAAGGCGACCATAGACGAGGCGCTAAGGTGCAGGGAGACCGGCGACGAGAAGACCATACTGACGCTGTTCAGCGGCCACGGCTTCTTCGACATGGCGGCCTACGAGGCGTACCTGGGCGGCGGGCTGCAGCCCTATGAGCTCCCCGACGAGAGGATACGGGAGACGGTGGGCAACCTGAAGCGGCTGTACCCCCTCAAGTAAGGGGGCAACTCAATTTTTTACTGAGCTTGAATTGCGGTGGTTAGATCTTTATCTCGAGAAGCCTCTCGATGTCCGTGCCCTCGACGTTCTCCGGCTCAAGCACCATGGTCCCGCCCTCCGCCGTGAACACGGCCTTGCCGTGGGCCCTGACGAGAGGCATGATGACGTCGGTGTACCCGGTCTCCACTATGGTCTTCAGGTTGTAGGCGCAGATAGCGTCCATCGGCATGAAGAGCACCTTGTGGAGGGCGTACTCGTACCGTAGAAGCTCACGCACCTTTCCGTTCCTGAAGAAGCAGGACATCTCACCAGTCGCCCTTAGCCCAAGCCCCTTGGACTTGAAGACGCTGTTTGTCTGGTGCCACTTGTTAAGTATCCGCAGCGCCTCGACTTCCCCATCGACGATATAGAACTCGTCGTACCTCGGCGTCAATATGCTACCAGACGCAAGGTTGGGCTCCACGTCTATGCCCTGGCTGGCCAAACCCCGGTGAATGTCTTGAGGAGTCTCCTCCGAGTGAATGTAGACGACGCCCTTACCCTTTTTGAGCCCCTCAGCCAAGTAGCTGAACAGTATTCTCCGCTTGCTTTCCTGGGTATCATAGAAAAGCAGGACGTGGTCGGTGGTGTCGATGCCGTTTATGAGGCTGTCTATCTCCTCGGAAAGCATTGTGAGAACATACTCTTGAATGAAAGTTTATAAATTTATCATTAAGAAATATTGACAATCGTCAATCTCTATAGGGCTTCAAGTATCTTATCGACGAGCCCAGCGGCTGTATCGGACTGGACCAGGGTTATCCCGTAGAGCTCCCCGAGGCTGACGACCTCCACGGGGAAAGGCTTCATCGAGGTCAACAACACCTCTGCATCGACGTCCCCCTTGCTCGCGCTCAACTCGAAGACCTGGCTGAAGACATCTTCACTCATCATGAGGTTCAGGCCAGCGAAGCTGGCAGGGTTCTCTGGATCGCTGATGACGACGTTGAAGGTGTACTCGACTCCTGTGGAGCCTTTTATGGATGCGTCCCTCTCAACCGATAAACCGTTCTCGACCAGCAACCTGGTCATCAGCTCCAGCACCTCGTCGAGGTTATGCTGCTCCACGGCTTCACGGTATACCTCCTGAGCCGGCTTCCCGCTCCTCCAGTAGCCCTCGAAGGCAACCCTCATGGTGTCCACGTAGGAGTCAAGGTTCGACCATATAGCCTGCCCCCACACGTCCTGCCCAGAGGTGGCCAGAAGAGTCTCCTCCCCGTCGACGATGAGCATGGAAAGATCAGTCATCGTTCCAATGTCTTTGACTTCGCTGATCTTCATCACGTTCGACAGCTCGGCGCTGTCACCCTCTGTGACCCTAGTCAAGACCCTCATCTTCCTACCTGAATCGTTGATTGGCACTGGTGCAGGGAGATCCTGGATGCTCTTCACTATCATGTCGACGCTCTCGTTGCTTCTCTCCAGCATCTCACTGAATGTTTCACGGTACTCCTCGAATCTCCTGATGGTTACGAACTCGTAGGGTCTCTCACCTGTAAGTATAGTTTTGATGACCGTGGATGCCTCCGGGGCCAAGCTCCACAGGGCATCGTAGAACGTCTTCATGGTCGAGACGAAGCTCTGGGAGTTGGTCCAGAGCCCTTTGTCGTTCTGGGTGGTCATGCTCATGGAGTCGTCCATGGCGACGGACGACAGGGTCTCCTCCTGGTCGATCACCGCGAAACGGAGGGGGGTCGGGATGGCTATGTGGCTCACCTCTATCTTCTTGGATAGCTCCTCTATGTCGTGGAGGTTCTCCTTGTTCACGGTGGTCAACAGCCGGACCCTCTTACCGGCTTCAGACATGTTGTAGCACCTCTCGTCGAAACCCCAGAGAGAGAGCCGCAGTAGGTCTTGGGGCGTCGTTATGAGGCTCAGCTCGTTTTCCGCCCTGTCACACATGGACGCCAGAAGCTCGTAGACCCGCTGCCTGCCCTGGTACATCCTGAAACGGGGCTCCTCGTCCTCGCGCAGCTCACGGGCCTCAAGTCCGCTGATCCCCTCGATCACCGTCGAACGGCTTTCCTCTAGCTCGCTGAGCCTCTTGGAAGCTTCCTCGATACGTTTTTCAACTATCTCCTCGATGGGGACAACCACGTAGCGCACGGGTCTGCCCACGATACTGTGGACCAGCCCCTCTTCCTCCAGGCTCTTCAGGAGCCGGTAAGCCTTCATCCTATTGTAGTTGAACCGTTTGGCGACGGTGCCTGCCGAGGCCGGCCCAATGGCGGCGAGAAAGATGTACGTCTCTGCTTCCTCATCGGAGAACCCGTATTGGGTGAGCATCTCGTGGATGCCGTCGAGACCCATGTATCTGGTAAGCCGCCTCTCCATTATAAGTTGAACGTTCAAACGTTACATATGATTTGCACGTACAAGTGTTACAAACTAATCGTTATGACCTCAAACACCGAGAATCAGCCATGAGAAAATATTTCACCAGATCAGGCGACAGCGTCTGGCCCACAGTCATATGGCAGGGAACCCAGATAGTCGTCTACTACCTCAACCAGGACGACGAGATCAACGACATTACCGAGACCCGGGGCATAGACTTCGACAAGCTGCTGTGCCACATCGACCGCGGCGGATCGGTATTCATCACCACGAAGCCGGTGGAAAACGAAACGACGACCATGTACGAGTCCAGGCTGGGAGGCAGAGCCGTTGTTCAATGACGCCCTGCTGAACCCAGATGAGATGGGGGATACGAAACGCTGCACGAAATGCGGCGGCACCAACATAATCATCGACCACGAGGTGGGTGAGGAGGTCTGCGGAAGCTGCGGCCTGGTGCTCAACGAGAGCCACATGGACACGGGGCCTGAGTGGAGGGCCTTCACCGCCGAGGAGAGGAGCAGCCGCAGCCGCACAGGCATGGGCTACTCCTACACGCTCTACGACAAAGGGCTCTCCACCGTCCTCTCGGGCTACCGAGACGCCAACGGCAAGACCCTGAAACGCGAGACCCTGCGCCAGATGGACAGGCTCCGCCGATACGACAACAGGAGCAAGTTCGACGACACGTGGAGGCGGAACCTCAGCATCGCCATGGCGGAGCTGGACCGCATGTCGGCGCTCCTACACATCCCCGGCACTATCAAGGAACGGTCGGCGCTACTCTACAGGAAAGCCCTGAAGATGGACCTCATCAGGGGCCGCAGCATAGACGCCTTCGTAGCCGCGAGCATATACGCCACCTGCCGACTCGCAGAGCTGCCTAGGCCCCTCAAACAGATCAGCGCGGCGTCCACACGGGAGCACTCGGAGATAGCGCGGACCTATAGGCTCATGCTGCGCGAGATGGAGCTAAAGATGCCCATCGACGACCCGATAAAGTTCGTGCCAAGCATAGCGTCGAAGCTGAAACTGAGGAGAGACACCGAGACCCACGCCATAGACATCCTTAGACGAGCCAGGAAGCTGCACGGGCTCTCAGGCAAGGATCCTAGGGGCGTAGCGGCTGCCTCTCTCTACAAGGCCTGCATCGAGAAGAAGGATAGGCGGGTCCAGAAGGAGGTTGCCATGGCCGCGGGCACGACGGAGGTCACCCTCAGGAACCGGCTGAGGGGCATAGAAGCGCTCTTCGCCGCGGCGACACTGGTCAACGAATAGACACCCAATTTTTATCGACGGCCTCGGGGGCACTTTCACCGGCGTCACGGAAGACTGTTAGAGCAAACGATTTAATGGAAACGAGACCCATACCCCGTGAGTTGAACCCCCGTACACTCAGGCAGGTGGTCAAGGCGATCCTCGTCAAGACGGGGTCAGGCGATGCCAGCCTGGACGAGGTGCGGAAGATTGTGAAGGTCACGGGCGAGGCGTTCGACCAGACCCTGGAGGCCATTGCCCTGGAGGGGGCCATAACGCTCGACGGCGACGCCGTCAGGCTCTCGACGGAGCAGAGGGTTGAGCTGGCTGTAAAGGCGGTCGAGCTCGGTCTAGACTTCCAGACCGTGAGCGGCAGCCTGGGGTGGCTTGAGTTCGAGGAGTTCGCGTCCCACGTCTTCGAGATGAACGGCTTCACCGCGCTGAGGCGATACAGGTTCCAGGCGGAGGGGCGCCGCTGGGAGATGTACGTTCTGGCTTACCGATACCCGTACATATTGTGCGCCGAGTGCAAACACTATACGAGGGGAATTGGGAACAGCACCGCAAGGAACATAGTCGAGACCCACCTGGAGAAGACCGAGGTCTTCGCCAAGCACCTGGCGGGGCAGGCTAAGAAAATAGGTGTCCACAGGTGGAGGGACGCGGTGGTGGTCCCCATCACGCTCACGCTGAGCCCCACCAAGATGAAGATATACAGGAGGATGCCCAGCGTATCCGTGCTGGCCCTCACGAGCTTCCTGGCCTCCTTCGAGGGGTACATGGAGCGGATGGCCCACTTCAAGGCGGAGCTGCCCGAGTGGAAGCCCAAGCCCAGGCAGACCCGGCTACGATGAGCCGCCCACGACACATATTTTTTAGTCTAGCTAAAGGTAACCCCTAAAAGCGAGTTCCGTGCATGGGTGGAGGATGGACAAACGTGGTATGGCCACCACGGCTTTCGTGGGCGGCGTGGCCATATTCGGCGTCAAGCTCTACTCATACCATATATCCGGCTCCATAGCGCTGCTATCCGACGCCCTCGAGTCCATAGTGAACATCGTCGCGTCCCTCATGATGTACATGAGCGTTGTGATAAGCGAGAGGCCGCCCGACGAGAACCACCGCTACGGCCACCAGAAGATAGAGAGCCTCTCCTCCCTCGCCGAGGGGGGCTTCATCTTGGTGGCCGGGGCGTTGATCGCCAGGGAGGCCGTTGGAAGGCTGTATGAGCCCGTGCCCTTGGAACGCCTTGACGTGGCGATCGGCCTGTCACTCTTAGCCACGCTGATGAACGGGGCCATCTCGTGGATGCTCATGTCTAAGGCAAGGGAAACCGGAAGCATGGCGCTGGAGGGCGACGCAAAGCACCTACTCTCCGACGTGATCTCGTCCATGGGCGTTGCCGCGGGGCTCTACCTCGGACAGTTCTTCGGGGTCCCCGTCCTCGACCCCGTCATGGCCCTCATCGTCTCAGCGATGGTGCTGAGGCTGGGCGTTGGGCTGGTCTGGAAGTCCGGCGGCGGCCTAATGGACGAGTCGTGCCCCGAGACCGAGGACAAGATCAGGGAGCTCATGGACAGGCACGAGAACAGTTTCGTCGACTACCACAACCTCAAGACCCGGCGGAGCGGCGACAGGGTGTTCGCCGAGCTCCACCTCTCCCTGGACGGAGGCCTCTCCGTCCATGAGGCCCACGACTTCACAGATCACCTTGAGTGGGACGTGGAGAACGAGCTCCCGGACGTGGACCTCATCATCCACGTGGAGCCGCCTAGAAAAAGAAACGAATAGAGAGGGTGGGGCTACCCGAGCTCCACGGTCTTGGCCAGCTGCTCAGCCTCTCTGGACAACCCCAGCTTCTTCATAGTAGCCTTTGTGGGGACCCCCCTGTCGTCCCAGCCGCGTTTCTCGTAGTAGAAGCCCAGCAGCCTGTCGTACTTCTCCCTGTCCAGGTGTTTGCCGGCGAGGGCGCCCTCGGTGAGGGGGTGCTTGAACCACCGCTCGGGCGGATAGTCCATGTGTCTGCCCCACTCGTCGCCATACTCCCGTGCCCAGAACGCGCGTACCAGGGCGTAGACGCGGTCTCCCATCAACCACATGTCGTCGAGGCTCATCTCTACGCCTGTGGCGGCCTCGAAGTACCCCGGGTAGTCCTCAAGGGGGTAGCCCAGCTCGATCCACGGGAACCTGCAGCCCACGAGGGTCTCGAACATTCCGCCGCGGATGCGCTGGAACTCGATTACCTTGTCGGCTTTCTCGGGGCAGTACTCCTCGCGGATGCCGCTGCTTATCTCCCAGCTTATCACCCAGGCGTCCTTGTGGTGGGCGCCTATGGGGCTGGTGCCGAAGCTCAGCGCCATGCCGGGGCAGGCGTGGCAGTCGTAGGCGCTCACCTCTAGGCCCTTGGCGTGGATGGCGAAGTCCGGGGCGTCGCCGCCGATCTTCTCCGCGGCGGCCTTGGTGCCGAGGCCGAAGAGCGCTCCGTCGCCTTCCATCATGGCCATCTCGCGCAGCAGCTTCTTGGCTCCCTCATAGTCGCCCCACGTGATGTCGATGGACTGGAGCCCCTTCTCGGCGCACTCCATGGCGAACCCGATGGCGTTGCCCGCGCCTATGGTGTCCAGGCCCAGCTCGTCGCACATCCTGTTCAGGGTGCCTATCTTCTGTAGGTCGCCGAGGCCGATGTTGCTGCCGAGCATGGTGACGTTCTCGTAGTCTAGCTCGCTCTCCCTGCCCTCGCTGTCGATGATGGTGTTGCCGCATATCATGTTGCAGTTGGGGCAGCCACGCTGGGTGACGGTGGCCTCGTGGACGGCGTCGCCGTTCACGTTCTCGATGTGCTCGAAGACGCCTTCGCTGAAGTTGCGCGTCGGCAGGGCGCTGGCCGTCTGCATCATGTCGGCGGCCATCATGGTGCCCTCCCGTTTCCAGCCGGGGAAGGCGTCGAACTTGGGTATCTTGTCGAAGCCCGCCTTGCCGAGTTTCCTGAGC
>CAYFYM010000206.1:0-3128 GCA_964347405.1 uncultured Candidatus Bathyarchaeia archaeon | reverse complement strand
ATGTTATCATTATTTTATAAAAAAAATTATTGTCGGGAGAGCGAAAAACGACGCCTAAAGAACGAAAATGGTCAGAAACGCAGGGGATTTGTCCCAAAACGACATTTTACTTCATGAGATGAAAAAACGGTATCCGATATAAACCCTACACCTTAAGAGCGCCGGCACAAGGGTATTCCCCGAGTTGACGATACTCGTCTCGTACGGAGAGATAGCCCTCAAGGGGCGGTATGTGCGTAACAGGCTGGAGAAGCAGCTAGCAGGCCACATCAAGCACCAGCTCAGGAGAGCCGGCTACCCCGACGCAGAGATCACGCGAAGGTTCGGGCGGATATACGTGGAAGGCGTCCCCGCGGAGGCCGCCCAAGTAGTTGCCAACGTGTTCGGCGTCGTCCACGCCATGCCCTCCACCGAGACAGGAACCGAGTTCGAGTCGGTGGTGGAGGCCATAGTCGAAGAATCCGAGAGGACGCTGGGCGAGGGAGACGGGTTCGCCGTACGCCCCAAGGTTGTGGGCAATCACCCCTACGGCAGCAGGGACGTCGCCGTGGATGCCGGCTCACGGGTCCTGGAGACCCACGAGTTCAAGGTCCACGTAAACCTAGACGAACCAGACGTCACTCTATACGCCGAGGTTAGGGACAAGAACGCCTACGTGTACTCGTCCATGGTTCCGGGAGTCAAGGGGCTGCCCTACGGCTCACAGGGCAAGGTAGTCTCCCTGTTCAGCGGCGGCATCGATAGCCCCGTGGCGGCGTGGATGATGATGAAACGCGGACTGGATGTACATCCCCTCTTCATGGACCAGACGCCCTACGTGGGGTCGAGCTACCTGGAGCGGGTGAGGAGGGCGTTCAAGGCCGTTGCCGAGTATGTCCCTGTGGACAGCTACAAGCTGCTGTCGGCCCCCATGGGGTCCGTGATGGAGAGAATACTAGAGAGTCCCGAGCCGCGGTACACCTGCATCATGTGCAAACGTTCCATGTACCGGATAGCGGAAGCGTACGCGAAGAAGAGCCGCCTCAAAGCCATCGTTACGGGGGAGAGCCTCGGCCAAGTGGCGAGCCAAACCATGGCGAACCTCTACGTCCTGGACGCCGCCGTCGCCCTCCCGGTTATACGCCCCCTCATCGGGTTCGACAAGGTGGAGATAGAGGACATAGCCAGGAAAATAGGCACCTACGAGATAACCGCCCGGAAGGTGGAGGGCTGCACCGCCGTGCCCCCCAACCCGGCGACCCGATCAAGGGTCAAGGTAATCACCCGGCTGGAGGAGGAGCTCGGCCTCCAGAGCCTCTGCGAGAAGGCGGCGGAAGCCGTCAAGCCGCTGAACGCCGTCCAACAGTAACACAGTTATACCTTCACACGCCTCCTTTCACGGGATATAAACCATGTCGAAGCTGCGAAGGGAGGCCCTGAAGGACTCCGAGGAGATCGACTTCACCGAGGAGAAGGAGCACTGGAACGAGTACAGGCTGGCCGACGGCACAACCCTCAAGGTTAAGCTAGTGCTCAGAGGCGTCAAACGACTCAAACGCTACGAGCCAGACGGCACACCCATCTACGTAATAAACAGCATAAACGTAGTCAGAGCCGTGGACGTGCCGCCGGAGCTCAAAGCCAAGCCCAAAGAGCCCGAGGTATCACCAGTATAGGTGCAGGTAGTTGAAGCTGGAGCTACTGGCCCACACCCCCAACCTGGAAACCATGATAGCCACCAGCATGCTAACCACCACAAGCGGAGCCCAGCCCAGCGTCCTCTACCAGCGGCTCCTAAACAAACCAGACAAGGTTAGGGATATAGTAGGCAGAGCCGAGGTCCAGCACGGAAACATACTTGAGCACAACCGTCTCGTGTGGCTGCTGGAGGCCACGGACGGCGAGGTGCTGGAAGCCGCCCTAGGCACAAGGTTCCTCACGTTCACGCGGCTCGATGAGAGCCGGTGGCTCCTCAGCGGCAACCTCCGCGCTGTTGTGGAGTACGCTAGACAGGAGAAAACACGCCTCACAGACCTCCTCATAAAGACAGTTGGAAGCGTCGCGCCTGACTTGCAGTTCCTGGAGGACGAGGAGAGGTGAACGTCCGGCTCCTAGCAAACACCCCTTATGCCGTGCTCAGGGAAAGGTTCCCGACGCTGGGCTGGAGGCAGCTTCTTCCCCACCTCGCCTACTCGTTCGCCGTCGAGAAGATAAGCAGGGCTTGCAGCCACCAACTCGTCAGGCACAGGGCCGCGTCTTACAGCCAGCAGAGCCAGCGATACATAGCCGTGAAAAGGCTCACGGAGCACGTAGTGAAGCCCCCAACTGTTGACGGCGGGGAGGAGGTGTTCCACGGCCTAGTGAAGAAGGCCAGCGAGGCGTACCAGACGCTTGTGGACGCAGGGGTGCCCAAGGAGGACGCCCGGTTCGTGCTCCCAAACGCCACCGAGACCAGCCTCCTCATGACCATGACAGGCTCATCGCTGTTCCACTTCTACGGGCTGCGCCTCTGCAACAGAGCACAGTGGGAGATCCGGGGCCTCGCAGACGCGATGCTTGCACAGTGCAGGGAGGCGGAGCCCGAGGTCTTCGACAACGCCGGGCCCTACTGCTACATGCTGGGGCACTGCCCAGAGGGCCGGTTCACATGCGGCGGCATGGCGGAGGCAGTGGAAAGGTACAGGCCGGAGGGACCGGGTTGAAGCTTCCCCTCGACGAGGTGTTCACCGGCCTCAACTCGGCGGCAGATACGTCCTCGTGGACACGCCCATGCTCGTGAACATGATAGCCATGACCGTCCATATGAAACATGGCTGACGCCTAGCTCAACCTTAAAACAAGGCGGGGCAACCCATACTTGATCAAGTTGTCGGAAATCGAATCACAGATACTGGAGGGTTTCGGCGACGCCGTGGACCGCATCGTCGCCACCCCCTCCGGTGCGGTGCCGCTGCTGAGGAAGGGCAGAGACGGCCCCGTGAAGAACAGGTACACCTGGATGAAGGTGTACGACGAGACAAGGCAGCGGTATGGCAGACCCCTCACCCTGCTGGCCGCCGAGAAGCTCATCGATAACGTCACGCCAGGGAGCCACGTACTCATAGTGACCAACAGCCACGAGATGGATGGGCCCCCGGGCTCAGCTGCCC
>CAYFYM010000205.1:0-13036 GCA_964347405.1 uncultured Candidatus Bathyarchaeia archaeon | reverse complement strand
TCCCCGGGGGGCACCCTGATGCGGTTCGAAGGGTGTATAGATATGTAGGGAAGCTACATACTCCAAATAACTAGCATCTTACCCTCAAGTTCATATTCTAACAAACATCATCTATATTGGGTTTACATGTCAACCACGACGGGCAAGCTATTCAATCCGTGGAACATGGCGGTGGTGACGCTAATAGTAGGTTTGATGCTGGGTTATCAGGTCAACGACGTGTTATCTTCACGGAAATTAGACGACCTTCAGGAGACGATCGATGGTCAGAGCGCCACGATATCGACGTTGGAGCAGCAGGTAGCCGTGCTTCAGCAGAACTACACAAAGGTTCAAGACGATCTAGAGCAGGTCACTGAGGCCTACGAGACCCTCCAGAACCAAGCCGTAATGAGAAGTGTATACGACGAGTTATTGGAGGACTATGAGGACGCGACCCAAGAGCTTGATGACGCCAATGACATGGTGTCCGAGCTCGAAGATGAGGTAAGCGATCTAGGGTACCGGGTCAACGAACTTGAAGACGAGTATGACGAGCTTCAGGAGAGCTACTTCAAGCTCTGGAACGAGTACAACAAGATCAAGGTCTTGAGTTGGACATATTTCGTCATTGATGATCTGGAGGTTAACCTCACAACCACTAAGTTAGAGTATGAACTGAACTCAAACATCGAAGGCACCTTGATGATTCACTATATCGGTGGAGAGCCTTTCAACGGCACCTTCGTACTTAGATCTTGGAACGAATACCTCAATATAGGCACCAGTTCAGCCGAGAAACAGATCTATGGTGAAACGGAGTACACCTTCATTAATCCATTTAAATTTGGAGCTGGGTCGTATTCCCTAAGAGTCTCATCCATCAAGGACGCGGAGGGAAACGTCATAGCTAGCTCCACTCAGCTAAAGGACTACTCGATAGATATACAGGTAGGTTAGCACTATGGTGCTCGACGGGGCGCGCATGCCATTTTTCTTCGATTCAGATAAAAAAGGGTGGGTCTAATTAGCTGTGTGTCGTTTTGAATACCTCGTCTCCTTTGCGGGCTCTGTCGATCACTTTTAATCCGATCGAGTCTCCGGCTCCCGCCTCCTCGACGGCTTCATGCATTATCTGCATGGATTTAACCGTCTGCGTGAACTCGGTGGTGGCGCCCTTAACCGTTATCTTATCTCCGACCTTCAGTGTAGAGACCAGATCAACCACTACGACCCCGATGTTTGTGTAGTAGTGGTCTACATCACCAACTTTCACTAAACGTTCAGGCATGGATAGAGATTGGTTGAAGGGTGTTAAATGGTTTCCGGGGATTAAGCCTCCTCACTCGGTTTTCCACCGAGTAGAATGGATGAAATTCGCTTTTCCTTTTATCCTGATCAAAAATCGTTGAAAAAATGTGTGTTTACAGGTATCTGGCCTACCATACTTTCTTCAACAGATCTAACCCGTTTCCACCGATCACTTTGGTCACCTCGGTGTCGCTGTAGCCGTGTTTTATCATCCAGCGGCAGACGTTCTGGAGGCACTCTGTGGGGTTCTCCATGCCTCTGACGAACTTGAGCTTCTTGAGCTGCTCTATGTTCATGTCGATGCCGAGGTACTTGGCTTCCCCGCCTTTCCCGGGGCGGGTGTAGTGGCCGAGGCCCAGATTGCCGTGCTGCTCCAAGTTGGTGAGGTAGAGGCCTACGTGGTCGCCGTAGTTGGAGTCGGGGCCGCAGCCAACGTGGTCGATGCCCACGAGGTCTATGCAGTACTCTATGTGCTCCATGTAGCTCTCGACGCTGTGCAGCGGGTGCTTCTCGGTTACGGTCAGGTTGGGGGCCGCCTCTATCGCCATGACGCCGCCGCGCTCCGCCAACGACTGAATGACCTCGTCGGGGAACATTCGTGTGGTGGGGGTGAGGGCGCGGGCGCCGGCGTGGCTGACTATTATGGGGTCCTTGCTTAGCTCGATGACCTCCAGCGCAGTCTGGTCGCTGGTGTGGCTCACGTCCACGAGGAACCCGAGCTTGTTCATGCGGACGAGGGCGTCGTAACCGAAGTCGGTGAGTCCTCCGTCCATGTGTTCTTTGAGGCCGCTGCCGAGCATGTTAGATTCGCTGTAGTTTACGCCTATGCTGCGGACGCCGAGGCCATAGAGGACGTCGAGGCGGTCCACCTCGTTCTCGATGCAGCTGGCTGACTCGATGACGGACACCCATGCGAGCCTGCCTTCCCGATGGGCGCGCTCTATGTCGGTGGCACGTTTACAGTGGATGAGGAAGTCTTGGTGGGCTATGTCGCAGAGCCTCATGCCGAGGTCGTGGAGGGTGCTGTTCCAGTCCCAGCCGTGCTTGGTGTTGATGAAGCTACTGCCGTCCTGCATGTTGTCGAAGACGCAGTCGAGGCCGCTTGACGCGAGGGCCTCGTAGGCGAGGAAGTTACGGCCCTCCCTGTCGAAGTCCCTGTTCTCCAAGGGGTCTTCGGGGCTGATGTCGGGGTGGGCGTGGAGGTCAATGACTACGCTGGTCTCCATTATCTTCTCGAAGCGCTCCTCCTCCGTCTTGCTGAGGGGGACTGGCTCCCACCACTCAGGGAGCACGGCTCTGCGTAGCTTGAACTCCCGGTAGTCTCTGCCGGGTTCGAGGTACTGGTACGGTTTGTAGCCGTCGTACTTCTTGTTTCGACCCATAGAAATCGGTGGAGTCTATGTTGGGAGAGTTATATAACAGGGTGGGTGGTCTCTTCGGATTCGAAGTTAATCTTATTTCTCTACTTGAGGATATTGGACTGATTACTCATGCTAGATAAAAAGGTCATAGTGGATGTAGAGAGGTTCGTCGAAGCCGAGCTTGCCTGCCGGAAGCACCCTGGCTCCAGTATATCGGTCATACAAGGTGGCGAGGTGGCGTGGGCCAAGGGCTTCGGGTACGCCGACGTCGACAAGAAAAAGAGGGCGGAGCCGGAGACGGTTTACAGGTGCGCTTCGGTGACCAAGCCCGTGGTCACCGTCGGCCTCCTCCAGCTCATGGAGAAAGACAAGTTCGATCTGGACGACGAGGCGAACAGCCACCTGGACGTCAAGATCCGGGACGTGCAGGGGGAGGAGCCGACCATTCGGGACCTGTTGACTCACCGCAGCGGCATGCCCACACGGGTGCCGCCCATCTATCTGATGGACGAGGAGCCCATGACCATGAGGGGCTATATAGAGTCCGCGGCGCGGGCGGTCAGGCCCCGGGGAGAGAGGTGGGCCTACTGCAACACGGCGTACATGATAGCCGGGTACCTCATAGAGCTGTTCTCGGGGAAAACCTACGACAGGTACGTCGCTGAGAATGTGCTGGAGCCGCTGGAGATGCAGTCGAGCGCGTTCACCCTCGCCCCCGAGATCAGGGATAGCTTGGCTCAAGGCTACAAGAGGGCTGGGGGGCCGGATGAGCCGCTGATGCCCGTTGAACCCTATATTCTCGGCACCGTGCCCGAGGACCCGGCGGGGAGCCTGTACTCCACCGTCCTCGACCTAGCCAACTTCCTGATCATGAACATGAGCGGCGGAAGGTTCAAGGGCAGGCGAATACTCGGGGAGAAGACCGTCAGGGAGATGCACCGGCTACAAGCCCCCTCCGGTAACTCTAGGAGCGGCATGGCGCTGACGTGGTTCTACAGCATCCACGACGGCCACGTCATGCTCAACCACACGGGTGGGCTGCCCGACTACACCAACAACGTATGCTTCTACCCGGAGGAGGGGGTGGGGGTGTGCTGGCTCAGCAACCTTCAGGACGGCTCGGGCTGGAGACCCCCCTCCCCCACGGTGCTGAGGATGGTCATGGGGGAGACCCCGTCTATAGACGTGAGCCTCCAGAGGGTTCCCGATAACTGGGATAAGATTTGCGGGGTCTACGGCGACGAGACGCGTCAAACCGTGTTGGGGGTTCGGAACGGGTACCTAGCGATGGACAATGCGGTGCTTCTGGAGAGGATCGACGACGCGAAATACAAGGCGCACGGGCCGTCGTACGATGGGTATGAGGTCACTCTCGAGTACGGGGCGGACGGACGGGCTGAGAGCCTCAGCGTCGGCACGACTACTTTACCGAGGTATACGCCAGAGACGCCCAAAGTGGACACGGACATGGAGCTGAATGGCACGTGGAGGGGAGAGTACTATGACTCGAATGGTTTCCACACGCTAGAGCTGGTTATCGAGGATGAGACACATGGCTCGGTTAAAGAGACGGGTGGAGAGCCTATAGGCTTAGAGCAGCTCAAGGCCGACTCTGGTAAGATCACTGGCTCATTTAGGTACAGTAGACCAAAGGAGTATGCACGCTGGGGAACCAGTGACTACGAAGACGTCAGCATCGAGTTAAACGCTGTCAAAGGAAAGCTCAGGGGAGTTTTACGGCAGCGGGGGATGGCGACTCAAATCACGCTTGAGAAGACCCCTTGACGATACTTCAAACCTTTATCCTTTAAATGGTATGTGGTTTTTCATCGTTTCTCGTTAGGATTTTCCCCGGCCTGGCTTTCGTGTGTCTTCCTTTATCGACTACTGTCTCGCCGTTCACTATGACATACTCGATGCCTTCAGGGTACATTCTAGTCTCTTTAGGAGTGCTCAAGAACTTGAGGTTCTCCCAGTCGATGAGAAGTATGTCGGCGTATTGTCCTACCTTGATTGTTCCGCGACCTTGGAGGTAGTGTGTCTCCGCTGGCAGCGAGGTGCATTTACGTATGGCCTCTTCGATGGTGAACAGACGCTGTTCTTTGACGTATCTGTTGAGGAAAGAGGGGTAAGCCGAGTAGGCGCGGTACAGGGGCTTGCTCCATGGCGGCGTCTTGGACTCGTGGCTTAGGTCGACCATGCTGGAGTCGATGCCCACCATGCCTCTAGGATGCTTGTAGAAGAGCCTTATGTAGTCCTCAGTGAGTCTGTAATCACGCGTCGAGCAGAGGGCGCCCGGGTCCTCGGTGATGAGGTTGAACAGCGTGTCGAGGGCGTGTTCGCCGGTCTCGGCGGCTATCTCCTGGAGGGTCTTGTCGTTGTAGGCTGGGTTCCGGTGCTCGGTCACTTTGATCTCTTGGCTGTAGTTCCGTTGCTGGGAGCGAGCTACGAGGGGAAGATAGAAGCGGCCGTCTTCCAAGGCTTGCCTTACCTCATCCCTAAAGTCGTGCATCTTGAGGGCCTTCGCGAGGGCCTCCCGTGAGCCAAGCAGTCTGAGGTAAGGCGGTAGGAGGTCGGCTAGATACTGTGAGGTGAACCACCAATACATTATGACGTCGAACGAGACCTCTACTCCTTCGGCTATGTACCGGTCGATGACGCCCAGCGTAGCCTTGCCTATAGCCTCCTGCACAACGGGCGGCGGGGGGGCCGGCGCCGTGTCCCAGCCTCCGCAGAGATGGGCTAACACCAGTGGGACGCCCGTGTTCTTGGCTGATTCTAGTTCGTCCACTATCCCGCCGATGCGGTTCCACGCTATCCCGGGGCTGCCTCCCTCTCTGCTCCCGGTCCGCTTCCAGTGGGGAGAGTACACGGTGTGCGGGTAGTCTCGGAGAATCGAGACGTGGGCGTCTATCTCGGATCTGCTGGCGTAGACGTCGGCGGGGTAGTCCATGCCTGTGGATAACCCGACGCAGCCTTCGATGAGAGACTGCCGTACAAGCTCGCCTATGGCCTCTTCCTCGTCGGGTCTGGATTTTCTATTGTAGTCGCGTCCCATCACGGCTATCCTGCAGGCGCTGTGACCCACTAGAGGCGCGTAGTTGATGCTCAGCTCATTCTGTTTCACGGCGGCGAAGTACTCCGCCATGGTACGCCAGTTTATCTCCCAGCCATACCTATCTTTCATCAGCGCATTAACGTCGTCGATTGGGTAGGCAAGACTCGCGGGGCTGTACATGTAGGGCTCAAGCTCCTGAGCCAGCTCCATGATCTCACCCGTCATTATGGGGACATAGTCGCCCAGGGGCGCGAAGGATATGCCGCACTGACCGCCGAAGAACGTCGTTATACCTTGATGAACGTGGCTGTCGCAGTCGGGGTAGAACAAGATGTTGATGTCCGAGTGGCTATGGGAGTCTATGAAACCGGGGGTCGCCACGAGCCCGGAGGCGTCCACTACGTTCACCGCGTCGCGTTTTACATCGCCCACTGAGGCGATTCTATCGCCTTGGATGCCTATGGACGCTTTGTAGGAGGCTGCGCCTGTGCCATCGACCACCATGGCGTCTTCGATGAGGACATCGTATTCATCGGTCATGGGTTTGCCTATAGACGAACAAGGTTTTATGGTTGGCGTTTGAAGGTGTCTGGTTGCCTCAGATTCAGGTTTGGGTGGCTACCTCTCGCGCGGTCTTGTCGATGGATTCGATTATCTCGTCGATCTGTTCCTCTGTGATTATGAATGGTGGGCATATGACGAAGTGGTCTCCAAGCGTCCCGTCGGCGGTCCCGGTCCCGATGTAGGGCAGCACGCCGCGGTCAGCCATGCCCTTGAACATCCTGTGTGAGACCTGTTTCTCCCGCGGGAAAGGCGCCTTCGTCGACTTGTTTTTAACGAACTCGACTCCGTGAAGCAGCCCTTTTCCACGTGTGTCTCCTATGATGGGGGTGTCTTCAAGCTCCTTTAGCCATTTATCGAGGTAGCGCCCCATGGTCTCCGACCTTTCGATTAGCCTCTCCTTTACGAGTATGTCGAGAACCGCTGAGCTCGCTGCCGCGGAGAGGGGGTTGAAGCCGTAAGTGAATATGTGGGGGAAGTCGGAGCCGGTTTCCTCGAACGCCTGACTGATCTTCCTGTTAACCAACACCGCGCCGAGGGGGGAGTACCCTGAGCTGATGCCCTTTCCGGTGGTCATGAGATCGGGGGTTACGCCCCAGTGGTCTAGACCGAAGTTCTTCCCAGTTCTCCCGAAGCCCGTCATCACCTCGTCGGCTATGAGGAGCACGTCGTGGGCGTCGCATATCTCGCGTACCAGCGGCCAGTACTCGTCGACTGGGACGACGGCGCCCAGCGTGGAGCCGACGATGGGCTCGGCCATGAAAGCCGCAACGTTCTCGGGGCCCTCTCTCCGAATCTCGGTCTCCAGTGCTCTGGCGCAGTCGACGTCACAGGACTCGGGGGTCTTGCTATAGGGGCACCTGTAGCAATACGCGGGGGGGATGTGAGTCACGTCCATTAGAACGCGGTGATATGTTCTGCGTCTGCCTGTGTGCCCCGACATGGATGTCGCGGCTATGGTGGCGCCGTGGTAGCTGGCCCACCTGCTTATGAAACGCGTCTTACGGGGCAGGCCCCGGGCGAGATAATAGGATAGAGCTAGTTTTATGGCGGTGTCTGTGCCCTCCGAGCCGCCTGAGACGAAGTGGACGGAGCTCATCTCCCCCGGCGCAAGCTCCATCACCTGTTGGGAGAGCCTGACGGCTGCCTCGTTTTGGAAATGCACGCCTATCACGAAGGCGGCTCGGGCCGCCTGTTCCTTTAGCGCCTCCGCCACTTCAGTCCTGCCGTGGCCTACGCTGACCACGCAGGCGCCGGCGCTTGCGTCGAGGTATCTGTTTCCCTCCTTGTCGTACAGGTATACGCCTTCGCCACGGTCGACTGTGGGCAGAGAGGCGTATTTCTCCCGGGGGAATACTGGTATAACCATGAAAACTCAGTACATGGGTTCGTCTAGGTTATTATAAAGTTGCGTGTATTTTTTCCATGGATTCTTCGAAGGGATTTTATCCTCATTTATAGATACTAGAACTGGTTCTATGAGTAGCGAGGGTTATGAGAGGTTCTTGTTGGCTGAGATGACTTGGCCTGAGGTCGCTGAGGCTCTAGGTGAGACGGACATGGCCATCGTCTCGGTGAGCTCGACTGAGCAACACGGGCCGCATTTGCCGGTTAAGACGGACGCGGTCATCGGGTACGAGCTGTGTAAAAGGTCAGCCAAGAGGCTCTTCGAGGAGACTGGGATCAGGGTGGTCGTCGCGCCGCCTATCCACTTCGGGATGTCGCTTCACCACATGTCGTTCCCTGGCACGGTGTCGCTGAAGCCGGAGACGCTGACGGAGGTGCTGGTGGATGTGTGCTGGTGCCTCACGCACTACGGTTTCAGGAAGATAGTGGTAGTGAACAGCCACGGCGGCAACAGGACGGTGCTGGACGCCGTCGCGAGGAGGCTGTACGACAACACAGACGCCATGGTATTCGTGACGTCGGGCATCAGTCACGTGGACGACGAGTTGAACGTCGCCAAGAAGACTCTGAAGGCGGGGCCCGGCGGCTCTTCCCACGCGGGGGAGACAGAGACCTCGCTCATGATGGCGCTGGGCGAGCACGTCAGGGTGGAGAAGATACCGAAGAACCCGTTGCCGCCGAGGTTCCCGCTCCCAGACTACGTGGGTTGGGGCACCGCCAAGTACACGGGCGTCAACTTCACGGGGAACTGGAACACAGAGGAGCTGTCCGACGACGGGTACCTAGGTGACCCGGCGAAGGCGAGCAAGGAGACAGGGGAGAAGTTGATCGAATACCGTGTCGCCAACATGGTTGAGTTTCTACGCCAGCTTTCTGAACTCGAGGTCGTTAAACGGGTGAGCCACCAGCCACCCTAGCTCCTCTCTTGTCACCCACTGGAGGACCATAAAGCTCGCGGAGATCAGCGCCAAGCAATACGCATGCGAAGGCGATCTAGAGGATACTTCGAAGATTCCAAGACCTTGGTGATACTTGAGAAGGCAGTCTGACTCCAAGTTCATCTGTTAGCTTTTCTGTTTAGCCGTGACCACCGGTATGTATGATGAAGGGAATCTGTTAGGCGTCTACTGTGCGTTGTCTGACTTGCCCCCTCTCAAAAACAGATTCACGAAGCTCCCCGGAAGAAAAGATAAACTCATAGGCCCTAAGCCATAATGCCACGCGTTTTTAAGATGTTCTCAATGAACCTAGAGGCATGCATGATCGACTTAGTTCATTAGGATCCGTTCCTTCCCGTATAATTAACCAGATAAATCCCTACGTCGTTTATGTATCAATCCTGAGTTTCTTGATCTCTAGCTTCAACAGATAAAGTACATAGAAAATTAGGCTGCAAAGGATCAACAGAGTACCAATGGTTAGGAAGGTGAAGGTTATCAACGCCATGGGGACGCTGAAGTATTGGGTCAGTTGGTAGTCCTTAACAAAGAGATACCCCGTGAAAAGAGATGTAGCTATGAAGAGGAGGCCAGGGAACCCTATCATGAGCAACGGTTTATCCTGCACCAGGAGCTTGAGGGCGACCATTACCAACTCGAGGCCATGGGACACCGGGTCTTTCTTCGACGTGTTCTCAAGTCCCTTGTATCGTATGGTGGTCGGGACCTCTATCACGCGGAGACCGAATTTCCGGGCTACGGAAAGCTGCTCAGTCTCTATGCCGAACCCGTTTTCGCTCATACCCGTGAAGAGCCTCAACGCGTCCTCGTTGAATGCGCGGAAACCGCTCTGGGAGTCCTTTATGCCTTCGTTCGCCGTCTGGTTGAACGCGTTCACGATAGAAAGCCCGACTCTGCGGTAAAGCGGCGCGTCGGTGGAGGAGCCCTCTGAAAACCGTGAGCCTATGACGAGATCAGCCTCCCCCTCTATGATGGGCGCGACAAGGCGTGGAATGTCTTCCGGGTCATGCTGCCCGTCTGCGTCCATCATTACAATCACGTCTGGGGACATCTTGTCAGCTAACCTGAAACAGGATTGGAGCGCCCTACCTTTTCCCATATTATGCGGGTTTCTAACGACGGTTGCGCCTTTTCTTCTGGCTATCTCGTTGGTCCTATCTGTCGAGCCGTCGTCACATACAACGACATGCTCCACGTGTCTGAAAGCCTGATCAAGTATTTTGCCGATGTTTTTTTCCTCGTTGTACGCCGGGATACACGCCACGATGAACGGTTTAAAGGCTTCATGCTCGGAGCGCTGACTCGTTACATCGATGAACTGCTGGGACACGTGGGGCGCCTCGTCTTGTTATACTCGTGGAACAGTATTCCATATTAGACTGTGAGTGTAGTAAGGTGTAACAACTTCGGTTGTACGCCATCTTACATCAAGTTGGCGCCGCCTGTGGCTTCAACGGTTAAGATCGTTTCTCACGACTCCAACCCATTTGTAGCTCAGCTTCGCCGTACCCATGATGAGCCTAAGTACACGCCGTGATACATCCTCTACCATGTACTCAGGAGGAATCGTGGCATGTCTCGCCGGCTCTTCAATTACTAGCTCCACGGCATCTAGCACCGTATCCCTTTCTATCCCAGTAAGGATTATGGTCCCAGCGTCAAGGGCCTCGGGGCGCTCGGTGGCTTCTCTAAGGTTTACAGCGGGGAACCCCATGATTGCCGACTCCTCGCTAATGGTGCCGCTGTCGCTTATAGTACATAAAGCGTTTTTCTGCAGTTTGAGATAGTCGTGGTACCCGAAGGGCTTGAGGAACCTGATCCTGTCGTCCATCTCGGGAGATCCAAGAGAGTCTATCCTTTTTGAGGTTCGAGGATGGGTTGAGACTATGACCGGCTGTCTGTATTTTTCTGCGATACTGTTCAATATGCCGAGGATCTTCGTCAGGTTCTCTGAGATGTCCACGTTTTCTTCTCTGTGGATGCTCACGAGAAAATATTCTTTGGGTCTAATACCTAGTTCGGTCAGTATGTTTGACTGGTCGATCTGTTTCCTGTAGTGTTTGAGTACTTCATACATGGGTGAGCCGGTGAGATAGATGTGTCGATGGTGGATGCCCTCCGATAGGAGGTGGCGTCGGGCGTGCTCCGTGTAGACCAGGTTGAAGTCGGCTATGTGGTCGATTATTCTGCGGTTGATCTCCTCCGGGACGTTCGGGTCGAAGCACCTGTTGCCTGCCTCCATGTGGTAGACGGGGATCTTCATCCGCTTCGCCATGATAGCTGCCAGACAGCTGTTTGTGTCCCCGAGGATGAGGACGGCATCGGGGGCCTCCTCCTTCAGCACCTTCTCAGATTTGATTAAGGTCTCACCGATTACGGTGCCGAGACTATCGGTGTTTACCTCTAAGAAGTGGTCGGGCCTCCTGATGCCTAGGTCCTTGAAGAATATCTCGTTGAGCTCGTAGTCGTAGTTCTGCCCAGTGTGCACGATCCTGTGTTCGAGGTGCCCGTCCAGCAGGGCCATGACTCGGCTGAGACGGATTATCTCAGGCCGCGTACCGAGTATCGTGACTACCTTTAGACTGCTCTTCACGGCGCGGCCTCCAACAATATAGACTCGTCAAACAAACTGGGCTCGTTCACTGCCATGTAATAGGTGTCGGGGTCCTCCGGGTCGTAGAACTCGCTGGCCCAGAAGAGCATGAGCAGCTCTTCTTCTCCAATGTTGATCAGGTTGTGAGTATAGAGGACCGGTATATCGATGTAATTGGGTTTCTCTCCATCCAGAACATAGTCTTGAACGGCCGCGGCTCCCACCCTTCTCAACTGGATGAGGGCCCGCCCTTTGACTATACTGAACCTCTCCACCTTCCTCCGGTGGTAGTGGTTACCTCTCTCGACCCCCGGCTTCGTCGTCGAGAAGAACGCCTGGCCCTTGTTGAAGGACCTTATGGCCTCGAAGAGGCGGCCCCGGTGGTCCTGTTTCACGTCGTATGGAATCGGGTAGTGGCCGGGCTCGATATACGACCGGAAAGTGTTGAATAGTTTGAGGTCGAAGGGATCCGAGAGGTCAGGGATGACTTTCTCCTCCATGTACTGCTTTTTGAAGCCCAGGAGTCTGTCCAGTAGATCACTCACCTTTATCTCTAGGTTGGGCGGCACCATCATCTCGTCGGACTCCAGCTCATACATTATCACCCGTTGGATCTTCTGGAGCACGTCGTCGATGTATACGAGGCCTATGGTCTGGTCGTCCTTTATCTCTGTATCCTGGCCGTGGGTGAGCTGGTGGCAGAACGTGGCGACCACCGAGTTGTAGAAAGGGGCGCAGAAGGGCCCATAGACGTTGGGGAGGATTAGGCCGGTGAACTTGGCGCCGTTCTCGTGAGCCCACGCTGAAAATGTCTGTCTGGCGCGGAGCTTGGATCTGCCGTAAGCCGTGTCCCGGGTCTCGTGTATGGAGGAGGCGTAGATCAGATGAGGCGTGGACCCTGTCCTTATGAGCGTCGATACGAGCGTCTCGGCTAGCTGTACGTTGGTCTCGTAGACCTCCTCGTCTGGGCCTCGGTTGGCTCCGGCCAGGTGGACGACGGTGTCGCAGCGCTTGAGGAACTCGTCGAGCTCGTAAACGTTCTCGAAGAACCTTCTCTGGTAGGGGATCAGGGTCACGTCTTCGTCGTTCTTCAGGTAGCTGTGCAGGTGTGAGCCGATGAAACCCGACTGACCTGTTATCCCTACTCTCACGTGTTCACCTCTGGACAGGCTGGGTTATATCTGGTGGTTGTTCAGGGGGCGACGGCGGTTCGTCTCCCAGTTGGTCCTGTACTTCGCTGCATGACAGCAGGAGGGCTATTGTCTCGTCGAGGGTGAGCCTCCGTGTGTTGCTGGACGTGTATCCCTCGGCGGGGAGCCCCTCGTACTTGCCGGAGGAGAAGAACTCCTCGTAGTCGAGCCTCCTCAGGTTCCTTATCCTGTAGAACTCTTCGTTGCTCTCGGCCTTCATGAGCTCCTCGCGGGTGACCAGGGTCTCGTGCATCTTCTCACCCTCCCTGACCCCGATGGTCTTGACGCCCTTGTCATGGTTGAATATGACTGTCATAGCCTCCGCCAACGTTCCTATGGTGGCGGCGGGGCTCTTCTTGACAAGCAGGTCGCCGTTCTCCCCGTGCTCTATGGCGTAGAGAACGAGGTCCAGGGCGGTGTCCAGGGGCAGCAGGAACCGGGTCATGTCGGGGTTTGTGACTGTGAGCTGGGAGCCGGTCATCATCTGACGGATGAAAAGGGGGAGCACGGAGCCCCTGCTGAACATCACGTTGCCGTACCTGACGCCGCTGTAGACCGTGTCTCCGTTGAGCCTAGCCTTGGCGGTCATCAGCTTCTCCATGAGAGCCTTGGTCATC
>CAYFYM010000204.1:0-6473 GCA_964347405.1 uncultured Candidatus Bathyarchaeia archaeon | reverse complement strand
CCATGGAGCGGCTCAGCTTTTCCTCAGCCATCGCCAACGCGTCCTCGAAGGAAGGTATCTCAAAGCTACTCGATGGTCTACCTTCGCCCCGTATTCCTCATCGAAGCGTATCATCTTAGAAACCGTGTCTCCCAGTAAGTGTAGAGAGTAGCTTGGTTGAAGCGATAAATACCTTATCTCGACCAATTTACCTTGTGCCCCATCTTTAATATGGGCTGGGGCTGAAGTTTTACCATGTCAGTTCATCGAATCGTCATCGGCGGCATGTCCCACGAGACCAACACGTTCAGCACTGTGAAGACGACGCTGGAGGATTTTCACCCCATCTACGGCGACGAGATCGTGGATACCCTCAAGGGCACGAGGAGCGGCGTAGGCGGCTACATCGACGTCCTTGAACGCGAGGGCTTCGAGTACGTCCCTACCATAAAGGCAGGCGCCACTCCTGCGGGGCCCCTCAGGAACGAGGACTACTGGGAGATCGTGGAAGAGATCAAGGAAGGCATCAGGGGCGCCGGGCGGGTGGACGGGGTCCTCCTGGCCCTCCACGGCGCCATGATAGCGGAGGACGTGCCCGAGGCGGAGGGGACGCTGCTCCGGGAGGTCAAGGCGCTGGTGAGGGAAACCCCGGTAATAATAACCCTTGACCTGCACGGCCTTATCTCTGAGATGATGGTGGAGTACTGCGACGCCATCTTCGGCTACGACACCAACCCCCACGTGGACATGTACGAGAGGGGCGTCGAGGCGGCGGAGTGCATGGTGAAAGCCGTGCGGGGAGAGCTACGGCCCGTCGTCGCCCACAGGAAGCTCAGGATGGTGCCGCCTACTATAAACCAGCGCACCACGGAGGGCCCCATGGTGAAGCTGCTGGAGACGGCGAGGCGCATGGAGGGGCAGCCCGGCGTAATCAACGTCTGCCTGTTCCCCGCGTTCCCCTACGCCGACGTGGACAGGGTGGGCTCGGCCGTGGTCGCCGTCACGGACGGAGACCCCGATCTGGCGCAGAGGCTCAGCAACGAGCTTGGTGAACAGATGTGGGGCCTGAGAGAGGAGTTCCTGAAGCCCCTCACCCCCATCAAGGAGGCCGTCAAGGCGGCGATGGACGCCGCCGAGGGCCCCATCATCCTCGCAGACGTGGCGGACAACCCCGGAGGAGGCGCCCCAGGTGACGGCACCGAGATACTGAGGGAGCTGCTACGGCGGGGCGCCGTGAACGTGGGCGTCGCCTGCATCAAGGATCCCGAGGCCGTGGCCTTGGCGACAGAGGTGGGCGTGAAAGGCGTGTTGAACATGGAGATCGGCGGCAAGACCGACGACTACCACGGTAAGCCCCTCAGGGTCAAAGGCACGGTACGCACCCTCACGGACGGCAGGTTCATCCACAAAGCCATGGCAGTAGGCGTCCCCGTCGACGTGGGCAGGACAGCCGTCATCGACGTAAACGGGATCGAGATAATCCTGACGGAGAGGAGCCACGCCCCAAACGACCCCGAGGTCTACAGGCGGAACGGCATAGAGCCCAAGGACAAGAAGATACTCGTGCTCAAGAGCCGGGGCCACTTCAGGGCAGCCTACGGACCCTTCAGCAAGGCCGTGATAGAGGTAGACGCTCCGGGCTTGACCACCCCGAACCTGGAGTGTTTCACGTACAGAAACATACCGAGGCCTATCTGGCCCTTCGACGAAACCTAACACCCCTATATTCAAAGAGGTAAACTGAATCAAATATACTCGAATAAAAAAAGTTGATTAAAATGGTTAAAGGAACCGATAAACGCGTCTAGCCGATGACTTTAACGTTCTTGGCTCTGGGGCCCTTGTAGGAGCTTTCTACCTCGAACTCTACCTTCTGTCCGTTCATGAGCGAATAGGTTCCCTGAAGCTCTGAATGATGTACAAACACATCGTCTTCGCTATCTTCGACTTCGATGAATCCAAAGCCTCTGCCGTCTAACCATTTCTTGACAATACCTTCCAAACTGTTTCACCTCACTTCTTGTTCACGAAAAGCGTTACTCAATACTTCTTTTAGAATCTGAAACGCCTTATCGAAACCATATATGTAATGGTGGTTAATAAGAGTGTTTTTATTATCTATTTTAATCCGGGAAAGTTTCTATTATCATGCTACCTGTTCTATCTGATGGAACCCGCTCTTGATGGTCATTTTCAAGTCTTCTTTTTCCCTATCCAGCTCGTGACCGGCTTTGAAGTATATCCGACTCAAAGAAGTGTTTCCCTTGTAGAGATCTTTAAACTTAACAACAGGTTTCCTGCCTTCCTCTATGACCTGATTTAGTTTTTCAAGTATCCTCTCTTTCGCCATTTCAGTCGTAATACTGTTTCTAGGCATTTTCATTTATATAATATAAATGGATGTTTTTTAATATTATGTATTAATACGTTTTTTAGAGATTATTTATCAAAAATATTTCTTTTACGTTAATTTACCGGCGTTTACTTTATTCTTCAAGTCGCGTCGGATTCCGACTATGCTTTGCTAGTTGATTTAAATGACGGACTACAGGTTTATCTCCTAGAATCACCTTTTTTCCCGAAAAGATTAAAATTTAAATACATTTAATAGAACAAGGCGTTACTACTAACTGCAATGCGTTCTTAGTTTTGGCAAACTGATTAACGCTGCCTACAGGTAGAGAACACCATGTCATCAGAAAACACAGTCTTTATCGGGCGTAAACCGATACTAAACTACTGCACAGCCGTCCTCGAGGTATTGAGAAACAGTGACACAGTCACCATGAAGGCGAGGGGGGCGGCTATAAGCACCGCCGTGGACGTGGCCGAGGTCACCAGAAGCAGGTTCCTAGCCAACCTCAAGGTAGAATCCATCGAGATCGGAACCGAGGAGTTAACCAACGAGGAAGGAAGGCCCAGGAACGTCAGCACGATGACGATTGTCATGAATAACACCAAGTGAGAAGAAGAGGAGAAAGAAAGTGAAGGGAAAAATCAAGAAATATCTGTCGTATAGAGGATACGGGTTCATCGAGGTTGAAGATAGCGAGAAGGACATCTTCTTCCATTCGTCAAATTTTCAGTCGACGGAGCTTCCGCGACAAGGTAAGGAAGTAGAGTTCAGGGTCATCGACACCCCAAAGGGAAAAGAGGCCGTCGACGTCAAGGTTGTGCCGCCCGAAGCCGAGCAGGCTTCGGAGGAGCCCTCCGAGAAGGAGGGGATGCCTGAAAGCGTGTCGAACATAGATGAGCTGAACGGCGTCGGACCCAAGTACCGGGAGCTGTTGACGGCCACAGGAGTAAAATCCATCAAAGCGGTCGCAGAATACGCCCCCGAGGTGCTTCTAGCCAACCTATTGGCGGTCAACGAGGCTCAAGACATAACTAAGCGGCCGCCGACGCTGGACCTCGTCAAGGAATGGATCAAGACCGCCGGCGACCGGAGCTAGGTTACCTCGTTTGAAGACTTCACGGGGTATCTGAAGTTAGGAGGTGAAAAAAGTACCCACACACGGATCACTGACCAAGGCCGGGAAGGTAAGGGCGCAGACGCCCAACGTGGGCTCAACCAGTAAAGCGAAGAGCATCGGACCTTTGAGACAGAACCGCCGAAACTACCATTCAAGAATACTGTACCGGCCCAACGATCGGCGATACAGAAGGCGACGCTAACCTCCTTGACTGCATGCGGTTAACACATCTCCGTTTTATCGTCCACGTCATTTTCATACGTAGATAAAGAAAATCCACGGTTACAACGGTTAAAGAGCGGATCGTCTACAACGAGACTCTTTTTATTACCCTTAAAGCGTAAATTTCACGCTTGATGGTTATGGGTGTTTTAATATTACGGTTCCTTTGGTTTGTTGGTGATGGTTTTGCCTAAGGTGACGGTCGATCTCGAAAAATGTTTAGGAGCCGGAGTGTGTAAGAGTGTATGCCCGATGGACGTCTTCGATCTTGTGGAGATGCCAGAGTACGGCAACGAGACTAAAGCAGATCCAGCCAGGATGGAGGATTGTATAATGTGCATGGCTTGCGTAGACAGCTGCCCCGAGCAAGCGATAACCGTGGAAGAGGAATAGGTGTACGCGGGGGCTCAGACTTGAAGCCCATAGGTCCTTTGATGTGGGAGCACAGGATAATCGAGAGGATGGTCCCGGTGCTTGAGGAGGAGATCATCCGTATAAAGAAGACGGGGAAGGCAGACCCATGGTTCATAGTCTCCGCAGTAGACTTCTTTAGGACATACGCGGACAGGACCCACCACGGTAAGGAGGAGGACATACTTTTCAGGTTGCTCGAAGCAAAGATGCTCGACGAGGCCCACGCCGCGACGATGGAAGAGCTGAGGGAGGAGCACGGGTACGCCAGGGCGACCGTGGGCAGGCTGCTGGAGGGCCGGGACATGTGGGTGAGGGGAGACGATGGAGCCCTCGACCACATAAATGCCGCCCTGAAGGCCCTCGCCGACCTATACCCCGGCCACATAGAGAAGGAGGACAAGCGCTTCTTCTACCCTGCGATGACGTACCTCAGCGACGAGGAGCAGGACCAGATGCTGGAGAGCTTCCACAGGTTCGACAGGGCCATGATCCATGAGAGGTACAAGGGCCTCGTGGAGGAACTCACAGGCTCACCGCTACTATTCCCCGCATCTGAGGCTTCACAGGATCAGCCTCCTGAGCGGGTCTGCACGGTATGCGGGTACATCTACGATCCCACTGATGGAGACCCGGGGCACGGGGTGCGGCCGGGCACCTTGTTCGATGACCTGCCGGAGGGCTGGGTCTGCCCCATGTGCGGAGCCCACAAGACCCTCTTCGAGTAAATGCTCAAGTTTATCACATCTTGAGACAGTTATTATCCATGAAAGGAGAAGTTCCTGAAGAGGTTCTAAGCAGAGTCCTCGACGCGTTACCGTTCGAGTTCAGCTACGTCGACGAGGACGATAGGGTCAGGTTGTTCAACAAGAACGGTGACAGGATATTCCCCCGGCCCCCGGGCGTCATTGGGAGAAGGGTTCAGGACTGCCACCCCTCGAAGAGCGTTCACAAGGTCCAGCAGATCCTCGACGAGATGAGGTCGGGGGAACGAGACTCAGCCGAGTTCTGGATCAACCGTGACGAGAGGAAGATACACATCCGTTACTTCGCCGTCAGAGAAAACGGTGAGTACATGGGCTGCCTCGAAGTAAGCCAAGACATATCGGAATTACAGAAACTAAGAGGGGAGAAAAGGCTCCTAACCTGATCTCGAAGCCTTTCTCATAGAGATAAATCACCCTGTCACGTGACCTAGGCTCAGCATGGCTGTAGACAAAGGTCCGACGTTACATGGAATTGTTCTACATATTCCCTATATGGTCGATAACCAAGTCCTAGCTTGATGCAGGTAAGCATCCTCCTGGTAGACGACGACGTCGACGTACTGGCCAGCATAAAGCTGATACTCGAGACCGAAGACTATAATGTCTACACAGCGTGTAACGCGGACCAGGCGAAGGTACTTCTCGAGGAGAACGAGATCCAAATCGTGATCATGGACTATATTCTACCCGAGCAAACCGGCGACCAGATCGTGAAGGACCTGAAAAAGATCGACGAGGGGCTGAACATCATCTTCCTATCCGGGTTCCCCCAAGTCTACAGGGCGGTCGAGAACCTAGGCTTCGAAGTCGACAGAGTCTTCCTTAAACCAGTGAACCCTGAATCGCTGTTATCGGAGATAAGAAAGATCTATGAGGAGTTCATCTCCCCCCTTCAGCCTTTCGACGTGCGTCAAGTATTGTATGAGACGAAGTAGGATAACGGTCTAGGAGCCTCCGGATCCTCGGCGTCCTAGGTCAGACGAAGGCGTATCTGTATTGGTATAGGGGCTGGGTGGAGGGTGGGGTTTGTTGCAAGTAGGTTGTAATCTCGGGTTTTTTCTGGGTTGTAGTTTGAGGGTGTATATTTTCACTGAGCGGGAGAGGAGGCTGCTTGTGGAGTGGCTGGAGTCTGGTGTTGAGGGCGCTGAGGCTAGGAGGTTGTTTACTTGGATGGGGCAGAGGGTTCCCGTGTTGAGGGGGGACCTGGTGTTGATGCTGAGGGTGATAAGGGAGCTTCGGCGTCGGCGGCGGTGGAGGGGGAACCTGGTGGGGGGCTCAAGGTTTGGGTCGGCTTATCGTGCCGCCGAGTCAGGGTTGAGCTGGCGGAGAGGAGGGAGGAGTACATAGGGCGGCTGGAGGACGTGATGAGGTTCTGTGACAGGGTGGCGAGTGACCCGTCTGGGGTGGAGAACCTGCAGCTGCGGGCGCTGGATGTGATGATTAGGGCGGTGAGGGTGTGTTACGGGATGGTGGGGGACCTGGAGGTGACGCTGCTTGAGGGGGAGGTTGAGGAGCTTAAGAGAAGAGAGGCGGAGCTTGAGGGAGGCCCTGGGTACAGGCTTCCGGAGGCTGCCGGGTGACCCGGTGGAGTTCTGCCGCGGGTGGCTGGGGTACGAGCCGT
>CAYFYM010000203.1:0-3301 GCA_964347405.1 uncultured Candidatus Bathyarchaeia archaeon | reverse complement strand
GCCAAGCCTCAGGGTGGGTCTTCCAGTAGCCAGGGGTTCCAGTGCCGGGCTGGATCCAGACGTAGCCCGCGTTCCAAGTGAGGTCGTTCTGCCCCGACATCAGCGAGGTGCTTATGGTCGATCCCGAGACGCGATCGGCGTCGCTGTCCTTCGTCTCGTCGACGCCCTGGTCCTTCAGCGTGAACACGTAACCTGCGAGCGTCGGGAACTTGACATAGTAGCTCTGGGTCGGCACGAGGCCAGTGAACTCGTAGAAGCCCTCCGCGTCTGTGACCGTAGTCATGGTGGGGGCGATTTCACCGCTCTTGTACAGCTCAACCGTGACCCCTGCGATCCCCGGCTCGAACACGTCGTGGATCCCGTTCCCGTTGTAATCGTCCCACACGTCGCCACCGATGTGGGGCGGGATGTAGAGGCCTGCGTCCCAAGTTAGGTACTCGACCCCGTATTCCAGACCAGTGATGCAATCCGTCTTGCCGAGCGGGTCGGCGTCGCTGTCCAAGGCGTCGTCCGTGCCCTGGTCCTTGAGGGTGACGACGTAGCCCGCAGGTGACACGAATTCTACGTAGTATGAGTAGGCGGGGTCGACGTCGAAGCGGTAGATCCCGTGCTCGCCCGTCACCGTAATCATGATGGGGTCGAGTTCGCCGCACTTGTACAGCCTCACCTCCACCCCCTGGATCCCTAACTCGGCGATGCCTTGGAACCCGTTGCCGTCCATGTCGTGCCACACGAAGTTGCCGATGATCGCAGGCTCTCCTACGGTGTAGTAGGCGTCGTCGTCGTGGCTGTAGTAGGCGTCCTTGTACTTACCGCTGGCCGTGGCTGTGTTCAGGTATGTCCATTTGGTCTCGCCAAGAGGCAGGGTCGCGTTGAAGGGCCCTATCATGCACTCGAAATACTCCCCCGGGTCGAGCTTGTTCGGGATCTTGCATTCGCCTAGGCTCACAGCGACAATGGGGTCCGCATCAATGAGGTGGATGGGCCCCAGGGCAACGTTTCCGTTGTTCGCCACGTAGAATTTGAAGTATACGGGGCGGCCCTCTAGCAATCTGGGGCCTGGGAACGCGTCGCCGGGCCACCAGCTGTTACCCCCGTCCACCGACACGTATTTTTCAATGTCGATCGAGGGGTTTGGGGTGAACTTGGGGCAGATGATGGCGAGGTCTATACCGGCCAGAAAGGTCTTCCGGTCAGTGGCCGAGGTCTGGGAGCCCTCGTCCGACACTTGGACGTGTGCCAAGATCTTGTAGGTGCCCTCCATTATGAGAAACGAAGCCTCGTAACCGATCAGGTTTCCACCGGCATCGTAGACCCATGCGAAATCGGGCGGAACGCCGTAGTCGACGTCATAGCCGTTGAGGACCTTGTTGCTGCCTCCGTCGATGGCGACCCAGGCGTTGTCCGGCTCTTCCAGCGCCGTCACGCCTTCCGCCGCCAGCACGAGCACATACATCGTGGTCGTTGGGCAGTCGTAGCGCAGGAAAAGGTTTGACTCGACCTTCTTAGCGGGGTCACCAGCCCGGTACATGTAGGCAAAGAAGTCGGCGGTGAGATCCCATTCGCTGTAATCTCCGTCCACAATCGCCGTGGCGTACGAAGGCTCCGAATTGGTGGCATACGAAACTGCGACGGGTAGAACTGCCAGCGCCAATGCTAAGACCAGTGAAAGCGTGGTGATTTTTTTAATTCGCTTTGTACCTTTCTCACAAATTGTTGGTGGCAATTTAGCCATTCAACCACCGATTAAACATTAACGTTGCACTAAATCTTAAAGCTTTCTTCAAAAACGGTGAAAAGCCGACAGGAAAGGAATTTTTCACCGGTACATGCAACCCAGCGCTATTTTAGGGTTGTAGTTAAAAATGGGCCCTTACACCGACCTACCATAATTCGCTTGCACGGATGTGGAATCGTGTTCGGCTGCACACCCTTAGATAGATTCACGGGAATTAATCGGCTGGCAGACCTCTTTTCTAAACCTCAGCGATTCTGTGAAGAGGTGTTTAAATAAGCGTTTCTGGACGAGTCACTGGACCAGCTTTTGCATGAACCCGGTGTACTCCCTGGGAGGTATCTTCGGCTCGAAGCCCTCGACGATCTTCTTAGCTGCGGCCGCGCCGTCGTAGAGAAGGTCTATGCAGGTGAGGGCGAGCGCCTTGGCGGGGAGAATGTACTGGGCCTCCTCATCCACGACCCTGTATGTGCGCCCGTGCCCCGTGCCGGTGACCCCTCCCATGCCTATGGAGGCGGTGGGCATTACGCACGAGAAGTCTCCCAGGTCGGTGGAGCCCGTGCTGTGCCCCCTCTCCTCCACCTGCTCCTCGCCGACGAGGGAGACGCAGTTCGCCCTGAAAAGCTCGTCCAGCCCGGGGTGGTGGTGGTAGGGCATGTAGCCTGGGATGTCGTTGATCTCGACCTCGGCCCCCACCGCCATCGCCCCAGCCCTCAGGGCCCTGTTCACCTTCCCGTTGGCGTCTCGGATGGCCTCGACCGTCTTGCCCCTGACGTAGCTCTCCATGTGGACGTCAGCGGGGACGTTGTTCACTATCTCTCCCCCCTTAGTGATTATTGGGTGCACCCTGATGGTGTCCTCCTCCCTGAACGTCTCCCTCTGGGCGTGTATCCCCATGAGCCCCAGCATCGCCGCGTTCAGCGCGTTTATCCCCTTGTCAGGAGCCCCGCCGGCGTGGGCCTCAAGCCCCACATACCTTACTAGCTTCCCCACGAACCCGTTGTTGGAGCCCCCCCAGGTCAGCTTCTTCTCCGTGTCCACTGCGGAGTGGGTTCCTAGGGATATGTCTATGTCCCCCATCGTCCCAAGGCGGATGAACTCCTGCTTGCCGCCGAAGAACTCCAGCTGGCCCTTCTCCTTCAGGCTGTTCCTGTAGTCGAGCTCCAGGTACTCCTCCGCGGGGACCGTCACCATAACGACGTTGCCGTTCAGCTCATCGACAACGCCGCTGTCAGACAGCCCGAAGCCCGCTCCTAACATGGACGCTATCTGGGCGTTGTGCCCACACGCGTGGACGGCCCCGGTGACGGGGTCTGCGTCGGGGTGTTCCGGGCACCTGACGGCGTCCAGCTCGCCCACTATGCCCACCGCAGGTCTCGGCTCCCTCCCCTTCAGGTAGGCCTTCGAGCCTGTGATGGCTATCCCCCCCTCGTAGCCCCACCCCATCTCCTCGTACTTGGACTCAACAAGCTCTGAGGTCTTGAGCTCCTTGTATCCGAGCTCAGGCGCCCCCCATATTGCCTTCCCTATGCCTATGATCTCTGAGGCGCGCCCGTCTATCGCCCT
>CAYFYM010000202.1:0-4082 GCA_964347405.1 uncultured Candidatus Bathyarchaeia archaeon | reverse complement strand
TTACGTCGGTCAGGTCTAATCTTCTCAGGAATTAACCCGAACAGCTGGCCGAAGTATACCTTGGTGGCTGTGCCCTCTATCTGCATCAACCTAGGTCTTAGAGTCTCAAGTTTCTTGGCTCGGATACCCCTAATCCAGTGTTTGATCTCGTTCATGTCATGTGTCTCAAACCCGTATTTTTTGAGCAATACGTTCTGACCAGCTATCTTACCGATTATCAGCTGTTTGGCGATCTCGATTCCCTTCTCACCGTTATAGGCCTCGTACTGGCATAGTCGAGTCTTGACGTGACTGTCATCATCTAGGCTCTTCATTACTGCAACAGGCCTACCCTTCGCAGTCATCACCATTACATCGACATCCCAGAAACCGAGACTGGCCAATGCACCAGTGGAAACAGAGTTCCCACTTTTTAGAACCACTTCCTTAATCTGATTTTCGAATAACGGGTACTTCTCCTCATTCCCTTTCCTATCTCTTAGAACGAAACAGCCTTTCTCCATACCGAGATAAGAGCCCTGACCATCCATCACGATACGCTCAGACCTGGCGTGATTCACCAGTCATCATCCTCCTTTGACTCTTTTTCTATCCAGTCACCATACTCTTCCTTCAAAATATCCAAAATTTCACGGTACGATAACTTACTGTTCTTATATCTTACATTCACAAAATCCTCAACAGTTCCAAGAGGAAAAGCTTCTCGCAAATTAATTTCATCACGTTTTCTCATTTCCTTTTCAAGTATTTGTACTAACACGCTTGAACCTATGAAATAAACAAAATCGTGAATCAGAACCTCACGCCAATATGTTTCAGGATTCAAGGAGTATACAGTGGCATTTTTCCCCTGATCATGTTTTTTTTCGACCTCTCCTTTTTTCATCATCTCCTTCAAATGCTTATCCAGTGTAGCGCGAGACATATCCACAAGAGCAAGCAATTCACTGAATCTATAATCTTCTACACTTAGCTTCTCAATGACTTGGGTTCTGTTGTCTCGTTTTTCTCTTAATTTATGATGAGGGACTCCTAAGTTATACTTAACCATACTAAAGTATAGTATATCAAACTATACTAATAAGACTTTTGATATAATATTATCGAGTGTAATGTCTGAAAGAAAAACAATCATATGGGTATCTGAAACGGTTTGGAAATGGCTTCAAACCCGGAAAGAGATAGGAGATAGCTTCGACAGCCTCCTGATTAGACTTCTGAACATCAAAACAGAGTCTGACATTAATAATTCAGAGGAGGTGAAGGAAAATCTCTAAAGCCAGAAAGGCTTGGGTTGAATCTCAATACCCCAGAGAGGTTTTAGAGTGCAGTAGGTATCTCGATCTGGATAAGGAGGGTCCCAATAGGGGTACGAAAAACAAGCAGGACCTCACGATAAGGACTCTCGGATATCTCTTTGAATGGAAAGAAGGCGTATACAATAACTGGTTCAGGAGACTAGCTAATAGGCTTGGAATTTCTCCACGTACAGCGAAAGATAACTACCTTGACCCTCTGATTAGCGAAGGGATAGTTGGCAAGGTAGGTCACAGTGTTTTCTGGGTTGGAGTTCCTGAAAACAACCCGGAGGATTCCTAGTTGGCTAGGAGTGTGGCCATGTATGGAGTTGTAGCCTCTGAGAAGTTGGTCAGAGCTAAACAGCCTGTCTGGATCAGGAGGATGGATGGCATCGTTCAGAGGTATCATAAGTGGACTGATGTGCGGATTGTAACTGAGGAGAGGGCGCGTTACGAGTTCTATGGAAGAGGTAGGGACCTGTATGAGGCTATCAGGATAGCTACCAAGCATCCTCCTGACGGTTATGTCGATGTTGATGCGTTAGAGTTTGTCAGGAACTACCGTGACTACAGTGTTGACGGGGTTTGGGTTTGGGGGATAAAATTTATCCTCATGCCCCTGAACGCCAAATCAGAATCTTTTTTGTGTGTGCTAAAATTTTGACAATAACAAGTTAAACCATCGACACGTATCATTACTCATGTTATCAGAGATCGAGAAGACCGTATTCGACTACATAGAGTCCCACAGGAACGACCTGATTGGCTACCTTCGCAGGATGGTGAGCATAGACACCCAGACGCCGCCGGGTCATAACTACGACGTCATCTGCGAACTAATGGCGGACAGGTTCAGCGAGCTTGGCTGCGAGACCAGCGTCCACGAGGCCACCGAGAAACACATGAGGCTCTCCGGCGCCGAGTTCCTCGGCCTGGAGGGGCCCCGCAGCAACGTCGTCGCCCTCTACAAGGGAAAAGGCGGCGGCCCCACGCTTCACATAAGCGCCCACACCGACTGCGCAGCGATACAGGAGGAGGGCTGGACGGTCGACCCCCTCGGGGGCGAGGTCACCGAAGATTCGCCCTACGCCAAGAGCATGTGGGACCGCGGCGGTGGATACATCTGGGGCAGAGGCGTCGCGGACGACAAGGGCGAGATAGCGGCCATGACCCTCGCCCTCCAGGCCATCCACGAGCTCGGCGTCAAGCTGAGGGGAGACCTCATACTCACCGGGAACTGCGACGAGGAGATCGGCGGCATCGCCGGCCTCGGCTACCTCATCAAGGAGGGCATCGTCAAGGCAGACATGGGGATACAGCTGGACGGCGGCCTATCCGGCATAGGCCTAGCGGCCCAGGGCCGTACCCGGTTCCTCCTTAAGACAAAGGGCCTAAGCTGGCACGGGCAGACCCCCATCCTCGGGATAAACGCCATAGAGAAGATGAGCAAGCTCAACGTTGCCCTCAACGACTACTGGAGGAATGTGCTCCTCAGGCGGCAGGTCCCCGTGCCGGGCATCGACCTCGGCGACACGTTGCGAGAGAAGGGTATCAAGTCCATGACCGCCATGCTCAACATAGGCACCATCAAGGGTGGCGTGCAGGGCGCCACGGTGCCGGACCACTGCGAGGAGGAGGTGCTACGGGGGATGGTGCCCGGCGAGACCTACAGTGAGGTCCACGACGAGTTCAAGGCGGTGCTGGATGGCGTCAAGGCCACCGACGCGGACCTGGAGTACGAGCTCGGCGTCGTGAACTACAGGGAGGGCTACGTCGTCAAGGCGGACGACCCCTACGCCGTCGGCTCAAGGGAGATCATTCAGGAGGCGCTGGGGCGTGCGCTCCCGTTCACCGGCACCCTGGGCAGCACGGACATGAACTACCAGGTCGTGCACGGCGGGATGCCTTGCATCAACTTCGGCGTTGGAGGCGCCTACAGCAGGGGCCACAAGCAGGACGAGAACGCCAGCATCGACGAGATAGTCCAGTGCAGCAAGGCCGTCGCACTCCTCTTCATGAGGAGGCTCGCCGTGGCGTCGTAGCGCACAGTTTTTATCCCCCTTCTATTCCCTGCAGACAGGAGTGAACCCATGAGATACTGCGTAAACGTGCCCAACTTCGACGACTACCATGACCCGGACACGGTGGCCGGGCTCGCCGTCGACGCCGAGGACGCGGGCTGGGACGGCTTCTTCACTTGGGACCACCTGCAAGGCTACGGGCCCGTCGGCGACCCCATCGTCACGCTGGCTGCCGTAGCCGCGAGGACCAGCCGGATAAGGCTCGGCGCCATGATAACGCCTCTACCCCGCCGCCGCCCGTGGAAGGTAGCCAAGGAGACCGTGTCCCTCGACCACCTCTCCAAGGGGCGGCTCATAGTGGGCGTGGGGCTCGGGAACCCGCCCCAGGAGTACAGCGCCTTCGGCGAAGACCACGACCCACGGGTGCGGGCCGAGAAACTCGACGAGGGGCTGGACATACTGAAGGGGCTATGGACGGGGGAACCCTTCAGCTACCATGGGAAACACTACAGGCTGGAGGAGATGACCTTCACGCCGAAGCCGGTTCAGCCAAGGATACCCATCTGGGTAGCGGGTTTCTGGCCCAACAAGAGGCCGTTCCGTAGGGCTGCACGCTTCGACGGGGTATACCCGACGCGGAACTGGCCGGACTCCCTCACAGTCGACGACCTGAAAAACATCCTAAACTACGTCGCCAGATACCGCCGCTCAACCAAGCCTTTCGACGTCGTAGCCGGCGGCCAGACGGCAAACGAACCCGAGG
>CAYFYM010000201.1:0-2020 GCA_964347405.1 uncultured Candidatus Bathyarchaeia archaeon | reverse complement strand
CCCCACTTACAGGACAGCACGTAGGTGACGGGAGGCGCGAACACCCACGGCGTCACCTCCCACACCCGATCTACCTCGGCCGCCCTGCGCCTCCCCCCGACCCCTTGATGAGTTACAAGGTGATCCGCCTGGGATACATCCCGCCGTCCCTGTGCCTCTGGGACCAGAAGCTCACTCCAGTGGTGGTCCGGTAAATGACCACTCCGCCACCGCCTCCCAGTTGTGGCCTATCCTGTTGGCGGCGCCCTTGGTAAGCCTGAGGTAGTTCTTCTTCATCTCCACCGCTGCATGCAGGTCCTCCTCCGAGAGGCTGGAGTGGTAAAGGGCCCTGTAGGCGTCGAAGAGCTTCACCACCTTGATATCAGGGTACAGCTGTAGCGCACGGTCTAGGGCGTGCCTGAGCTCGTGGTGGCTGCACCCCAGCCCGTGTTCTAGGTAGACGGGGCTAACGATCTTCGTCAGCTGGCTGTGCTCCAGCACCATGAGCCTGATCCTGTGCACCCTCTCCATTGTTGGGCTGCTGCTGGCACGGCCCTCGAGGGCCACGTCGGTCCGTTCTATCGCCTCCTTCAGCGCCTCATCCTGGGGCTTCTCTCCGTCCAGCCAAGTGAGCAGATATCCCTCCCTGAAGGGAGAGTACCCCTCATCGGTCTTGTAGCCCCGGACATACACCAGGCCCTTCTTCTCGAAGCGGCGGACGTTAGCCATGATGTCGCCCTGCTTGACCCCATAATCCTCCAGCGCCCCGGCTACCTCCGTCGAGAAGAACGCCCTGTCACCGTTCTCCTCCAGGAAACCCAGCACCCGGCTGGCTCTAGGCATCCCCCTTTCCCAATCTATAAGGTTCAATGGGCTGATAAACTACTGAGGCTTGAACCCATCAACGCGGGTCATTAATGCCGTTCCACAACACACCACTATTCACTGTTAATAGAATTTAAATAAAAATATCATATTTTTAACGAAAAACTGGTATATCGGCTGCCAGAAAAAAACGCTTGTAACAAGTAACCAGTTACAAGGAAAACACAGATTTGCAGAAACAAGCACCCGTCAACAACCACCCCCAGTAACACCTAAAAGCGTCCACCTCTCAACAAGCCCCATGCATGAGTGGGCGCTAGCCGAAGGCGTCATAACGACAGCCACCCATTTCGCAGAGGAAAACGACATCACAATTGTGACCGAGGTCGTCGTCGTGGTCGGCGAGCTCCAGCAAGTAGAGCACGAGGTACTGGAGTTCGCGTTCGAGAACCTCAAGACCCCTCTCTTCGAGAACGCCAAGTTCATCCTAGAGAGCCAGCCAGCCAAACTCAAGTGCAGGAACTGCGGAAACGAGTGGAGCTTCACAACCCATGGCATGACCGAGGACGTGTCCGAGGCCATCCACTTCGTCCCCGAGATGGCCCACGTCTACATAAAATGCGGCCAGTGCGGGAGCCCCGACTTCGAGGTAAAAGAAGGCCGCGGCGTATGGCTAGCCACCATCAAAGGAGTCAAGGGCGATGAGTGACCCCAGGATCGCCGTCATAGAGAAACGGCTCCGGAGAGTACGCAGAGTCGTCGCGGTCAGCAGCGGCAAAGGCGGCGTCGGCAAGAGCATGATAGCCACAGCCCTAGCCCTCCGCCTCAGAGACAGGGGCCACACCGTGGGCCTACTGGACCTGGACTTCACGAGCCCCGCCACCCACGTCATCCTCGGCGTCGAGGGCCTCTACCCCGAGGAGGAGTACGGCATCATACCCCCCACCGCCCACGGCCTCAGCTACATGAGCATCACCTACTACAGCGTAGACGAGCCCACACCCCTCCGCGGCGAAGACGTCTCCAACGCAATAATAGAGCTCCTCGCCATAACCCGGTGGGGCGAACTCGACTACCTCATACTAGACATGCCCCCCGGGATAGGCGACGCCACCCTCGACACCATAAGGCTCATGCCCAGGCTCGAGTTCATAGTGGCCACCACCCCGAGCAGGGTCGCGTTCCAGTCCGTGCGGAGGCTCCTCGTCCTCCTCAA
>CAYFYM010000200.1:0-3211 GCA_964347405.1 uncultured Candidatus Bathyarchaeia archaeon | reverse complement strand
GCGTCCTCTCCTCCGTGGACCCGAGCTACCCTTGGCTGGGGGTGCTTGCGGCGTGCGTGGTCCAGCTGGTCTTCGTCGCCCTGTTCATCAGGGACCCCGAGGAGAGGGAGCACTAGCCGAGGCCGAGCAGCCTAGCCGCGGCGACGGCGGGGGACAGCGCCAGGGTAGCCGCCGTGTCGCTGGCGGTTGTGATGGCGGGGATGACCACGTTGTCCGGGTTGAGGCCCCGCTCGAACGCCCGGTGCGCCGAGTACAGCGCGAAGACGCTTATGACGCCGAAACTGAGCAGGTTGGCGGTGAGGGCCACCGCCAGCAGCGTGGCGAGGCTGACGCCGGGTGAGCCGGGGCCAGTGATGAGCCAGGCTGTGAACGCGAACACCAGGTGCATGAAGGCGGCGGGCGCCTCCACCTGAGCTATCTTCCGTCCGGCGTCCCCAAGCTCCTCCCTGAACCCTCGGGCGATGCCCAAGGCTATGCCGGTGGTGGCCTGGCTCCCTATTATACTCCCTATGTTGCCTAGGGCGTTGGTGAGGGCCGGGTACATGGCCATGAGGCCGGGGGTGCGCTCCAGCGTCCCGCTCATCCGGCTGAGCATGACGCCGTTCACGCTCCCGAGGAGGCTGCTGAGGACCACGACGGTGGTGCCTTCCCGGATTGTCTGCCTGAAGAAAGCGTCGCCCCGGCTCCGGTACGCCAGCACGGTCACCGCGGCGAGGATGAGGGCGAATACGGCTCCGAGGCCCAGGAAGGCGGGGCCGCCCAAGAGCACAAGGCTGACGACGACCACGTAGAACGCCGTCACTATTATGTCGTTCACGGAGGCGAGGATGGGGTAGACTATGATGTCGGGGTCCAGGCCCCTACGGTATGTCTCTATGGCTATGTAGCTGGTGACGGGGACGCTGAACCCCACGGCCAGCGTGCATGCGACAGTGGGGACGGACACGAATATACGCCACATGCCGGGCGTCGCGGTCCCCGACGCCAGGTTGAACACGTAGCTCACGGAGCCCAGTATGAGGGCGTCCAGCACCGTGATGGTCATGACGCTCTTCACGAGCCCATAATAGTCGGGCGTGTTTTCCCTGAGCCGCGGCTCCACGAGGCCCAGGTGGAGCATGGTGGCCAGGTCGCCGCTGAAGCCGCCGCCTATGCCGCCTCGGACCGTGAGCACAGGCGGATACAGCGCCAGTATCCACGGGCTCACGGTGAAACGGGGCGTGAAGACCGCCATGAGGCCGCCAGCGAACAGGCTCACGAGGTTGAAGCTCAGAGCTAGTAAGGTTTGACCTGGGACTGTCTCAAGGAAACGGCTCAATCGCCCCTGTATGGCCGAGGTTGCCCCATGGACCATTACACTCCATGCCTGTTCACGGGACACGTTGTCCCGCACCTAGTTATTCCACCCACTTAAAAAAGTATCAAGGGTGGACGCTTTGATCACTGTCCGGTCTCCTCAGGTTTATACGGCTTCACGTATATGTCTTGGATGAGATGAACCCGATAATAATAGTCGCAGGATTCGTCGTGTTGCTTGCGCTGCTGCTTTACTACATGTACAGGGAGAAGGCGGAGGTGGCGGCACCTGAGAAACCGAAGACGGAGCCAAGCGTCGTCAAGGTAAGGGACAGCGAGGCCCAGCTGGTCGCGGGTAGACCCGCCGAGGAGCCGGTCGAGGCGCCGCCGGCGGAGCAGCCGGAGGAGCCTGAGCCCGAGCCGGCTGAGCCGACGCCGCCGGAGACCGTGACAGACGACTTGGAGTCTCTGTCCGGCGTGGGCGAGAAATACAGGGCGCTACTGAGGGCGGCAGGGGTCAGGAGCATAGCCATGCTGGCGGGCGAGGAGCCCGACGACCTTCTGAATAGGCTCACAGAGGCAAACGAGAGAGAAGAGATAGTCAAGAGGCTGCCCCGGCCGGGGGACGTAGAGGCCTGGGTGCAGAGAGCGAAGGAGCAGAGCGCCTAGGTACCGGAGAGGTATTCAAGGCCCCGACGGGTCAGAGTCAGAGAGCCTTCGACCTCGGCCACGTAGCCACCCAGCATGAGCCCCTCTAGCATGTTCTCCGCCTGCCGCCTCCATCTCGGGGCGCCGCCGGGCAGGGCCTCCAAGTCAGCCGGGTGAAGCCGCCTCCTCATGAGGCGAAACGTCTCCTCCATCAACTCTTCCACCGAGCCGCCTCCCAACCCCATCAGAGCCTTCAGCATTGGGAGCCCGTACTCGGGCTTGCTTGTCCTCTGCGCACGCATCCAAAGGGGGAATACCTTCATACCTTTAAACCGATCCTCATCCATGGACCTTTTCAGCGACGACGCTGTGCGCCTCGACATACTGAGGAGGCGCGCCCACAACAGGTGGGCGACGCTGCCCGAGGACGTGATACCGTTGACGGCGGCGGACCCTGACTTCAGGGCCGCGGAGCCCATTAGAGACGCCGTCAAGGCTGCCGCCGCCGACGGCGTCTTCAGCTACGCACCCGACGGCGGGACACCCGAGTTCAGGGAGGCCGCCGCCCGCTTCGTCCGGGAGCACAAGGGCCTAGACTGCGCGGCAGAGGACGTCCACGCCACGTGCGGCGTCGCCCAAGCCATGATGCACACCGCCAAGGCCTTCCTGGAGCCCGGCGACGAGGCCATCGTCTTCGACCCCGTGGACTTCCTGTTCGGCCGCAGCGTCGACGCCGCCGGCGGCAGAAGCGTCTACAGCAGGCTTGACGAGGAGACCGGGGGCGTAGACGTGGAGACGCTCAAGGCCCTGGTGGGACCGAGGACGCGACTGCTCTGCCTCTGCAGCCCCCATAACCCGCTGGGGAGGCTGTTGACGCGGGAAGAGCTCAGGACCGTGGTCGAGATAGCCGAGGACAATGACCTCGTTATCATGAGCGACGAGATATGGAGCGACATAGTGTTCGACGGCGTCCACACCGCCACCGCGTCCCTGCCGGGGGCGTGGGAGCGCACGGTGAGCCTCTACGGCTTCAGCAAGACATACGCCATGGCCGGGCTGCAGCTGGGCTACGCGGTGGCGGTGTGGACGCCGTCGAACACTATGTCGCTCCATACCTCGTCGCTCATTATCACGAGGTCGTTGTCCTCGGCTATCTCGACCACGGCCCTGAGCTCTTCCCGCGTCAACAGCCTCCCCAGCGGGTTGTGGGGGCTGCAGAGGCAGAGCAGTCGCGTCCTCGGCCCCACCAGGACCTTGAGCGTCTCCA
>CAYFYM010000199.1:0-3349 GCA_964347405.1 uncultured Candidatus Bathyarchaeia archaeon | reverse complement strand
CCTGACAGGACGCATGACCCGGTGAACGTGATAATCGACGACCTCGTCTCAGGTAGAGAGCCGGGTGTGCTTCTAATCGAGCCGGACAAAGTGGGCGAGGTCGCCGTCAAGACCGCTATAGAGGTCAGGAAGAAGCGCGGCGATAAGAAGCTGTTCAATATCGGTGAGATATTCGAGCTCGCGGCGAAGTGCAGGGCCTGCATGGAGTGCGTCAGGGCCTGCCCGAACACACTGCCCGTCATGGACGCCATGACGGCCGCCAAGGAGGGAGACTACAGCCTGCTCGCTGGGCTCAACGACCTCTGCGTTGGCTGCGGACGATGCGAGAGCGCATGCCCGGTCGACATCCCGGTGATAAACATGATCGCCAAGGCAAGTGAGGACGACCTGCTCACTGAGAAGTACGCCATAAGGGTCGGTCGAGGAGCCATCCAGGACGTCGAGATCAGGGAGGTAGGCAGCCCCATAGTGTTCGGCGAGATACCGGGCGTAGTCGCCATAGTAGGCTGCGCTAACTACCCCGCAGGTGGGGAGGACGTAGCAACGATAGCCGAGGAGTTCCTCAAGCGCAGGTTCATCGTCGTCGCCTCGGGCTGCTCGGCTATGAATATAGCCATGACCAAGGACGAGGAAGGCCTAAACCTCTACGAGAAGTACCCAGGCAGCTTCGACGCCGGTGGCCTCGTGAACGTGGGCAGCTGCGTGGCTAACAGCCACATCACAGGCGCGGCCATCAAGATAGCCAACATCTTCGCGAAGCGCCCGCTCAGGGCTAACTACGAGGAGATAGCGGACTACATCCATAACAGGGTCGGCGCCGTAGGCATAGCCTGGGGCGCCATGAGCCAGAAGGCGGCGGCCATCGCCGCGGGCTGCTGGAGGCTTGGCATACCCGTCATCGTAGGCCCCCACGGCTCCAAGTACCGAAGGATGCTGCTGGGCGACAAGACCAACGATGAAGACTGGAAGATCTACAACGCCAGGGACGGAGAGAAGGTCTACATCGGCCCCGCGCCCGAGCACTTATTCTACGCCGCTGAGACGCTGGAAGAGGCCCTTGTATTGACGGCGAAACTCGCCATGAGGCCTAACGCCACGAACAAGGGTAGAGACGTGCAGCTCAGCCACTACATCGACCTATACAAGAAGAACTACGGCGCAATGCCGGACGATCTGCACCTCTTCGTGCGTAGGGCCCAGGACGTCCCCTTCACTATGAAGGACGAGATAATGAAGATCCTTGAGGAGAAGGGCTGGGAGGAGGACAGGATAGCGTCCCCAGACCCGACTCTCCTCGACAGGATGGTGAGGAGGCGGGGCTGATGGCGGCGAAGATGAGGACCGGCCAGACTGCGGAGATCGCCGGCCCAAAGAAGGCCAACATCTTTCCCAACGCCGACGTGGCGGCGGCGATGATAGGGAAGGCGAAGAGGCCCCTGCTGGTGGTGGGCTCGGAGTCCGCGAAGCTGGAGACAAGCGACGGAGACTTCATCGACACCGCCATAAGAGCGATGAAAAACAAAAAGGTCACCGTGGTGGCCACAGGCCACCTAGTGGGTGAGTTCAGGAGGCGAGGCGTCGAGGACGCGAACAGCATGTCCATTTTTGTTCTAGGGAAATTCCTAAGCGACCCTGAGTGGAAGGGGTTCGATGGGGATGGTGCCTACGACGTTGTGGTGTTCGCCGGTTTCCCGTACTACGTTGAGTGGCTGGTGGAGTCGGGGCTTAAGAACTTCGCAGCAAAGCTTAGGACGATCAGCCTCGAGAGGGGCTATCAGCCCAACGCACAGTGGAGCCTCGGCTGGATGCCTGAGCCTGACTGGAGAGAGACTTTAGATAAAATTGTGTCAAGTTTAGAGGAGGAGAAATAGAGTGTCAATGTTTGAGGACATCCCCGTGGATGTTGGGATCATCTACGAGGGAGAAAGAATTCGCGGCCGCGACATGCGGATCGAGCTGGGCGGCCCACGTGAGGAGTACAAGTTCGAGCTCGTTCAGGCCAAACCGATGGACGAGATCGAAGACGGCAAGATAACGATAGTGGGCGGGGACATCTCCGAGCTCCCCGAGGGCACAAACACGCCCTTCGGCATGGTGATCGAGGTGGCTGGCGCGGAGATAGAGAAGGATCTGGAGGGCGTCATAGAGCGTCGCCTCCACGAGTACGTGAACTTCATCGAGGGCTTCATGCACCTGAACCAGCGGTACGACATACAGATGAGGCTCAGCAAGAAGAGCTACGAGAAGGGCTTCAACAGCTTCAAGCTGTTCGGAGAGGTCTTGATGCGGCTATACAAGAGCGAGATGCCTTTCATCGAGACGATGCAGATCACTTTCTACACGGACCCGGAGAAGGTCAACGAGCTTTACGAAGGGGCGATGGAGATCTACGAGGCCAGGGACGCCCGCGCCAGGGGCATGAGCGACGACGAGGTCGACGTGTTCTACGGGTGCAGCCTCTGTCAGAGCTTCGCGCCGACGCACCTCTGCGTCATCACGCCCCAGAGGTACGCTAACTGCGGCGCCATCAGCTGGTTCGACGGAAGGGCGACGGCCAAGGTGGACCCCAAGGGACCGGTCTTCGAGATACCGAAGGGGGGTCTCATCGACGACGTCACGGGGGAGTACGATGGAGTCAACGAGGTCATCAAGGACAAGAGCCTCGGCGAGATCGAGCGCGTCCAGCTATACACGGCGTTCGGTTACCCGCACACCAGCTGTGGCTGCTTCGAGGGCTGCGCCTTCTACATCCCCGAGGTGGACGGCTACGGCGTGGTGCATCGTAACTACAAAGGCGAGACCGTGAACGGCCTCAACTTCGTGACCATCAGCGACCTCACGGCAGGCGGCAGACAGGTGGACGGGTTCCACGGCCTCAGCATAGAGTACATGAGGAGCCCCAAGTTCCTTCAGGCCGACAGGGGCTGGGACCGTGTCGTCTGGATGCCCGAGGAGATCAGGGACAGGATCAAGGAGTTCATGCCCGAGGAGATAATCCCCAAGATAGCTACGGAGAAGGACGTCGAGACCCTCGACCAGCTCAAGGACTGGCTAAAGGAGAAGAGTCACCCCATAGTGGACACCTGGGCGGAGGAGCCGGCGCCCGAGGCCGCGCCAGTTGAGGCGGCGCCTCAGCAGCAGATGCCGTACCTGCAGCAGATGCCGTCCACGTTCACCATGCCCACCATGGAGCTGCCGGCCGGCGCCGTACCCGGGCTGCCCAGCGGCATGAACATACGGATAATCCTCAAGAACGCGAAGATCAAGGCCGAGAGGGTAATCATCAAAGTCGACAAGGAGTGATCCGCCCATGGCCAAACCTAAAGACATCGAGCTGTTGCTCAACAAA
>CAYFYM010000198.1:0-6706 GCA_964347405.1 uncultured Candidatus Bathyarchaeia archaeon | reverse complement strand
TCATGGTGCACCTGGCGAGAGGCGAGGAGCTCCCGGAGGGCGTGTTCATGGATCCCGACGGGAACCCGACCACGGACCCGGGCTGGTACACCAGGGGAGGCGTGCTCCGCAACCTAGGTGGCGAGATAGCCGGCTACAAGGGGTTCGGGCTCAGCCTGCTTGTGGAGATGCTCACAGGTGCCCTGACGGAGGGCGGCGTCTCCAACAGCGAGGAGTACCGGTCGAGGCCGTTCTACGGCGGGAACGGGATCTTCATGATGGCGATAGACGTGGGGCAGGTCACGGAGCTCGACGTGTTCAAGAAGCGCGTCGACAGTCTCCTCCGCTCCGTGAAGAACTCGCCAACGGCGCCGGGGTACGGCGAGATACTGATCCCGGGGGAGCCTGAGAGGCTGAAGAAGGAGAAGCGACTGAAGGAGGGGATATTCGTCGAGGACAAGACCTGGGGCGACCTCGTGGCGTTGGCGGAGGAGCTGAGCGTCAAAACTCCTATTTAATCATATTTTAGCCATTTATTAGCTCAATGTTATATTCTGTGGAGGGGTTTCACTGCTAATATTTAATTATAAATAGATTTAATCTGAATTATAATCCGTTTTGCTCTTCGAACCCAACCAAAAAAAGTGGGGTGTGTTTTTACTTCAGCGTTTAGTCAAGTATACCGCCGCCGCCCCGGCTGCCAAGCCCACGATTAACGCGATTACGATGTATATCTGCATTGAACCGACAGACTCTTCCAAGTCAGTCACGTTGTTTTCGAGAGTACTAACGGTCTCTTCGAGGAGGGCTTTCTCGCTCTCAAGAACCGTTTTCTCGTTCTCGAGGCTCGTCATCTCGTCCCTGAGCCCCAGCACAGTGTCTTGCAGAGTCCCGACATTTTCGTTGAGACGTACAGACAGGTCATCAATCGTGTCTTTCACCACCACGTTGTCTATCGCCGGGCCCGGCTCCCCCGTGAAACGGAACCATGTGGAAGTCTTATGCTCGTTGTCGGTCGCCTCGATCACGAGGTCTCCGTCTATGTACACCTTGAAGTTGCCCATGTGGTCCCTGGTGACGTCGACGTGGTATACGCCTGACAGCTCCTCGTAGAGGGAGTAGCTGCCTAGCCCCTGCCAGCCGCCTTCCAGGGCGGCGCCGTTCCTCTTGACCAAGACGAACCCTGCCTCGGCGTCTTCCTCCAGCTCCCATGACCAGGCCTGGCCCGGTTGAAGGACGATGGCGATGTCGTAGCTGTTGATGTGTAGCGGGTAGTCGCCCCAGTCGTCGGTGGCGAAATATACGTAGAAGTGCTCCTCGGTCTCGTCGGTTATGTGGACGTCGAAGCTCCATGTGCCGTAGGCCACGGTGCTCGGGTGGGAGGCGACGCCGGCGCGGCCCGGCACCCTGGGGCCAAGGGACTGCAGCGCCCCGTCCTCCGCGGTGTAGTTGCCTTTTATCGGTATGGGGGGCGTCATCATGTCTGCGTAGAAGGGCTCAAAGTCGTATCCCGTTATCGTCCAGCCGTCGTAGTCCCCGTCGTTGAAGTCGTCGGACCAGTAACGCGCGTTGGACTGGAGGGTGACCACGTCACCGACCTTCATCTCCCTGCTCAAGACCTCGGCCCCGGGCACCCATGCAGCCAAGGGGTCGTCCCCTGGCTCGTATCCGAACTCGGGAAGCTCTATCTCGAACGCCAGCCAGTGGGTAAGCCATTCATGAGTCATGTAAGCGTCTGGGTCGATCCAGATCATGTTTACGTATACGCCGTCCCCGCCGTCATCTATCCAGAGGTTCACCATCATCGTGTCCGGCCACGATATCACGTGCATCCTTCCCTCCACAGGCTCCCCGTCCAGCTCCCCCTCGAAGGTAACCGGATCGATGGGCATCGAAGGGGATATGAACCCGAGCGCAAGGTGGCCCCAAGGACATGTGGCCGGGGGACCCACCCATACGCCACCGGATTTCACCCCCATCAAGTCGACTTCGAGGCTGTGCGGAGCACCGTTAGCCTCAGCCCACGTAGCCTCAAGCATACCGGTCGAGTTATGACCCCTCAACCAGAACTTCGTCAGGCTGGTGGGGAGAGCCTCCGGCGAGTCGGTCCTCACAGGGGCTTCCTCTAGGTTTGAGTCTCCCGTTATCTTGAACACGCTGCTGGTGAGCTTAGCGCTGTACTCTGGGCTCCCCCAGTTGTAGAGAGGCAGAGGGACTATGGGGGGGTCTGGCCCTGGGCCCCCCAGGTAGAAAGACTCGCCCGGGTAGGGGGGCATCCATGAGTAACCCCATATCAAGAGGCCTCCGCCCTCCGCAACCACGTCAAACTCTAACTCTCGTGCCGCTTCTTCAGCGAATGCATAGGAGATCGGGTGTGTCAAGCCTATCAAGGCTATCCCTAGTAGCATTAATTCAGTAAGCCTGGAAACCTTGTTTTTCTTCATGTTTCTTCTCCTTTTATTGGTGTTTAGAGCTCCCGTATTCGGAGCTCGGGGGTATAGCGTTTGGGCTTTCAAGTAGCTTGTAGAGGGTCTCTTTCTTTAGGTCGACTCGAAGCGTGCCGCTGGTCCCCACGTATTGAAGCACCTCGTCATCGACAAACGACAGCTCAAGTAACTCCCCTAGCTCTGCGACAAACAGGACCTTGTCATGTGCGTCGTTTGAGACGACGATGTTTTTGACGTGGGTCTTCGATTTGATCTCGACTGACATTGTGTTCGCCATGTTTTAACCAACCAATGCTAATACCCTTGAGAATGCTCCGAATTCTTCATGTAATATAATGTGCGCAGGTCGTTTGATTTCCAAGAAATACTAATATTTCATGGACAGGAACCATTATTACTAGACGCCGTATTGGAGAAATTCTACGACCTTCTGTTTGAGATATCGAATGATTATCGTCACGAGATACTGCTCAGACTCTTGGATGAACCGATGAGAGTCACCGACATCTCGAAGGAGCTGGACTTGACGAGCCAGGAGATCAGCAGGCATGTGGCGAGGTTGGGAGAGGCGGGGCTCACCCATAAAGACGTCGATGGGATTCACCGGGTGACTCAGTACGGTGCGCTGGTGCTTAATCTTCTTGACGAGCTTCAGTTCGCTTCTTTGCACAGCGAGTACTTTATAGAACACTCTCTCTCAGGCATCCCCCATGAGTTTGTTAAACGCATCGGTGATCTGAAGGAATCAGACTGCGTAGACAACGTGATTACCTTCCTTCAGGGGATAGAAAGGCTCATCCAAGAATCGAGGCAGCACGTCTATTTTATAGCGGATCAGTTTCCGTTGAGCTCTCTCGGATTCATAAACGAGGCTCTTGATCGTGGGGTGAGGTTTAAATCGATAGGGAAAATCGATGGGCCCTCTGGTTCATTGCTTAATGACAAGCTCGAAAATAATGTGTCACGTGTAAACGGCACGCCGCTCATCGAAAATAGAGTCCTTGAATCACTGGATCTTATTTTATTCGTTTCCGAGGGAGAGGCCGCCATCGCGTTCCCGACGACTGGGGGAGGATTTGACTATCGGGGCTTCATAACCAGGGACAGACTGGCGACATCATGGGCGGAGGGTCTATTCGAGTACCTCTGGGAACGAGCGGAGCCAAGAACTAGGTTGTTGGAAGCCGTACCAAAGGTTACTCCTGGAGACGTCACCCACGCAACGGGGAGAGAAGGGGTCATAATTGTGGAGGGTCGCGACGACCACCGCGTGGATCCCTTCGCCGTACAGGATGCCGTGGATAACTATGATGAGGTGATACTTAGAGGCGTTTTTAACTTCGAGGGCTCCACCGTCACCGTCCGTAAGAGCGTTCACATCCGGGGAGAGGGTAGGGAAGACGACGTTCCGTCCACGGTTGTATGTCGAAGACACTGGTCTTTTCCCTCAGCCGTCATCGATCAACTGTTTCTCATAGAGGGAGAAGACATCGATGTGACGATAGAAAACATCCACTTCACTGATTTCTTTGCTTACTGTATTCTGGGCTGGAAGGGTAGAAAGGTCAACATCATCAACAACAGGATAACGCTTGAGTCGGGTTTCTACCGTGGAATCACTAACATCGCCTTCGGCGACGGTTTAATTGGTTTCTTGTTCATCGATGATTTCCCCGGCGGGGTAAACATTGAAGGTAACTACGTTGATTTCGCCACGGAGCATCTGTTCGGCGGTTATCTGCTTCTCGAATCGATGAAGGGCCCAGACGGTAAACCGGACTGTGTAAATCACAAGTACTTCAGCTCCTACTGCGTCTACGTCAGGGACGTCCCCGGGAACATCAGGGTGGTCAACAACACCTTCAAGAACATGACTGCCCGAGCCATCAGTGTATGCGGTAGCACCCAGTCTACTGAGGCGACTGTATCCGGTAACCGGATAGTGTCGGATGTTCACGGCTCGTACGTGATCGATAACCGGTGGGCGGGGATAGGCATAACCGCGCACTGTTCATGGCGTCAACCAAAACCGGGATTCAATCTCAAGATCGAGAACAACGAGATAAGCTACTCCAAAACCGGTTTCTGCGGCATCGCCCTGCTTGGGCCGTTTCTTTCGCCGAAAGGATCAGGCAAGCTGGCTGATGGAGTGGTAAGAGGCAACCAGATCGAGCTCAAGGACGGCTCGGTGGGAATCCTCGTGGAAAGCTGCGACGGATTCGATGTAAATAGAAACAAGATCACTGGTTCGATGCGATATGGGATCGGGTTGTTCCCTAGGACTGACTCTGAACGACCCATAATGGGTGCCTTCGAGAACGCCATTGAAGATAACGACATGAACGAGCTAGAGATCCTTCCCGCGGATGGTTTCAATCAGGGTCTGTTCCCGGGAGAAGGGTACCTGAAGACCCGGGCCAGTGAAGAGACGGCTCATATATGGCTTAACCCGAACACAGGCAAGAACCGTGTCAAAGCAGGCTCTAACGTTAGAGTCGTTGATGAAGGGCAAGGAAACACCGTCGAAGTCGTCGACTAGCGCTCTTTTACTTCCTGTTGAATGGGTCCACCACTCAATCAGATCCTGGTCGTGCTATGCCGGCCTCCAATAGAAGATCGTCGTACCACGTGACTTTCATATTCGTTCCGTCAACCTGTCCCCATATCTGGAATCCATCCTCGGTGAAGCCGTAGATCTCGAAGACGCCACCTATTTTTCGATCACCGTTGTCGTCGAGGTCTACCCAGCCGGAGGCTCCCCAGTAGTTACGAGCAGTGTCTAGGAATATCTTGTCGACGTCGCTGGCCTCTGTGCTGCCGGTCTCAAGCATTCCCAACGCTATTAACCATAACGCGTCGTAATCTGTGGCGATGTAGAAGTCAGCCGGTAGAGCTGTGAGTCCTTTAAACCGGTCTTCGAGGCTTCTCCATTTCCAGGACTGGACAGGCACCATGAGGGGGCTGAACATACGTAGTTTTACTTGCAGCCCCTCGCAAGCATCTATCGTCATCTGGTTTCGGCCTGAACCCTCGGCTCCCATCCATATGACCTCCCTCGTGTTCGGGTAGTCTGGTGTCTGTGTAACGAGGATTACCTCTTCGCTGAAGGTTAACACCTGAACTCCGACTCGTTCAGCGCCGTATTCTTCTATGGCTTCTCCTAGTTTTTCGTCCATTAACTGTAGATATGTGCTATACTCCATTACCTCCGGGGCAAACCTTATCCTCTTTAATATGATGATCCCCCGATCATTCAACTCCTTTTCCAGTAGATTATAGATGCCGTCACCCCAGCTATCTCCTCGCTGAAAAATTATGATCGCGTCGGCGCCCCAGCTATCCCACATCTCTGCGAGGACCGGTGCCTGTACGAAGTCTGTTGGGCACAGCCTGTAGAGTCTGTCGTCTGGAATGGCCAGAAGGGGGGAGGTGCTGCTTGGGCTGATCATCAGCATGTCGTTGTCGTTGACGTAGCTTAACGCGGCGTGGGCCATGCTTGACCAGGGGCCTCCTCGAAAAATGTCTTGGCCCAGTGTCTTGAAGCTCTGCACTTTTTCAAGGTGTATTGCTACCTGGTCGTCAGCCGAGTCTATCATCGCCTCGAATCGAACGTTGTAGCCTAGTTTCTGGCTGAACTCGTTGATGTCAGGTAAAATGATTTCCTCAACCAATGGAACGGTGAACCACATCGCGTCGTTGGAGGATGCTATGTATCCGATCTGTATGGTCTCGTTTTGAAGCGGATGCTTCCCCATGGTCATTGTTTCAGGCTTTGCATCGTTGTCTCGTGTGGTGAGATTAACCCCTAAAAGGAATCCAACGAGTATGCCTGCGAGTAAAACGATGCTGAATGTGCTAGTTTTATTCAAGCTAAAAATATATTATTTATTCACGTATTTAAGAAATGGAAATCGTACGCTCCAACTTTTTAGATATAAACGTAAGACTCTGTCTCGTAAGTTTAAGAGAGGGTGTAGCGGTTTAACGGTGGAGGTGTTGAAGTGCCCGGCATACTGGTAGGCGAGACATGGGTCGAGTGCAGGCTTGTCTTGTTCGACCTGGATGGGACGCTTGTGGACAAGGAGTTCAGGAGCAGGTCGCTTGCGGAGGCGAGGCACGAGACGGTGTCGAGGGTGGCGGGGGACGCGGCCGCCCGTAGGTGGGCCGAGCTGTCCGGCGTGGACGAGGAGTTCAACGTGGACGTGAGGGGGCCGCTGTCCAAGGCGCCCAGGAGGGAGGACCTGACGGTCGCCGCGGCGACCGTCAGGTCCTCCCTCCTG
>CAYFYM010000197.1:0-4971 GCA_964347405.1 uncultured Candidatus Bathyarchaeia archaeon | reverse complement strand
CTGTTCTCGCCCTGGTCGAAGACCGCGCTCTGGGGGCCCTCTATGACGCTGTCGGTCATCTCCTCGCCGCGGTACCCGGGGAGGCAGTGCATGAATATGGCGTCCTTCTTGGCCAGCCTAAACGTCTCGTCGTTGACCTGGTACTTGGCGAAAGCCTTCTTCCGCTCCTCAATGTCCTTGTGGCCCATGCTATGGAAAGTGTTGGCGTAGACCACGTCGGCTCCGCTGAATGCCTCCTCCAGGTCGTCTGTGACAACCATCTGGCTGCCGCCGTCGGCGGCGTGCTTCTCGGCGAACTTGGTGATCATCTCGTTGGGCGCCCAGCCCTTGGGCACCGCCACGTAGCAGTCCATGCTCATGATGCTGCTGCCAACCATGAGGCTCTGGCATACGTTCCACGGGTCCCCCACGTAGGCCAGCTTGACTCCCTCGAGCCCGCCTTTGCGCTCCTGGATGGTTAGCATGTCGGCGAGGCCCTGGCACGGGTGGGTCAGGTCGGTGAGCGCGTTGATGACGGGGCTGGCCATGTAATCCGCGTACTCATCCACCACGTCCTGACCGTAGGTCCTGATGACGAGGCCGTCGCAGTACCTGTCCAGTATGCGCGCTGTGTCTTTGATGGGCTCGCCGCGGGCCAGCTGCATGGTCTGGGGGGTGCTGTAGAAGCTCTGCATCCCCAGGTGGGCGATGGCGGCCTGGAAGCTGAACCTGGTGCGGGTGCTGTGCTTCTCGAACACCATGGCTATGGTGCGGCCCCTGAGATGCTCGTGGGGCTGCTTCATCATCCGCATGCGTTTGAAGTCGGCGCTGACGTCGAGGATGTACTTTATCTCTTCCTTCTTCCAGTCCATCAGGGTAAGGTAGTCCCTTCCCTGGAACCTGTCCTTGAAGCTCATCTAGTTTCAAGCTGAATAGAGGGGGTTCTAGGTGTTTAATACTATCGTTTACTCTGTTTGGGACATTTTCTCCTTGAATTGTTTCGACCTGAGGTATCGCTCTTCCAGGAACTCCTCTCCTTTGAATATGGCGACCATGTCGGTGGCGCTGATGTGATAGTAGGTCTTCTTCGTCAGCTCCTGCAGCGCCTTGTGGTGCCGCTTCTCGTCGTCGCGCCACATCTCCAGAAGCATCCTGAGCCCCTGGTTCTCGTTGATGAGTTGTTTGTTCAGAACCTTGTTCGCCTTCTTGACGGCCTCCGCCTCCAGCTCAAGGTGCTTCTTCAGGCTCTCGTGGAGCTCCTCCTTGTCCTCGATTAGGACGTCCCCTCCCTCGACGACCTCGATGACCGCCTGCAGTATGTTTATGTGGCGCTGGCTGTCCAGCCTGAACATCTGCATGACGCGTTTCAGCGCCTTGTTCTCGGTTCCTCTCACGTAGTCCTCGTAGAGGCCGACGAGCCTTCCCTCGATCTCAAGCTGCTCGCCGAGGCTCTCGACGATCTCATTCCGTTCCTCCTGGTTCCACTTCTCGAAAAGGGTCATGGTTATCCGTCTGGAACCACTGAATAATATGCTTCCTGTTTTTGTTACTCCTCTCTCTTCTCCGGCTCGCTCAGCGTGAATACGGCGATGACCGCGCCGACGGCCATGAATGCAGCCGCAACCCGAAACGGCGCGCCTACCCCCTTGCTCTGTACGAGTACGCCTCCGAGGTAGTTGCCGCCGCCGTACAGCATCGACCATATCACCGTGGTCAACGCGTTGAACCGTCCACGGTGCTCCCTTGGGCAGAAATCCACGAACAACGCGCTCCACGCGGGCTGGCCCACAGCTGCCGAGAGCGTTATCGCCACCCTGACCACCAACACAGCTAGGAAGCCGTCGGTATATGTGTAGAGGAGATAAGTAACAGGCCACGATATCATGGAGGCCAGCACGAACTTCACCCTCCCAACCTCGTCCGAAGGCCCCGCGACCAGTAGGAGGGTGGCGCAGTGAGCCAACAGAACCAAACTAGTTATGAACCCCCACTGAGAAGCGGACAGCTCCACCCCCTCCGTCGCGTAGGTGACGTAGTATGGGTCGCCGAGCCCCAGCGCCAAGGTGAAGATGAAGTCGGCCAACAGGAAGGCTTTGAACGGCCTGCTGAGGCTATTCACGGTGTCCCTGAAGTTCTCGACCATGTCGCCAAGGGAGCCTGCTGATAACGTGACAGGCTCGCTCACCGTCAACGTCTCCTTCAGGAACCGCTGTCTCACGAAGGCGGCTGTGCTTCCCAAAGCGAACACCGCGACGTATCCCCACATCATCGCGGTTCTGACTCCATGCGTGTCCATCAACACGCCGATAATCGAAGGCGAAAATATGCCGACTAGCTGCGGGCCGACGGTGAACAGAGCGTAGCCCATGGCCCTGTTCTCCGGGTCGGTGGAGTCCCCTATGATGGACGACATCGACGGCTGCCGGAACCCCATGAAGACGGCTTCAAGCACGGCCGCCAGTACGAGCCACCTGTAGCTCGGCGCGAAGGCCCTGATCAGCGCCAGGCTGGCCAGCAGGTAGGTCATGGTGTAGACGATCTTTCTTCGCCCCATCTTGTCCGCGAGATACCCGCCTAGGAACCCGGGGATCACCTTGATCACGGCGCCCAAGGCATAGATCTCGCCGATGTTCACGTAGCTTCCTCCAAGCTCGAGCACGTAGAGGGCGAAGAACGGCGTGGTTAGGTTACCCGCAACGGTCCAGAGTCCGGTCGTGACTATCATAACGCCGAGGTTTCCGGTTACAGCGGATCGTATCTTATGGATGGTCTGGGTCATCTGCTTCACTTCTCGATGCTTCATAGGGTTTACAAACTGGGAGCCGTAAGGGGTTTCAGAAAAACTAGAGTGCTATACCCATCACTTTCACGACGGCGAATAATATCAAAGATGCACGCTTTAAACCTACCTCAATAACGGTCTATATTCTGCATAATCGTTGATGGAGGGCTCAGTGTTTGGATTTCTCCTCCCATATCTTCTTCTGGTCAGGGTGTTCCTCGAAGAACCTGTCTATTATCTGGTCGCAGGTCAGCTGGGCCTTGAGAAGCGCGTCGCCCGCGTCGATGGTCGTGAGCGCTCCATCCCGTTTTAGGAACCTGCCGTCGCATATCACGTTGTCTATGTCCCCGGGCGTCCCATATAGGTAGACGCTGGTCACTGGGTCCCTCGTCGGCGTGAGATACGGGTTCATCATGTCGAAGGTTATCATGTCCGCCTTCTTACCCACCTCCAGGCTGCCGATCTCCTCGTCCATGCCGAGGGCCCTGGCGCCTCCTATGGTGGCGAGCTCTAGCATCTCGTAGAAGCTGGGCCGCGCGGTGCGTCGGCTGCTGTTGATCATCCCATGGTAGCCGCCGGTCTTGCCTGCCCTGTTCATGACCCCCGTCCTCTGCTCACGAACGAGGTCCAGCATGTCGTGGTGATAGTCGTCGGTGCCGAGGCCTACAGGTATGCCCATGTCGAGCCAGTCTACGAGAGGAGACTCCACGCTGTGGCAGTGAAGTATGGCCATCCCCGTCTCCTTTATAAGCTGGAAGTCCTTCGCCGTGCCGTACGTCAGGTGGGCGCCGCTCAGCTTCTCGTCCATCACCCCAAGGTCGTATAGGTGCTGGGGCGGCGTCTTGCCGAACAGCCTCTGGACCTGCCTGTACTCTCGCTGGCTCTGGCTCAGGTGAGTCGTCAACCGGAGGCCGCGCTCCTCGGCGAACTCCTTGCACTCCAGGTAGACGTCGGGCATCGCCATGTCCGGCGCCTTAGGGCACATCAACGTCGTTATCCTGCCCTCCGCCCCGCCGTGCCAGTCGTGGTACAGGTCCTTCGCCCTCCTTACCGCCGCGTCCCTCTTCTCCGGCAGATACAGGAACTCGCCGTGCTTCAGCCGCTCAAGGTCCACGTGTTCTATGTCCCCCGCCAAGTGGCACCTATTACCCGCCTTGGCGACCGCCCGGGCGTAGCCGTCTGAGTATGTATACACCACCATGCTAGTCGTGCAGCCGCCAACGATGAACTCGGCGCAGCTGGCGAGCCCAAGCGTCTCCATCTGCTCCGGACGCCTATAGCCCTCCAGCGGGAGGTTGGTCTCGAAGAAGTCACCCATCAGCTCGTAGACGCCGCGGAAATACTGTTGAAGATGGCTGTGGGCGTTTACGAAGCCGGGCATCACCAAGTGGCGCCCTGCATCCAACACGTACTCCGGGTCTCTTACGCTGAGACCTTCCCCGATCTCCGCTATCCTGTCGTCCACAACGTGAACGTCGCCAACGGGCAGTATCCTTCGATCCGTGTCCATGGTGACCACGATCCCGCCTTTGACGAGAATATCAGCCATATCGCTCAGCACATATGAAGCCGAAAGAGGGATTTAAAACATCCAACGCCGCGTTGGGCGGTCTTCCGGGGTCACCCAGGGGTCCACTCTTCGCACTCCCGCCTCATAATCACCGACTCGATGTAGCCTAGCTTCTCACAGTAACAGAACTCATCAAGGCTGAAGCCGCGTCTCTCCAACGCGTTTATTATCTCCTTGTTCTCTTGCCCAAGCCTCAGCCTAACCTCCCTCGTTAATTCCACGGCGTGGACGCAGTCGGCGCAGGAAACCACCAATACGAGAAAGAATACAACGTAAGGGGATATAGACTGTTGGGCAAACAATAATAACCCGTTGCGCAAATTCAACCAGAACCCGGTGTCCCGATGAAGCTAAAAGGCGTAGTTTTCGACCTCGACGGCACCCTCGTCCAGAGCCACGTAGACTTCCCCAAGATGAAGAAAAACATGATAGAGCTGCTGGAGAGTAACGGGCACCCCCCGGGGACCCTCAGCACCACAGACCAGACAACGGTGGTGATAATGGAGCACGCAGAACGTGAGTGGGAGAGGCAGGGCAAACCAGAGGGAGAGCGCAGGAGGCTACGCGACGCCATAACGACCTACATGAACCAAGGCGAGCTTGAGGCAATCGAAACGCTGGAAGAGATACCCGGCGCCAC
>CAYFYM010000196.1:0-19111 GCA_964347405.1 uncultured Candidatus Bathyarchaeia archaeon | reverse complement strand
CCTGCTACCGTGTAAACGGGGCTCAATACTTGTCGAGCTTTCCTTGTATCTTGCACTTTATTAGGAATTGGGCGTAGGCCTTTCTGGGCACCTTTACGGTGCCCGACCGCACAGAAATCTTAGTGATGCTGTTTAAGGCATTCTTGTCGATGTCTTTCTCGAAATGCAGGCTTCCAGTGCTCTCTATGGCGAATGGACCCATTTCCTTGGCTATTTCCTTTATGTCCTCTTTTGAAAGGCTAACTTCGCCTTCATCGTCGATGGCTAAAATAAATTCTGCTCCGGAGTTAGATAGTGCGCCATCGAATCCGGCGGGGTCTTCATCGGTCTCGTTGTTGATCCATTCCTCGAGGGCTTTGTTGACGACGTCTGCCACGCGTTTACCGTCTTTCTTGGCCATGGAGAAGACCTCGGTGTAGAGCTCTGTGTCCAGGCCGCGTATGGCGACGGTTTTACGAGGCATGTTTACTGTACCACCAGTTTACTTGTTTACTTGTTTACTTGTTAACAAGTATACTTATAAGCATATCGATGCTGTAAACATTTTGCCTCACTTGTGAGGCCCGGAGTTAGATTCAAGTGTCGAATACGGTAGCCCTAGATAGAAGTCGCTCCGCAAATAAAAAGAGATCGGTGAGAAAAGCCGGTGTCAGCGAGCATAAGTTCACCAAATACGTAGAAGTTTTCCGGAAATTATTGCTTTTAAACGAGAAGAACGACGTCGCGACCACCCTGAAGAACATTCAGGAGCTCATGAACTTCAGCGAAAAGATATTCAGCAGCAAGGCCGTTAGCGAGACGTTCCTGTACTTCTGCCTACACGGCGCAGCCACGGCGTGGGTGCTCCAGTGCGAGCTCAACATGCCCGAGGCGACCGTCTACCGCGCCCTGAAACGGCTCAGGGCGATGAAGGTTGTGGTCCCCGCGCTCAAGGTCAGCAAGGTTAAGCGAAGCAAAGGCGGCCCAAGGCCCACGGTCTGGGCCATAGAGTCCGCGACCCCCAACGAAGTCGGGACCGCCCTGAAGCACCACTACAGGATGCTGAGCCCCAAGTTCAGGGTCGCCGAGGAGGTCGCCCAGACCATACTCGACGAGTTCCAGGAGAAGGAGACGCCCCTGGAGGTCAAGTACACAGAGATAATGATCCACGTAAAGGAGCTCAAGATTCCCTTCAAGAGCCCCGACATCGCGGACCTGGCGGCGCAGTACCTACACGAGCGCGGCATCAAGGTCTGGCGGTAGATCACTCTCCCCAAATATATCCCCCATTTGCCCCCTTCCTGGGGAGGGAAGGGGGCACCAACCCTCAAGCCGAGCCATAATACAGTATTCCGTCTCTCATGGTTTCAGCGACCTCCCCCTTGTTTCGCAGGTAGACCAGGTGGGCGTAGGTCTCTGAGGCCGCCATGCGCTTGGTCCAGAACCTCATCTCAGGCCACGGCCGGCTCTCCCAGCGAACCCTGCTTCCGACGTCGTAGACGGTCCGTGGGCCGCCTTGCAGCGTGTCCTTCATCTCCCGGAGCCTGTTTCTGTGGTGTACCTTGAGCTGTTCCACGCGGTCGGCCAGGTTGCTGAACTCCCACTCGTGGGCTGGGTAAACCGTGTCGACGTCCAGGTCCTTGACCTTGTCGAGGCTCTTCAGGTAGTCGTCCAGCGGGTCCCTGTCCTCGTAGCTGTGTAGGGCGACGTGGCTAGTTATCTTGGGCAGGACGTGGTCGCCGCTGAACAGCAGCCTGTCGACGGGGTCGTGGACGACGATGTGCTCGTAGGCGTGTCCCGGCGTCCAGATCACGGCCATCTCTTTCCCGTTGAGCCTGATGGTCTCGCCGTCGCGAAGCGTTCTATCGATCCTGAGGGGCTCGGGGAAGTCCCTGAAAGCCCACCTGTAGCGCCGGAGGTACTGGAGGTACTCCTCGCCGCCGAAGAGCCTGGTCTCGTCGACGGTTAGCTCGAAGAAGTTCTCCTGCTGCCTCCTAACCGCCTCCTGTTTCTCGGCTGCCGCCTGGCTTGCGACTATCTCGGCTCCGTACTCCTGAAGCGTTCCAGCTAGGCCGATGTGGTCGTTGTGGAGATGTGTCAAGATTACCCTCTCCACGTCCCGGGGCCTCATGCCAAATCGCTTAAGCTCGCTCGTGAGCCCCTGGTAGGCGCCGTCCGTCGGGACCCCGGTGTCTATGAGGGCCTTGGACCCGGTGAAGAGGTAGCTGTACGTCTTCCCCAGCGGGTTCCTCTCCATGGGCACCGTGAGCCGGTGTATATCTTCGGCGGCCTTCAAGTGGTTTCAGCCTATGGGAAGCCACGCTCACCTTTAAACCCAGCCCCCCGTAGCCAAGCTTATACCCTGTACGACGGAGTCTTGTCTATGAAGCGGATTCAGCCCCACATAATGTGCGGAGTAGGCGACGTCGCCAGGTACGTCTTGATGAGCGGCGACCCGGCCCGGGTGAAGAGGATCGCCGGCCACTGGGACCGAGCCGAGAAGGTGGCTGACTACCGGGGATACGTGACCTACACCGGGGAGACAAAAGGCGTGGATGTTAGCGCCTGCAGCGGCGGCATCGGCTGCCCGTCGACGGCCATCGCCATGGAGGAACTCATGAACGTCGGGGCGGACACATTCATAAGGGTAGGGACCACGGGCGCCCTGGTGCCGCACCTGGACAGCGGCGACATCGTAGTGGCGACGGGGGCTGTACGGTGGGAGGGCACCAGCAAGAAATATGTGCCGGTCGAGTACCCGGCGGTGGCAAGCGTCGAGGTGGTGAACGCCCTCCTCGAGGCGGCCGACGAGCTGGGCGTGGAGGTGCACCACGGGATAATCATCAGCACGGACGCTTTCTACGGCGGAAACGACGAGGTCCTCAGGATGTTCGGGGACGCTAACGTGCTCAGCATCGAGATGGAGGCCAGCCTCATGTTCACACTGGCGGGCGTCCGCGGCAAACTTGCGGGGGCCATCTGCACCGTCGACGGCAACATATTCAAGGGCACCGGGAAAGGCGAGTTCGAGCCCGGGGAGAAAACCGGCGAGCTCGCGGAAGCCGTCCAGAGGAGCATCGACGACGAGATAAGGGTCGCCGTCCGAGCCGTCCAGCTGCTGGAAGAGGGGTAGCTACTCCCTCTCGTAGGGCTTGTAGTCGCTGGGCGGCCTAGCCTTGCCGACGACGCCCGCCAGGATAGCCACCGTGAGCACGTAGGGTGTGGCCAGTATGATCTGGGGCGGCAGTATCCCCAGGCTCTGCAGCCTCATCTGCAACGCGTCCGCGAACCCGAAGAGGAGGCTCGCCCCGAACACGCTGAAAGGCATCCACTTGCCGAAGATCATGGCGGCCAAGGCTATGAAGCCGCGTCCCCCCGTCATGCCCTTGTTGAACACGTTCAGGTGACTAAGGCTGAGGAAGGCGCCGCCGAGGCCAGCAAGCATCCCGCTGAATATGACGCACATGTACTTGATCCTGTAGACGTCGACGCCGGCCGTCTCCGCCGCCGTGGGGTGCTCGCCTACGGCCCTTATCCTGAGGCCCAGCGGCGTCTTGAAGAGCACCGCGTAGCTGGCGGCGGTTATCACGGGCATAAGGTAGACTAGGGGTGAGTGGGTGCCGAGAACGTCCCCCAGCACCGGCACCTGTTTGAGCACTGGGATGGTCAGGTCCGGTATGCTGTTGACGGCCTCGGAGGAGCCCCGGGTCCCCCAGATGACCTGGCTCATGTAGGCCGTGAACCCGGCAGCCAGGATGTTTAACCCGGTGCCGCTCACGACCTGGTCCCCGGCGTACTTGACCGTGAGCACCGCGTGGAACAACCCGAGGAGTCCTCCCACCAGCACCGCGGCGGCGACGCCAAGCCAGGCGCTTCCCGTGTAGTAGCTGGCCGCCACACCGCTGAAGGCGCTCGTCAGCATGATGCCCTCCAGCCCGATGTTCATGACGCCGACGCGCTCGCTGAACATCCCGCCTAGCGCCGCGTACGCGATGGGCGTCGCCATACGGATGGCCGCCGCGAACAGCCCGGTGTTTACCACTTCTATGAGCTCCACCATCACCGCTCCCTCCCGAGCAGAGCCCTGATGAGCATGGGCGCCGCAACGAACATGATGACCAGCGCCTGGAGAATCTTGACTATGTCGAGAGGCACACCTGTGGCGCGGGTCATTATCATCCCGCCGCTGCGGAGGGCCCCGAACAACACCGAGGCGAAGAAGCTTCCCACGGGGTTGAGCCCCCCCACGAGGGCCACGGCGAGGCCGTCCCAGCCGTAGCCGGGGCTGAAGCCCTGTATGAACCTGCGGTGGATGCCCATTACTTCACATGCGCCGCCGAGCCCGGCCACTGCGCCGCTCAGCGCCATGGAGACGAGTATGCTTCCCTCGATGCTTATTCCCGCGTTCTCGGCGGCCGATGGGTTGAGCCCCGTGGCGCGGAGCTCGTAGCCGATTATGGTCTTCTGGAGGAAGTACGTGCTCGCCGCGGTGACGATCACAGCCACGAATATGGCTGCGCTGAGCTGGGTGGGCGGCAGTATCCGCGGAAGCTCGGCCGAGCCTCTGATCTTCACCGACTGGGCCACCCAGCCGGGCGCCTTGAACGGGTAGTTCACCAGGTAGCTCGTGAAGTGCGTGGCCACGTAGCTAAGCATCATGGTGGTGATGACCTCGTGGGCGTCGAAACGGGACTTCAGCAACGCCGGTATCAACGCCCATAGAGCCCCAGTCATCATGCCGACCAAGATAGTCAAAGGCACGTGGACCACCCAGGGTAGACCGCCAAAGTAGATGCCTGCAAGAGTCGCCCCCATGGCCCCCATGAGGAACTGCCCCTCGATGCCTATGTTGAACAGCCCAGCCTTGAGCCCGATGAGGAAGGCGATGCTCGTGAAGACGATTGGCGTGGCCTGCGTCAGCGTCTGGCCCACGCCGTAGCTGCTCCCGAAGGCACCCGACGCCATAGAGACGTAGGCCTCTAGCGGGCTGTACCCCGTCACGGCGAGCACGGCGGCGCCTACAATGAACGCGATTAGTATCGCGGCCACCTGGATCATCAGCCCGCCGACGCCGTCCCCACCGAAAACACGCCGGAGGGCCCGCGCCACACGCTCACCCATTGCCGCCACCCGCCATGAGCAGCCCTATCTCCTGCTGATCCGTCTCGTCCAAGTTCTTGACCGCGACGATCCTCCCCTCGTATATCACCGCCACCCTGTCGCTGAGCGCCCATATCTCGTCGAGGTCCGCGGAGATGAGCAGCACGCCGGCCCCCCGGTCCCTCATCTCCACCAGTTTAAGGCGCACATACTCCGTCGCACCCACGTCAAGCCCCCTCGTAGGCTGCGCGGCGACCACTATCTTCGGCTCCCTGCTGAACTCCCTCGCGACGACGACGCGCTGCTGGTTGCCCCCAGACAGATACCTTATCAGCGTCTTGGGGCCGGGGGTGGCTATCCGGTAGTCCTCGATGACCTCCTCCGTGAACCGTGAAGCCTCTGCGAAGTCCATGCTGATCCCGTTCCTCGTGAACCTGTCCCTCTGGCTGCCGAGCACAAGGTTCTCAAGGACGCTGAAGTCGGGGACTATGGCGCGTTTGTACCTGTCCTCGGGGATGTGGCTGACCCCCATCCGTATCCTCGCCCTGGGCGGCGTGTCCGTGATGTCCATGCCGTCGAGTTTGACGGCGCCCCCTGTCAACTCCCTCAGCCCCATCACCGCCTCCACGAGCTCGGTCTGCCCGTTTCCCTCCACCCCCGCCACCCCGAGGATCTCGGTGCCGCATAGATCGAGGTCTAGTCCGCGTAACGCCGGTATCCCGCGGTCGCTCAGGCACTCTAAGCCCTGAAGCCTGAGCACGGGCTCCAGCCCACACTCGGCCACCTTTGTGAACTCGTGAACGATCTCTCGGCCCACCATCATCTCCGCAAGCTGCCCCTCGCTAGTATCCGAGGCCAGAACCGTGCCCACTACTTTCCCCCTCTTCAGCACAGTGATCCTGTCGCAGATGGAGAGGACCTCCCTCAGCTTGTGGCTGATGAAGATTACGGTCTTGCCGTCAGCCTTGAGCTCCCTGACCGCGTTGAACAGCTCCTTGGTCTCCCCGGGGGTGAGGACGGACGTCGGCTCGTCCAGTATCAGGACGTCCGCGCCCCTGTAGAGGGCCTTCAGTATCTCCACCCTCTGCTGCACCCCCACCGGCAGCTGGTATATCGGCGCCTCTACGTCGACGTCCAGCTTGTACCTCCGGCATGACTCGGCCACGTCTCTGAGCATCCTCTCCCTGTCCAGCGTCACACCGTTGACGGTGGGCTCCATCCCAAGGATCACGTTCTCCACCACGGTGAGGCTGGGAACAAGCATGAAGTGCTGGTGAACCATCCCTATGCCGAGGCTCATGGCGTCCGAGGGCCCATCTATCTCAGCTTTTTCCCCGTTCACCAGGATCTCCCCGCTATCCGCCGTGTAGAGGCCGTAGAGTATGCTCATGAGAACCGTCTTACCGGCCCCGTTCTCCCCCAGCAGCCCATGGATCTCGGCTCTGTCTACGGAGAAGTCGACGCGGTCGTTGGCCGTCACGCCGGGAAAGGTCTTGGTTATGCCCACCATCTGGATGGCCGTGGTCATTTGGAACGAAAAAAAGGTGAGATGATAGGGGTTAAAGGGTTTCCCTTAGTCGTATCCCGTAGGCACCACGATTTCCCCGGCGATGATCAGGTTCTTGGCCTCGACGACCTTGTCTAGGATGTCCTTGGATATCGGGGGGTGCTCGAAGTCGAAGGTCTCCTCCCAGAGCGCCTCCTCGTCAGCCAAGCGGCACATCCCTACCCATCCGTCCGCTAGGCCACCTCCGTAGAAGCCGGGCTGGAACATGTCCACCCGCGCGTCGAGGATCATCTCGTAGACGGCGTTGTCCACGCGCTTGGTCATCGACGCCAGCATGTTGTCGTTGAGGTAGCACTGACACGCGTCTACGCCGTACCCTGTCACGTCAAGCTCGTCGCACGCCTCTAGCGCCCCCAAGCCGCTGCCTCCGGCCGCCGCGAAGATGCCGTCTGCGCCGGCCTCGATTAAGCTGGTCGCCAGCTCCTTGCCTTTGGTTAGGTCGCCCCAATCACCGACGAACACCGGCTCGAGAACCTCGGCATCCGGGTTCGCCCAGATGACGCCGGCCTCGTATCCTTCGAAGAAGTCCCTGATGAGGGGGATGTCCATGCCTCCGACGAAGCCCACCTTCCCAGTTTCAGTGTTCATGCCAGCCACGACGCCGAGCAGGAAGCTGCCCTCGTTGGCCGCGAAAGTCAGGCTAGCCACGTTGGGGGCTTCGACCACCATGTCTACTATGGCGAAGTTCTGGTCTGGGTACTCCGCCGCGACAGTCGCCAAGGCGTCGGCCTGGTCGAACCCGATGCATATGATGAGCATGTACTCGCCGCTCATGGCGAAGTCACGCTGGTATCCCTCGTACTCCGCGATGGCCGTGGGCTCCACGTAGTCGAACTCGACGCCAAGCTCCTCCTGGGCTCTGACGCAGCCCGCGTAGCTGATGTCGTTGAAGGACTTGTCGCCGAGGCCGCCCGTCGCCAGGACGAGCCCCACCTTGGGTGGCCGGCTCAGCTCAGCGAGCTCAGCCTCCGCGGCGGCCAGCTCGGCCGCCAGCGCATCATAGTCTTCCTTTGGGACCATTTCTCCGGCCGGTGCTCCCGGCTTCAACATATACCCCACGCCTGCTCCGATGAGCAAAGCGATGACCGCTATGGCTATGGTCTGTGTGTTTACGTTTGACATTACTTCACCTTCGTGTGATTGTAAGTTTCACGTTTCATCTTAAAGTATTTGCGACGGTTTACCGGTAAGGTATAAAAAGTAATATTTACGAACTCGTACAGTAACCGCTATCATCAACGACGGAAAAAACAGTTAATCGAAATCTGGGGTCTAATGAGTGGGGGAGGCCCGCAGGCTGCCTGAATAGATCTAGTTTTTCAGTTTCCAGGTTGTGCCGTCGGCGGTGTCCTGCAGCTCTACGCCAGCGTCGTCGAGCCTGTCCCTGATTAGGTCGGCGAACGCGTAGTTCTTCTCCTTCCTCTGCTCCTCCCGAAGGTCGGTGATCAAGGTGATGAGCCGCTCCGTTACCTCGTCGCCGCCGGCTCTGCGCTTCTCGAAGAGCCCTAATGCGCCCAGGAGCTCGCTGTAGGCGTCGGCTGCCTCCCTGAGCACCCCCTTGTTGGCTGGCGCCGTGAGGTACTCGTTTATTGCGCCGTTCACGGCGTGGAGGTGCCCGAGGGCCACCGGGGTGTCGAAGTCGTCGTCCATGGCCTCGATGAACTTCTGCCTAGCTGTTCTGGCCGTGTTCAGCAGCTTCTCCTCCCGCTTCCCGTAGTCCAGGTTGTCGTCTGGCCCCTTCATGGCGTTCTCGATGAGGTCCAGCGTGTTCCCGAGGCGGTTCACAGTGTTCTGGGCGTTCTCCATGTTGCCCCACGTGAAGTTAAGCGGCCGCCTGTAGTGGGTCGAGATGTAGAAGTACCGCAGCGCGTCCGGCGTATGCTTCTCCAGTATTTCGTCGAAGGACACGTAGTTGCCGAGGCTCTTGCTCATCTTGCCTCCCCCGATCACGAGGAACCTCATGTGAAGCCAGAACCTCACGAACCGTTTTCCGGTGACGGTCTCGCTCTGGGCCACCTCGTTCTCGTGGTGCGGGAACGCAAGGTCCTCGCCACCCGCGTGGATGTCCACTGTGTCGCCGAGGAGCTCCTTGCTCATGACGCTGCACTCTATGTGCCAGCCGGGGCGGCCCCTACCCCAAGGCGACTCGAAGTAGATGCCCCGCTCAAGCTCCTCCGGCGTCGACTTCTTCCATAGGGCGAAGTCCTGGGCGTCCTCCTTGTCGTATTCATCCGTCGCCACCCTCTCGGTGCGCTCGACCTTGCCCAGGTCGACGCCGCTGAGCTCCCCGTACCGGGGGAACTTGTCGATGTCGAAGTAGACGCCGTCCTCGGCATCGTACGCGGCGCCCATCCCCATCAACGTCTCAATGAACTCGATCATCTGGGGCACGTACACCGTGGCCCTCGGGTGGGCGGTCGCACGTTTGATGCTCAGCAGGTCCAGGCCCCGGAAGAAGACCTCGGTGTAGTAGTCCGTGAACTCCTTCAGGGTCTTGCCGGCTGCGCCGCTGTCCCTGATGGTCTTGTCCTCGATGTCCGTGATGTTCATCACGTACTTGACCCAGTATCCCCTGTACTCCAGCCAACGCCTTATTAGGTCGCCGAGGGTGAACGTCCTCAGGTTCCCTATGTGGGGCTCGCCGTAGACGGTGGGGCCACAGACGTACATGGTAACCGCGGGTGGGTTAAGCGGCTTGAAAGGCTTCTTCCGCCGGGTCATGGTGTCGTAGATCTGTATGGGGTGCTCTACCATGGCTTTTCCTCCATAAGCTCCGCTAGACCTGCCGAGTTTGAGACCTGTCTCAAGCTAAGGTACACAATGATCTCATTCTTCCTGTCTAGCGGTGAATGCATAGAATGGGTATAATATAAAATATGTTATGAATAGCCGTGCTGTTCACGTCTTAGTACCTGCGGCGCGGCGGCCTGTGCTTCTGGTAGCACTCTTGGCAGTAGACTGGCCTGCCCTCTGTGGGCTTGAACGGGACTTCGCACTCCTTTCCGCAGTCGCTGCAGATCGCCTTGTGCATCTCGCGGGGGCCTCTGTTGTATCTTCTCCTGCTGCTCAACTCTTTCACTCCTACTCTGTAGGTATACTCTAAAGCCCCAAGAGGCTCCTCGGTATCCGCATCAATACACGGTCAGGAACGATTTAAGCATTTCATCACCGCCGGAACGGGGAACCTATAAATCTGGTGCATGTATACATTTCTCACTGGACTGTAGACGTATGAGCAGCGAAGAGCCAGAGAAGCTTAGTTTCGATAACACCGATTTCAAGTTCAACGTGGCCTACCAGTCTTATGAGAAGGCCTTCGCCGAGGCCACCCCCGAGGACAGGGAGATGCTGAACGAAGCCATAACCAAGCTTTATCGAAACGAGATCACGTACCCCCAGTTCTACGACGCCCTCAGCGACGAGGAGGGTCGACGATACCGCTATCACCGGAGTAAGATAAACACCACCCGCAAGTTCGCTTACCGGAGAGCGCAGCGAAAAGCCAACAACATCAAGCGGCACAAGTGAGGCCCCCACCCTCGTTCGGCGGGGCAGTCACAAATTGTTACTCACCTTTAAATGAGCGGATCGTGACGAGTCACATCATAAGGTGAACATGTTGAGTGGATGCCTAGACTCGGAGATCGTCTTCAACACCGACTCCCTCGAGAAAATAGTATACGAGCCGCTGTGGGTGTTAGACAACCAGGAAGAGTTCTGGACGGAGTACCCGGCGCAGAAGTACACCAGAGACTGGGTGGAGGCCGTGAACTACGAGATAGACTACGGAGAGTGGCGTGACAGGATCACGGAGTGGATGAGGCTCAGCGTTGAAGAGAGGGAGAGACATGTATTCACACGGAACACACGCAAGATAGTCGAGGGAAGAAACGTCTTCTTGGAGAAGGCGGTCCCGTATCTATGCGGGTACCTCCCCGACGACGTCGGCCTGGACATAGGCGTCTACTTCACGGCGTTCATCCCGCCGAGGGCCTTCGCCATGGGGGAGATAGTGTTCAATGTGGCGGCTACCTACTGGAACAACAACCCGGACAACATTCTCAACACCCTCGTCCACGAGCTGTACCACGTCGGAATCTCAAACATACACAAGAAACACGGCTCCGAGCCGCCCGACGAGCCCCTGACGAACGTGCTGTCCAACGTCCAGAGTGAGGGCGTAGCCACGTACGTGGCCTACAACGCCCAGCACATCTTCCCGGCCCCGGACGACAAGGACTTCAAGATGATGGACGACCCCGCCGTCGTCGACCAGTGCTTCCGACAGACCAGTGACATAATCTCCAAGGTCGGCTCCGTCCCAGACGACGAGCTGCAGAGGCTCTCATGGGACGTCGGCGTCATAGGCAGAGCCTTCTACGTCGCCGGAGCAGAGATGTGCAGGGTAATCGACGCCGAGAGGGGCCGCGAAGCCCTCATCGAGACCATATGGAGAGGGCCCAGATACTTCTTCGACACCTACAACGAGATCGCCGAGCCGGGGCGCAGGCTAAGACTCCAACCTGTCCCTGATTGATCCCAGCTCGTGGGAGAGCCTGCGTCTCCCGGCCTCCGCCGTGACCTCGGCTCTTGTACGCTCTATGACGCCGCGTGCTATGTCCAGCTTCCGGCGCATCCCCCTGAGCATCATGCTAGCCTCCTCGGCCTCGATGAGGCAGAGATATATCTCCTCCATGGCTTCGAGGAATCTCTCCGCCGCCTCCAGGTCGCCCTCCCTGAGTCTGTCCAGCGCCTGCCGCCTGAGCTCGCCGGGCACATCCGCGAGCCCCAGCACGTAGTCGGTCTCGTCTACCCCAAGCTCCTCTGGGGCTGGATACCTTTCCTCGGCTACAAGCGAAAAGAGTATGGCTGCCTCAACGTATTCCTGCCTCGCCGCCGACAGGGTTTCGCTGCTCCGGATACCCGGGAACGCCTCTCCGACGCCCCGAGCCTCGGCTAGCAGGCCAGCCGCCTCGGACACGAGCCGCTTGGCTTCTCCGGGTTCGCCTTTATGCAGCACGAGGATCGCCTTCTTGCTGAGGGTCCTCGCCTTCCGAGCCTTCGGGTAGGCCCTGTCCCTTGCCTCGTCAAAGGCGGCTAGGCGCTCAGTTACCTTCTCTATGATCCTTTGTAGCATCTATGTTTGCTCCGGTGCGGCTGTGGCGGTCCACGGCGTGGTGAACGCCCCTGTGTATCTGTGGGGTGTTGGGGTTTAAGGGTTGACTCTGCGGAAGGTTTATATCCTAGATGTTAGGTATACATAACAAGATGTGCGGTTAAACGCACATAATGTGTGATAGAACGAACAGGAGGAAAAGAAATGAAGAGAACACATATAGCGACCGTGGCAGCGGCGCTGATTGGAGCCGCCGCTGCCTTCTACGTCTTCGGCGCTGACGCCTTCGGGCTCTTCAGCGCGGCCAACGTGGCGGTCCTCATAGTCATAGGCGGCCTCATGGTCGACCGGATGCTGGTGAACAGAGAGGACAGGCTCCGGGGGTTCGCCGTCAAGGACGAGAGGACGAGGCTGCTGGAGGGCAAGGCCGGCAGGGCCGCCTTCATGGCGGGCAACTACATCTGGCTCGCGCTGCTCTGGTACGAGTTCGCCGCCGAGAACTGGATGCCCTGGCCCAAGATAGGGTCCCCGCCCGTGGTACTCATAGGCATGATGGCTCAGGTCGCCGTCTACTTGGTGGCGATGTACGTCATGGGGAAGAGCGTGGGCCCATGAAGACCCGCATAAAGGAGCTCAGGGCCCGGATGGGTTATACTCAGGCGGACTTGGCTAAGCTCGTGGGGGTGCGGCGTGAGACCATCAGCTTCGTCGAGAACGGCGAGTACAACCCCTCGCTGTTGCTGGCGGTGCGGATCGCCACCGCCTTCGACGAGCAGGTTGAAGAGGTCTTCGTCTTCGACGAAGCCGAGATAAAGCTTGAGTGAACCTACGCCTTTTTCTTTGTTGAGGGCTGTGGGGTACGGGGGATTCTCATCTTGAAGGTTGCGCCCCCTCTGGGTGTGTCCTCGTACACAACAGTTCCTCCGTGAGCCTCGACGGTATCCTTGACATAGGCGAGGCCGAGCCCGACGCCCGTGGGCTTCGTCGTGAAGAAGGGCGTGAATATCTTACCTTGGTGTTTGACAGGTATCCCTTTCCCTGTGTCCGATACCGTGATGACGAGCTCGCCGTCGTCGCCGTATGCACGTATCAGTAGCTTACCTCCCTTGGGCATGGCTTCCATGGCGTTCATGACCAGGTTTGTCAGCACCCTGGACATGCCTCTCATGTCAAGCATGAAAACCAGGTCCTCGGGGATATCCGTCTCCGTCTCGACGTCTTCGGGGATCATCATGCTCCTGAGCACCTCCTCCACGAGGGTTCTCACGTTTATCCTCAGCCTCGTGATCTCTTTCCTCAGCGTGAGTTCCTTCCAGTCTTCCAGGATGTTGTCCGCGTGCTTCAGATTGCTCTCGATGATCCTGAACATCTCAGTCTTCTCCGGGGTCTTCCTCAGGACGTGGGCCGCGATGCCAATGTTGCTCAGCGGTCCCCGGAGGTCATGCCTGGCCATGCTGGAGACCCTTCTGAACCCCTCCATGAGTCTCCTACTCTGCTCCACGCCAAGCCTCTCGACCTCTTCGAGGTTGGTTAACCGGTCCATCGCCGTGGCAACGTGGTTGGCAAGTATCTCCAGCTGCTGTTTGTCGATCTCCGTGAACGAATCCTTGCTGGTGCTTTCAATGTTGAGTACACCGACGGCTTTACCGTCGACGATTATCGGGGACGCGAGCTCGGCTTTGGATAACGCGTACTCGTAGTATGGCTGACCTGTCTCGGAGTTCACGACGAAGACGTAGTCACTGCTCTGCTCCACGTCGTTCACGAGGATGGTTCTCTTCTCTTTGACGGCTCGGACCGTCACTCCTTTCCCGTCGAGTGGCAGCTCTACCTCGGCGGGGATCCCCCCGTGCTTGGCAACCTGAACGAGTCCGCCCTCCTTCACCCTGAGTATATCCACTCTATTGTAGTTGAATGTCTCAACCATCGCGTTTATCGTGCACTCGTATATTTCTTGGAGGGTTTTAGCTGAGTTGAGCTCCACAGCGTGACTGTGGAGTGTGCTCAGTGTGTCCTCGTACGTTTTCCTCTTCTCGGCTTCACTCAGTCTAATCAAAGCGGACGACACGTGTTGAGCGAGGATCTTGAGAAGCGTGACGTCTCCATCGGTGAAATTGTTGAGGCTCGGGCTCTCGATGTTGATGACGGCGAATACCTCATCTCCCACCTTAATCGGGGCAGTCACCTCCGACAGGCCTCTAAGAAGCCCATAATCCTCCGGGGGGCTAAGATAGTCGGGTTCTCTACTAGTATCATCTATCACCTGAGGCTCGCCGGTCCTGAAGGTGCGGACGATCACGCTCTTCGAGTCCAGTGGGATCTCCCAGTCTTCAGGCATCTCCGAGTTCAGGGTCTTGAGATAGACAACCTTGTTTCCGTCCTTCACCGCTATGCCCGCGAACATGAAGCCAAGGACCTCTTCGACGGTGGTCAGGGTGATCTCGTAGACCTGTTCCAGGCTCCCCGCCAGAGCCAGTTCAGCCGCGTTCCTGTGGATGGCGGCTAGGCTGCCCTCCAGCGTACCGCTTCCGCTGGGGACGTGCTCTTCGAAGTCGGTTGAGGCACCCATTTGGCTGGATTGCCCCCGAATCGCGGTCTATTAAGTTTTATTTGTCAGTGATCCACCCTGTAGACGCCGTCGCTGTGCTCGATCATGGTCACCGTGTCGCCCCTTTTTATCGTCTTGTAGGTCTCCTTGGATGTCTCTGCCTGTAGCCCCCTGTCTGTTATCAGGATGTGTTTGACGTTTGGAATGAAGAACCTCACGTAGATGACGTTGGTCTCCCTGCGCATGTCGATGACTGTGGCTTTGAACGTCCTGAACCTGGTGGTCGTGGCCCTTCTTGGTGAGGGGTGCGAGGGCCAGCATGATGATCACGGCGACCAACTCGGCCACGAGCGGCGTCACCATAATGCTTGGTTGATCTGTTCTTGTTTAAGATCATCGTAAGAGGTTTCATAACCATCCTTGACCGATATTCAAGCGGTCGATATGAGCGAGAAAGGCAAGCTAAACAAGTTCTGGATAACCGAGCTGACTAGGCCGGCCTTCGAGGACTGGCTTGAGCACGAGGAGCATCCCGTCGTGGTCATCGGCATAGGCTCAATCGAGCAGCACGGGCCCCACCTGCCTCTGGGCATGGACTCCATGTCGGTAAAGAGGTACATCCACGAAGTGGCTAAGCGCACCAACAGCGTGGCAGTGCAACCCTGCTGGCCGGGGTACAGCCCCCACCACCTGGGGTTCAAGGGCACTGTGACGTTCAGCTGGGACACGCTGATGGGGGTCCTCATGGACACCATCGGGAGCCTCGCTTACCACGGCGTGAAGCGTTTCGTCGTCATGAACGGCCACGGCGGCAACAGGAACGTGATGAACCTCGTTGTGCAGCTGGCCAAGCGGGAGTACGGCGTCATGGTGGCGGCGCCGACTGGCCCCGGCGGCACGGAGCTGGCGAAGGTCTTCGCCGACAGGCAGAAGCGGCTGTGGGACGTTCACAGCGGTATCAACGAGACGGGGGCGGCCCTCTTCATGTTCCCTGAGCTTGTGGAGTTGGACCGTGTGCCGGAGGACTGGACGCCGAGCCTGGACGTGGACCCCCGGCTCCGGGAGTACCTCGACCCCGACAGGGACGACTACGAGCTGGTGAACCAGGTCTGGGGGGCGTGCAGCCAGCCAGACACCGACGACTTCAGCGAGGACGGCGTCTACGGTCTGGGGAGCCCGAGGGACGCCGACCCCGAGGAGTACGCGGAGCGGTTCGAGGAGCGCGTCGAGTTCGTCGCCGAGTTCATCCGCGAGTGGAAGAAGATACTGACGCCCCCCGCGTTCCAGGATTAGCCTCCTTTTTTCCTATCCAATATAAGTAGAGTAAATCTAGTTTGAAGAAGGAAAAATTATGAGGAGAAAAGCCTCCGAGCCTCACTTGCATATCTTCTTGATTACCCTGAGGAAGTTGCTCCCCAGTATGCCCTTGATCTCGTCGTCCGAGTAGCCTCTAGCGACCAGTGCCTTGGTAAGGTTAGGCAGCTTGCTGGCGTCGTCCAGCCCCTTCGCGATCATGGGGACGCCGTCGAAGTCGGAGCCCAAGCCTATGTGGTCGGTGTCGCCGATGACCTCGACCATGTGGTCTACGTGGTCTACGACGGTCTCCACTGTGACTGATTCCACCTTCTTCTTCTCGTCCTCGTCTCCGCCTCTCAGCTTGGCGAAGTCGATGTCCTTCAGGAAGAAGGGCACGTAGTTTACCCCTATCACCCCGCCCTTCTCGGCTAATGCCTTGATCATCTCGTCCATGAGGTTCCTTTTATGGCTGCACAGGGCCCTGCAGTTCGAGTGAGACGCGATGACCGGCTCCTCGCTGGCCTCAAGGGTGTCCCAGAGCCCCTGGTCGGTTATGTGGCTGACATCCACAAGGATTCCCAGCTTGTTACACTCCTCCACCACGTCGGCCCCGAACTCTGTCAAGCCTCCCTTGGAACTCTGCCACGTCACGCCGTCCGCTATCATGTTCCTGTTGTTCCAGGTCAGCGTCAGCCTCCGCAGACCAATCTTGTGGTAGACCTTCAGCAGCCGCAAGTCGTTGCCCAAGGCCTCGCCGCCCTCGAACCCGATAATGAAGCTGAGCCTCTCGCCGTCGTTGGCGAGTATCTCGTCGTAGCTCTTAACCAGGCTCATCTTATCCGATTTCTCGATCTCGTTCAAGCTGTACCCCAGGACCTGGAGCATCCTGTGGGGGGCGATTGGGTTGTATATGGGCTCTACGAAGTGAGAGAAAACCTGGCAGTCCACGCCGCCTTCCAGGAGCCTAGGTATGTCCACGTGGCCGTTATCCGACTTCTCGTGGAGGGTCCGCTTCTTGGCGTCCCCGATGACGTATGCGGAGTCGGGTAGCGTCGCGAGCACCCCGTCGCAGTGAAAATCTACCACGAGGGCCTCCTTGTGGAGGGCTAACGCGTGGCTTTCTTGATCCTTCGTCAGTTTCATGGCGATCTCCCTAATTGTTGTTCACTCTACATATAACTGTCCATCCTAGTCAGTTGAGGGTCTTCCCCGGCCTTTTCCCTATGGCGCGTGAGACAGGGAGCATCAGCAACGAGAGCATCGCCAGCGTCAGGTATAGCGCTGAAGGATGGATGGCTTCGGCGAAGGCTCCTCCCGCTACGGGTCCGAGGCACATGCCGAGCCCGTAAAGGGCTTCATGTGTGCCGAGGGCGGCGCCGAGAGCATCCGGATGTGTTCCCTTGGCGACACGGTCGAGTATAATCGGTGTTACTATCCCTCCTGCGAAGCCTAAGAGGATCATGGGGAGAAGGAAGCTCACCTCTCCACGCGAAGACGCGGCCAGCAGGAGGGCCGTGAACAGGAGAACCGAGGACAGGGATAGGGACTTCTTTACCCCCCACGCCACAAATCTTTCAGCGAACAGGAAGCCCAGCCCCCTGAACCCGTTTGAGACAGTGATGAGCAGCCCCACCATGGCGGTCGTGAACCCCAGCTCCTTCATGTGGCCCGGCAGTATAGCCATGTATATCCCGAGGATGAGGGCGTAGGGTATCAGAGCCGCATACACATAGAACAGTTCCTTCAGGGCTTGAAGGCTGACCCTCAGGTCGCTACCTCTTTTTCTTCTTTCATATCTGGGGCGGATATACGCATATATGATGACGAAGCTCACAAGGTTGATTGTCGACACCGTCACAAAAAGGAAGGGAAACCCAAAGGCTTCAGATATGATGCCTCCCATAAAGGGGCCCACCACGAACGCGGTCATCCACGAGACATTATATCGTGCCATGGATCTGGTGAGCAGCTCTGGCGGAGAGGCGTCGGCGATGATGGTGCTTGTTGCCACCCAGAACGCTGCGGATACTCCTCCCAGTAGACCCCGGACCAGCGTTATCTCTGTCACTCCCGTGGTCTGTAAGAACGAGAGTATGGCGGCGACCCCGAGGATACAGGACACGGAGTAGAATCGGGCTCTATCGAACATGTCTAGAAGGAAACCAGTCACCAGCGTCGACGCCGTGTAGACGGCGTTACCGACTCCGCCGATGATCCCGAGATCGTAGTATGAGGCTCCCAGCCCCTCGGCGTAGACAGGCAGGAGATAGATTATGGTTCCAAAGGCGAGGGAAGAGAGGAAGTTAGTCAGGTACAACGAATATAGCAGCTTATCTCTTGGTTTCTCCATGCCATCGACCGTGACTCTGTTTCTCTACATTAATTTTGTCATAAGAAAAAAGGGGGATTATTTACTCCGTCTGAGCTTTTTGGTTGCTTCGGCGTCTACCTCCATGGTCTCCGTGTCTATCTCGACCCTGTAGACTTCTCGGGCGACCTCAGGGGTAACGTACTCGTTCACCACGTCCCTGAGCACGAGCCCCGGGGCCCTCTCCGCGGGGTCTCCCCAACCGCCGCCTCCCCCGGTGATCAGGCTCACCATGTCGCCTTTCCGCACCTTCAGGGCCGCCACCTTCATGACCCTGAGCGGCTCCTCACCCTGCTTGTACACGACGGCGTAGTTGGGGGTGCCGTCCATGCCTCCGTCCACGCCCCAGCAAGGATACTTGGACCTCCCGGCCGAGACGGTGAAACTGGCCTCGCTGCATAGGAGCCTGTAGTTCCGCACGGCGCCGAAGCCGCCTCTGTGGGCGCCGTGCCCGGTTCCGTCCTCGGTGTTCAACGCGTAACGCTCGACAATTATGGGGGTCCTGCGCTCGTAGACCTCGCTGGACGCGATGTACGTCTCGCCGTCGCCGCACGCAACTAGGGCGCTCTCCCCGTCCATGTCGATGCCCGCCCCCCATCCGCCTGGCTGGGGCTCTACTATGGCGAAGGGGGCCCCGGTCCTGTCGTCCACGCCGCCAAGGATGGTGGCCTCTATGGAGAGGAAGTGGCCCGCGGCCAGCCTCTCCGGGGCCGCCTCGGCGAGGGCCTTCCAGACAATGTCCGCGGCGTGAGACATGCTCTCCCAGAACGTGCTGGTAGGGGCCGGTCTCTGCGGGTTGAAGACCGTCCCCTCGGGGGCGTTGATCTTGAGGGGCGCGAAGAACCCGCCGTTGGGGTGTGTGTAGGGGTCTATCATGGCCATGTAGGTCTCCCTGACCCCGGAGACGGTGCTGGGGTACGCCGAGTTTATGGACCCGGCGGCTTGCTTGCCGCTGCCCGTGAAGTCCACGAGGAACTCTTCGTCGGTGATCTCGACCTCCACCTTCACCGGGATGGGGTCGTCGGTTATGCCGTCGTCGTCGATCCAGTCCTCGGCCTTGAACGTCCCCTTGGGCAGTTCTTTCAATTTGAGCTTGGCGTAGTTCTCGCCGTCCTCCAGGAGCTTGTCCATGGCGTA
>CAYFYM010000195.1:0-7986 GCA_964347405.1 uncultured Candidatus Bathyarchaeia archaeon | reverse complement strand
CCCGTGTGAATCATAGAGCCTACAAAGCCTTCTATATGTAACAAGGAGACAGTTGTTGAAGATAGAAATGACTCATACGCTGCACAGGGTCGGAGACAGGGAATCGCTTCAGAGGGACTACGTAGTCTACGGCTTGTCCGCCCAGGACTCTGAGCTAACAGGCTGGGCTTACGAAAAGAGGGACACGAAGGAGGCGCACACGAGGTTCATGGAGATCTGCATGACTCATGACCCTGTGAACGCTGGTTGCATCTACCCTTCCTCCGACCCATACTCTCTTACTCTGGCTAAGGGGAACGTTTTCGACGAGATGAAACCGCGGATGCTCCCCTTCACTGAGACCCTGGCCGTCTACGACGACGTGGAGAAAGTATCAGCGGTCCTAGAGGACCTCAAGGAGGCGGACCTCGGCATGTCCATCGTCGTAAGCGGGATCTTCGACGAGGGAGGTGAATGTTGTCAGGGGGCGGGTCTAAAAAGGCACACAGTGAATATAGCCCTCGGCATCTGGGGTAGAGAGGACCTAATTCCCGAGAGAAAGGTACTTGACATGGTGACCATGTGCGGCCACGGCCTCGTCTCAAGGTATCTCGTCAGGGACCTCGTCGATAAGGTCAGGAAGGGACTGTTGAGTGTAGATGAGGCTGGTACCAGGCTGCTGGCTCAGTGCGTCTGCGGCGCCTTCAACACCAGGAGGGCCGCGGACCTGATAAGGGAGATGGCGTCAGAGGGCGGGAGGCTAGGAAAATGAAGATCGATGACAGCTGCGTTCACTGTATGCAGTGCGTCCCCTACTGTCCGGTTGCCGCCATCACCTACGACGATGCCGAGGATCTCATGTACGTCGATCAAGACGAGTGCGTCGAGTGCGGCGTCTGCAGGAACTCCAAGGTCTGCCCCGTGGACGCCATCTACCAGCCGGAGTTCCTTTGGCCGAGGACGTTAAAAGCGAAGTGGAGCAGCGTCGTATACGTCCACCCCGAGACCAACATTCAGGGGAGAGGGACGGACGAGATGAAGACGAACGATGTGACGGGGAGGTTCAAGCCGGGGGAGATAGGGTTCGCCCTCGAGCTGGGGAGGCCGAGTACCGGGGCTAGGCTCGGGGAGGCGGAGAAGATAACCGTCAACTTAGCAGGGCTAGGCGTCCAGTTCGAGCCCATGAACCCTCTAACGGGCTTCATCGACACGGAGACAGGGAGGTTCCTTGAGAGCTGGGGCGGCCACGCCCTCGACGACGAGTTCAGGAACACGAAGGTAATGACCTATATCATCGAGTTCAAGGTGGAGGAGGAGAGGATGCTGGAGGTAATCGAGGCGATAAGGAGGGTGTCCCAGGAGATAGACACGGTGATGAGTGTCGACCTCATCGTCAAGTGCGAAGAAAACGGCGGCATTCCAGTGATGCCCTTACTAGACCAAGAAGGCGTCAGCTACTACATCAATGGCAAGACGAACGTGGGGCTAGGTCGCCCCTCATACGACTTCGGGAGTTAGATGTCATCCATATTTTACGAATAATACTAGGTATTACCCTTTGGTCAACGGGTCTGGAGCATAATTATGGCCTGGGCTAGATCGCCGCCGCTCTGCTCAAGCGCAGCCCGGGCCTCATCCATGCCCACGTTGGCCTGCTGAGCCACGAGAAGCACGTCCTCCTCAGGTATCTCCACGGCCTCCTCCGTAGGCTCCGCCTCCGTCTGGGGCCTGCGCTCAGTCTCCTTTCCCCCCGCCACCTGGTACATCTTCTGCCCCTGGACGTTGATGCTGGTGACCGCGGGCCCCTCTATCACTATCTCACGGTTCTTTCCCTGAAGTATCACGGTGTGCACGTCGCCCAGCTCGTTCATCTTCATGCCCATCTGCTTCATCATGCGTCGGGCGCGTCGAGAGTCTATTCTAGCCAAGAGCCTCACTCAATGAAAGGGGGTTGGGGGTGCTTATAAAAATCTAGTTGGAGGCCGCCTTCACGGTGGCCTTCAGGAGCATGGCGATGAGCATGGGGCCCGTCCCGCCGGGGACCGGCGTGTATGCGCTCGCCTTCTCATAGACGCCGGGGTCCACGTCGCCGTACACCTTCTTGCCCTCGTAGACGTTGCCGTTGTCGATGACGATGACGCCGTCCTTCACCATGTCGGCCTTGACGAAGTGCTTCTTCTGGATCTCGGTGCTGATGACGTCGGCGTCCTTGATGCGTTTCGCTATGTGGGGGCAGCCCTCGTCCACCTGGGTCACGTTGGACGACAGGTTCATCACGTACGCCGCCAGGGGCTTGCTCAGGAAGTTGCTTGAGCCCACTATGACCCAGTGCTTCCTGTTGGGGTCGATGTCATACCGCTTGAACAACTCCATGATGGCCTCGACGCCCGCGGGCGGGAAGCAGTCCTCGCCCATGAGCACCCGGCCCAGGGTGTTTGGGCTGAGCCCGTCAACGTCCTTCTCGGGGGCGATGGCGTCCACGGCCTTGAGCTCGCCAAGCCCCTCGGCGAGGGGCAGCTGCACCATGACTCCGTGGATCTTGGGGTCCTTGTTCAGTCTGTGAATGAGCGCGACGAGCTCCTCGTCCGTTGTCTTCTCCAGGTGGTGGAGCTCGGCGTATATACCCACCTTCTCGGCGCGCTTCTTCTTGAGGTTCACGTAGCGGGCGCTGTACTTGTCGTCTCCTGTTAGGACCAGGGCGAGGCCCGGGGTCACCCCCTTCCCTTTGAGCGCCTCTACCTCGGCGGCCACCTCCTCCATGACCTTGCTGGTGGCCTCTCTTCCGTCCAGCACGATGGGCATGTCAGCTCAACCCCTTTATGACGCCGTCCTCGTCGATGTCCATGTCGTTGGCTGCGGGCTTGCTTGGGTGGGCGGGCAGCGTGTTTATGTCGCCGCAGTACGCCACTATGAAGCCGACGCCGGTGCTGGGCTTTAGGCCGACTATGGGGAGTATATACCCCTCCGGCGGCATGCCCTGTACACGGTCGTTGTCGGTGAGGCTCAGCGGCGTCTTGGCCATGCATATGGGCATTTTGTCGAAGCCCAGCTTCTCGATCTTCCGACGGTCTCTCCGTGCGCTCGAGGTGAGCTCTATGTCCGCCACCTTGTACATGCTCGTGGCGATGGTCCTGATCTTCTCCTCAACGGGCATGTCCAGGGGGTATAGGTAGTGGAACTCGCTTCCCTTCTCAGCCTCCTCGAGCACGAGCTTGGCCAACTCCTCGCCGCCGGGGCCGCCTTTGAGAACCGTGTCGGTGAACGCCGCTGGTACACCTTCCTTCTTTGCCCAGTCCATGACTACCTTGATCTCCTCGTCCGTGTCGGAGAGGAAGTGGTTCATGCATATCACGACTCGGAGGCCGTGCCTGTGGGCGTTGTCCACCTCGTTGGCTAGTATGGGCAGGCCCTCCTTCACCGCATCGGCGTCCGGGTCCTTGAGCTCCCTGTACTTCTTGCCAGCATGCCGTTTCAGCGCTTTTATGGTGGCGACGATTACGACCAAGTCGGGCTTGAGGCCGCCGGCGCGGGCGGCTATGTTGGAGAACTTCTCCATGCCAAGGTCGGCTCCGAAGCCCGGCTCAACGATGACGTAAGGAGCGAGCTTGAGGGCTGTCTTGATGGCGGCGAGGCTGGGGCAGCCGTGGGCGATGTTGGCGAAGGGTCCGCCGTGGATTATGGCGGGCGTGTTCTCCAGAGTCTGCACCAGGTTGGGCTTCACGGCCTCCTTCATAAGTATGGCCATGGCGCCTACGCCGCCTATCTCCTTGGCCTTCACCGCCTCGCCCTTCCCGTTGTAGGCGACTGTGATCTCGCCCATCCGCCGCTTGCAGTCCATGAGGTCGCTGCTTATGGCGTGGATGGCCGCTATCTCAGACGCCGTCGTGATCTCGAAACCCGTCTCGTAGGGGACGCCGCCGAACCTGTCGCCGAGGCCGACGACAATGTTCCTCAGGAACCGGCTCTCGATGTCTAGCACACGCTTCCACATCACCGACTTGAGGTCGATGCCGAGGTCGTTGCCCCGGTAAACGTGGTTCTCCATGAGGCTCGTGAGCAGGTCGTGGGCACAGGTTATGGCGTGAAGGTCGCCCGTGAAGTGGACGTTGATGTCCTCCATAGGCAGCACCTGGGCATACCCGCCCCCAGCAGCGCCTCCCTTGATGCCGAAAACCGGGCCCAAGCTGGGCTGCCGTAGGACCACTATGTTTCTCTTGCCGATGTAGCCGAGGGCCTGAGCCAGGCCTACGCTCATGGTCGTCTTGCCCTCGCCGCTCTTGGTTGGCGTGACGGCTGTCACTATTATGAGCTTCCCGTCAGGCTTGTCCTTTCTGTCCCTCAGCACGTGGGGTTTGATCTTGGCCTTGTACTTGCCGTAGAGCTCGATGTCGTCCTCCGTCAGCCCGAGGCCGGCGGCTATCTCTGTGATGGGTTTTAGCTCAGCGTTCTGAGCTATCTCGATGTCAGGTGGAATTGCCATCATGAGTCTTAGAATAGATGATGAAGCCTTTTAATAAATTAACCCGGTTTGCACCAATAAACGCATAAAAAAGGGGTGGGGCTAGACGCCTTCGTGAAGTACCTTGTACTCCTTCTCCGGACCAGGCTTGGTCAGCGACCACTCGAAGCCTCGCTGGGTGGTCACGTACTCGGGCCACGGGAGGTCTATGGGAGGGTAAAAGTCCTTAGGGAGCAGCGGAGCGACCCACTTGGAGCCTCCGACACCGCCCCCGGTCCTCTCGTTGAACTCCTCCCTGGCTTGAGCCAGTTCCCCGGGGTGGGTAAGCAGGTCGACGATGGTGACGCCTATGGTCTTGGCCGCGGTCGCTATGCCTGGGTCGACGCATGGGGAGTACCCGTTCATGGCGAGCCTGGTCCACGGGGGCAGCGGCTTGTTGGGATCCGGGTTCCTCAGCACCGCGTTCGCGGTGTTCAGCCTAGTCGACGGCGCCGTCCACTGGTAGTCCACGTAGTCGTCTGAGCCCTGGGTGGTGACCCAAGCCGGGAACTTGTACCTGATGTCCCTGTCCACGTGGTCGATGGGCGCGATGGTCTGGCAGGACTCCGTCAACGGCTCCTCCATGGGCTCGAAGCCCAGGTTCTCCTGGATCTTGCGGGCGAACTCACGGGCCTCATCGCCGAACACCGGGGGCCCCACGGTCTGGAGGTTCCTGTAAAGCACCTCCGAGAGCTTCTTGTTGCTGAGCCCTACACGGGTCCGGGCGATTATCCGCTTGGTCACCCTCGTGCCCGTGATCTGTGCCACGCCCTTTGCCGTGTTGTCCAGCACTTTGGAGATCTGTTCCTGCATCTCCAGCAGCGGCGCCCTGTGGGCGTACTGTATCTGCGCTATCTTCGGAGGCAGGTTGTCGCTCGTCGCCTGTCCTCCCACCATGATGTACTCGTTCAAGGTCCAGTACGCCGTGTAGGGCAGCATGGAGTCCTCGACGTACTTGGTAGCGGTGTACATGAGGCATACGGCGTCCAGCGCCGCGGGTATCCTGCCGCCGGCGTGCCCCAGTATGTTGAAGGGAACGTCCTTGGGCCTGAACCAGTTCTCTGGGTGCAGGGCCTCAAACGTGTACAGGGTGTTCCAGTAGCTGGCGGCGTTGATCTCGTACCGTACCGTGTTGTAGCCGCTGGGGTGGTACGGGATCGAGGCGTCGAAGTCATCGTAGTAGCCCTTTGCGGCGTGCACGGGCTTGGAGCCGCAGACCTTCTCCGCGGGCTCCCCGAACAGCTTCAGGGTGCCCTTCAGCCTGTGCTTCTCCATGGCGTGCTTGGCGGCGAGGAACCCGAACAGGGCGCCCGTGCCCAGCCCCGAGTGGGGGTCCGTGTGCCCCGCCGCGTAGGGGTGAAGATTCTCGTCCCTAGGCTTCCGGTAAGGCACCGGGGCCTGGCTCATGCCAGGGACCGCGTCGTACTCGGCGAACCCCCCGATAACTGGTTTCCCCTCACCCCAGACCGCGCAGAACGCCGTGGGCATTCCGCCGCTACCCTCCTCAACGGCCCATCCGTCGTCCCTCAGCAGCTTGACATACGCCGCGGCCGACCGGTACTCCCTGAAAGCCGGCTCAGCGAGGCGCCATATCTCCATGTGGAAGTCGGAGAGCCACTGCCTGTTCTCGTCTACGAAGCTCAGAGCAGCCTGCTTCTCTCTCTGGATCTTACTCAAAACAGTCACCATGAGAGAGTAGACGACCAGTATATAGAATCTTTACCCGTCGACCCGGGATGTCTCACCCAAAGCTTATCTCTGTATCAGCAGGAAAAATAGACAATCGACAGGTGAACGAGAATGGTAACAGTAACCTTCGTGAAGATAGGCTACATTGGGACGACGATCATCATTGAGGCCCTCCTCGACGAGAGATCAGCCAGAAAGGACATGAAGATGAGGGTTGTCTCCTGCGCCGTCAGCATGGACGTCGAGGACTCGGAGGAGGTAGCGCGTATAGCCGCAGGGATCGAAAGCGAGCTATACGTCGTGGTCTCCCCCAACGCAGCCCTCAAGGGCCCCAAGGCTGCGAGGGACATCCTCGCCGAGACAGGGAAACCCATCATAGTGGTCTCGGACGCTCCCTCCCGGAAGGCCTTGAAAGAGCTGCCCGAGGGAATGGGGTACTTCGTCATCTACGGCGACCCCATGATAAGCGCCAAGAGCGCCTTCCTCGACCCCGTGGAGATGGCTAGCTTCAACGGCGACGTCCTCAAGGTCCTGGCCGTCACCGGCGCATTCAGGCTAATCCAGTCAGAGCTTGACAGGGTCATAGACGAGATAAAGGAGGGCAAGAAGCCCGAGCTGCCCCGCCTTGTAATAACAAAGTCCAGGGCGCTGGCGGCGAGCGAGATACAGAACCCATACGCCCAGGGCAAGGCCATGGCGGCATACGAGATGGCGAGGGGCGTCGCCAGCCTCTCCACCGAGGGCGTCTTCAAGCTTAAGGACCGTGAGGAGGCGATCCCCGTGCTCACGGCGGCGCATGAGACGCTGCGTCAGGCGGCGAAGCTCGCCGACGAGGCCCGCGAGATAGAGAAGGCCAACGACACGGCCGTCCGCGTCGCCCACTTCAGCAAGGGCAACCGCCGTCGAAAGGTCAAGCTCTACGACAAGTACTAGCCCTACCTATCCTTTTTTCTTCCTCTTCTGACACGCACGGCAGCGCCTGTGTTGAAGGACAGCATGTCTCCGCGGTTCATCTTGGACTTGCCTACGGCTACTGCCTCGCCGCCGCCGTCGACCACCACGACCTCATCCCCCGGCCGGATGGGCTCCCCGGCGTCCACCACGTGCTTGGCGAAGACGTTTCTGCCCTGCTCGACGTACTCGACGACGTCGTCCCGTACCCTGACGGTGTACTCGAAGCCGTCAAGGGCGGCGAGCCTCCTGGCCCCGGCGATGGTGACCGTGTACAAAGCGTCGTTGGGACGGTAGTTGGCCACCAGCTCCCCGCCGGTGTAGAGGTGCCGCGGCTTCCCCGTGTTCTTGGAGTACTCCACACGGGTGTCGTCTGGGAAGAGCGCCGCCCCAGCGCCCCTCCCGAACTGGTAGTCCGCCACCGCCCTCAAGCGTGCAAGGTCCCTGTTCATCGCTGAACTAGACTCGCTGAGGATTTATAAGACGATTTACACATGATGCTATGAGGTTTCGATTTGCGCTGCGAGGTATGTGGACAGGAGATACGCGGGCAGCCATACTACCGGATCATAGAGGGAGGCAGGATGACTGTCTGCGGGAGATGCGCCAAGTTCAGCGACAAGGAGTGGGACCCCAGGAAGCCGAGGGCCCAGCCCAGGAGAAGGCGCTCGGCGGCGCGCACCCGGCCGAGGCGCAGGAGCGACATCGAGATCGCCGAGTCGACGGAGCTGGTGGAGAACTACGGGACGCTCATAAAGAAGACTAGGCAGAGGAAGGGGCTATCCATCGAAGACTTCGCGAAGAAGCTCAGCGAGAAGGAGTCCGTCATCAAGAAACTTGAGAAGGAACAGCTGAACCCCACCATGACG
>CAYFYM010000194.1:0-5825 GCA_964347405.1 uncultured Candidatus Bathyarchaeia archaeon | reverse complement strand
AAGTTGCAGAACACGGCGCTGTCGGTGAAGACGGCTCCGCTCATGTCGTCGTAGCCGTCGGTGCTGGTGCTGGTGTGGTCGCCTCCCTGGACGTTGGCGGCGTAGCTGATGTCGTGGGTGTAGTCTGCGTCGCTCCTTGTGCCGTGGGCGCCTATCTCGATTCCCTTGACGTGCACCGCGTACTTGAGCGTCTCCTCGGGCTTCAGGCCCTTCATCTCCGCGATCTTGAGGGCCGCCCTGTAGGTGCCCTCCGCGAGCACGTCTCCGATCTTCTCCCGCTCGACCATCATCCGGAGTATCTTGTCGAAGGTGTCCACGTCGCCCCACTTGGGCTTGAATCCGAAGTCGCTGTCCTTGAGGATACCGCGCTGGTGCAGCTCGACCGCGTAGGCGGCGGTGTTGGGGCCGTTGATTCCGCTGTGCCCCAGCTGGTCGGCTAGGGCGCTGAGGTGTATGTTCTCCTCTGGGTCGAATATGCCGAAGTTTGTTCCACAGTATGCCTGGAGCTCGTAGTCGGGCATGTCGGTGATGTCACCCTTGAACCGCCCAGACTTTATGCAGCTCACCTTCATGCAGTTGGTGGTGCAGTTGAAGTCGGCCCACTTCTTCTTGACCCAGAACCGCTGCTCGAACATGGGGCCGCCGTACCCCTTCTCGTCGTGCCACTCCTCCTGCCAGTTACGGATGGGCTCGCTGCTTGTGTCAGCCCCGACGGCGTACCCGGCGTACCCGGTGCCGTGGCGCCTGAACTGGGTGCGGCCTATGAGTATCTCGTGGGTCCTACGCCAGAGCAGCTCCGTGGCCTCAGGGGCGTCCACCTTAGGGAGCGGCCCCCTACCTTTAGCGACCACGGCTTTCAGGTTCTTGCTGCCCATGAGCGAGCCGTAGCCGCCGTACCCGGCGGCGTGGCACACCTTGGCGCAGACAGCCGAGTTACGGACCAGGTTCTCGCCGGCCGGGCCGATGTAGACCATGCCCGGCTCCTTCCAGAGGCCGACGTTGGGCTTCCGCTTGGAGAGCTCCTCGGTGACCTCCTTGTTGAGCTTGAGCGTCGTCTGCTCCCCGTCCAGGCCGCCGGGGTGGCCCGCGTCCATTATCTCGGCGCCGTCGTCGGTTACCAGAAGATAGACCGGCTCATCGGCCTTCCCTGTGAATGTGACGCCGTCGTAGCCGGCCTGCTTGATCTCGTTGGCGAACTCGGTGGCTGCCGTGCTGCCCACGGTGCCCATGCTGATGGGGCTCTTGCCGCTGACGCATATCCTTGACCCCGGGTAAATGCCCGTCATGGGGCCGGTGTACACCATCAACGGGCTCTCGGGCGCCAGCGGGTCCAGGTCGGGATACTTGTCACCGACCCTGTCCCACAGAACCTTCGCCGCGAGTCCTCTGCCGCCCAAGTACTGCTCCAGCATCTTGTCGCCGTACTCGACCTCCTTTATCTTGTCCTTCGTGAGGTCTACGTCCAGCCACTTGCCCGCGTAGCCGCCTGGAGTCATTCTATAACCTCCTCTCCCTTCTCGCCGAAGAACTTCACCGCAAGGTCCCTCGCGGTGTCCACGGGGTTCCTGCTGTAGAGCCTCCTATGTACGTTGGGGTCCTCGTTAACGATCGTCAAGGCGTTGTAGCCCGCCTCCGTGCAGACCTCCACGCACTTGGGCTCACCTTCGCAGAGGTCGCAGATGGTGGCCTTGTTGTCCTCGGGATGCAGGAAGGGTACGGTGCCCGGGCACGCCCTGATGCAGTCGCCGCAGCTAATGCACTCCTCCCTGTCCACGATCACAGCCTCGTAGATGGGATCCGTGCTCAACGCGTCAACCGGGCACGACTCTATACAAGGATAGTCCATGCACTGGGCGCAGAGGTGCGGCACCTCCAAGCCGGGGAAAGGCATGAAAACTCGAACTCTCGAAGCCTCGGGCCACATCCAGTCCTCGTGGTGCAGGCTGCAGGCGAGCTCGCAGCGTCTGCAGCCCGAGCAGGCAGACGGGTCCCGAGCAATCCAAATAGGTTCAACCAATGTTTCTCACCAGAAGTATATGGATACTTGTCCTATGGTGCTGAATAAAAAGATTCGTAAACCGTGACAAGACCACGAATTACACAAACATGCAAACCGGTCTTGATGGCTGGAAAAGAATCCCAAAAAAGGGGGTTACTTACGGAGCTTCTTCATCAACGGATCGACGTCGGACAGCCCGAGCCTATCGAGGGTCTCCTTCGTGGGGATGCCTCGTTCGTCCCAGCCCAGGGTCTCGAAGTAGGCCTGGATGCGCATGTCCACCAGCTCCCTGTCCGTCGTCTGACCCTTGTAGGGGCCGCTGGGCAGCGGCTCGTAGAACCGCGGCGGGTTGTCGTCGTCCTTCAAAGGCTCCCACTTAACGTCAGGGCCGCCGAGCATCAACAGGGCCCTCTGAAGAGTAACGATCCTTGGACCCGTCTCACGTCTCCAGCTCTCCATGGTTATGGGGAAACCCGTTATGGCCTTGGCGAAGTCGAAGATGAGCTCCTGGCTGGGGCCCCTCGCCGTGAACATGCAGAACACGGCTGAGTCCTGGAAAACGGCTCCGCTCATGTCGCTGTAGCCGTCCTCGGCTGTGCTGGTGTGGTCTCCGCCCTGGACGTTGGCGGCGTAGCACATGTCATGGGTGTAGTCTTCGTCGCTCCTGGTGCCGTGGGCGCCCACCTCGATGCCCTTGACGTGCACCGCGTACTTCAGCAGCTCCTCCGGCTTCAGGCCCTTCATCTCAGCTATCTTCAGGGCCGCCCTGTAGGTGCCCTCAGCCAAGACGTCGCCTATGCCCTCCCTGTACGCCATCATGTGGGCGAGCCTGTCGAACGCCTCGGTGTCTCCCCACTCCAGCTTGAAGCCTATGTCCTCCTCGGTGAGGATGCCGCGCTGGTATAGCTCGGCGGCGTAGCCCATGGTGTTTGGCCCGTTGATGCCGCTGTGCCCCAGCTTGTCCATGAGAGTCGATATGTGGATGTTGTCGCCTGCGTCGAAGATGCCCAGGTTGGTGCCGCAGTAAGCCTGCAGCTCGTAATCCGGCATGTCCGTGATGTCGCCCTTCCACTTGCCCGACTTGATGCAGCTGACCTTCATGCAGTTCGTCGTGCAGTTGAAGTCCGCCCACTTGACCTTGACCCAGTAACGGTCCATGTAGTTGGGGACGCCTATGCTCTTCTCGTCGTGCCACTCCTCCTGCCAGTTACGGATGGGCTCGCTGCTTGTGTCCGCGCCGACGCCGTAGCCCAAGTACCCTGTGCCCCAGCGCCTGAAAGGCGTGAAGGTCATGCATTCCTCGTGCGCCTTCCTCCACAGGAGGTAAGCCGCCTCGGGGGCGTCCACCTCTGGCAGGCTGCCCCTGCCCTTCGCGGCGACCGCCTTCAGGTTCTTGCTGCCCATGACGCTTCCGTAGCCGCCGTATCCGGCGGCGTGGCAAACCTTGGCGCATACAGCCGAGTTACGGACCATGTTCTCGCCGGCTGGCCCGATGAACATGGTGCCGGGCTCCTTCCAGAGGCCCACGTTAGGCTTCCGCTTGGAGAGCTCCTCGGTGACCTCCTTGTTGAGCTTGATGAGGGTCTTCTCGCAGTCCAGCCCCCAGAGGTGGCCCGCGTCCCTGATCTCGCCGCCGTCGTCAGTCACCAGGAAGTAAACGGGTTTGTCTGACTTACCCGTGAAGACGATGCCGTCGTACCCCGCCGTCCTGAGCTCCACAGCCATCTCGGTGGCTGCGGTCGAGCCCACGACCCCGTTGCTGACGGGGCTCTTACCGCTGACGCAGATGCGGGCGCCGGGGTAGATGCCCGTCATGGGGCCCGTGGCGAATATGAGGGGGTTCTCCGGGTCCAGGCCGTCGAGCCCCATCCACTTCTTACCTACACGGTCCCACAGTATCTTGGTGGCTATGCCTCTGCCGCCGAAGAACTGCTCGAGGGTCTCGTAGGGGAAGCTGAACTCCTCGACCCTGCCCTTGGACAGGTCCACGTCCAGCCACTTGCCCGCGTAGCCGCCTGGCGTCATTCTATTACCTCCTCGCCCTTCTCGCCGAAGAACTTCACCGCCAGATCGCGGGCCGTGTCGACAGGGTTCCTGCTGTACAGCTTCCAGTGGACGTTTGGGTCCTCGTTCACGATCGTCAAGGCGTTGTAGCCGGCCTCCGTGCAGACCTCCACACACCTCGGCTCGCCCTCGCACAGGTCACATATCGTCGCCTTGTTGTCCTCGGGGTGCAGGAAAGGCACGGTGCCCGGGCACGCCCTGATGCAGTCGCCGCAGCTTATGCACTCCTCCCTGTCCACGATCACAGCCCCGTAGATGGGGTCCGTGCTCAACGCCTCCACGGGGCACGACTCAACGCACGGATAGTCCATGCACTGAGCGCAGAGGTGCGGCACCTCCAAGCCGGGGAAAGGCATGAACACCCGTACCCGAGAAGCCTCGGGCCACATCCAGTCCTCGTGGTGCATGCTGCAGGCGAGCTCGCAGCGTCTGCACCCCGAGCAGGCAGACAGGTCCCGAGCAATCCAAATAGGGTCAACCAACGTCATTCACCAGAACTTATCGTTTACGTTACGCCGGAGTAGATTTGAAATTTTCGAGCAGCTACCCTGGGGCTGCTCTGACCTCGTCGTACCTACCCATTATGAGGCGGGTAAGCTCAGGCTGCATCGTGTACAGGGTCCTAGCCTCCCCCTTCGGGATGAAGAGCCGAATCATGTAGGTCTTGCCCAGCCTGTCGACGACATCCATATAGGCCTCGGGGCACCTGAACCCGCCGTCCCCGCAGTTCACGTGAAAATCCTCTATGGCCGGCTTGATGATCATGTCCATTACCTGTTTCTCCGTCAGTTCGTGGCCGAAGTTCACCTTGAACGTGTACTTGATGTTGCCCTCGTGGGTCAGGTTCAGTATCTTGCTGTTCATGACTTGGGTGTTGGGAACCTTGAGGAGGTTGAACGTCGGCGTGTAGAGGCTGGTGTAGTTGATGCTTATCTCCTCGACCTGGCCCTCCAAGTCGCCTATCTTCACGTAGTCCTTGACCTTGAACGGCTGGGTAACCAAGACATAGAACCCGGCGACTATGTTGTTGATGGTCTGGCTGGAGCCGAAGCCCAGGGCGGCGCCTATGAGGGCGGAGCTGCCGAGGAACAGGTTCGTAGGCAGCTCGAAGATGTTAAACACAGTGGTGGTGGCCACCACTATGGCGACGACCCTGAGCAACAGCCTGATGATGTTACGGACGTGAGGCTCGAGCTCCAGCTGCAGGCCCTTCCTCTTGACGAAGCCGGCGATGACGCGGTACGCCGCGTAGACGAGGACGACAGCGGCGACGGCCCAGACGAACCTCATGTAGTTGAGCCGGAGGTACTCCACGACTTCTTCGTACATACAGTGCAGCATACGGGGCCTGGATATATCAGTTATCCTGATCCTTCTTCTCCTCGACGCCGCGGGTTTCCTGCGGCTCCACAGACCTCCTCATCTGGAGGATGAGGTTCGCGAGGAGACCGAACAGGGCCATCTGGAACCCGGAGGTGACCAGCAGCGTGGAGATGAGGTACGAGTACGGGTTCACGAACCCGGGGCTGCCCGAGAGCAACTTGCATAGGGACAGCCACGCCAGCGAGGCCAGCCCCGCGAGGAGGGAGATGCAGCCCAGCACCAGGGCCACCACGTCGAGACGCGCGGAGAGGAGGTCCCGCAGCTTGAGGCTCACCTTGGCGCCGAGGGGCTGGCGGCTGGGGCGCCGGTCGTCCACCGATACGGGCACCTCCTTCACAGCGTAGCCCCGCCTCCGGGCCTCCACCAGCAGCTCGGTCTC
>CAYFYM010000193.1:0-8160 GCA_964347405.1 uncultured Candidatus Bathyarchaeia archaeon | reverse complement strand
ATTACCAGGGCCACGATTAGGTTTCGGGTCTCTGACATGTGGTATGGGTGTGTTTTCTTGTAGATAAAAATGCTCGGGCGTTGATGCAGATCATTGCTCCGTTTCTTGGTGGTTGATCCTGTAGCTGGTTGTATCTGTTTTTTAAGTTGTGGTGTTGTCTGGTGGGATGGGGGTTATGTGGTGTTTTTTGGGGTTTGTTCGAGTCCGAAGAATCGTCCGCAATATGTTTCTTCTCTTGGTATTTGTAGGATTTTTTGGCATGCCTGGGGTTCTTTTATGTACATGCAGGCTGTGGTGTTGTAGCCGGTTTCTTCGCAGGCTACTAGGCCTCTCATGTGGAGTATGCAGAGTCTGCGCCACAGGTTTTTCATCTGTGGGTCTGCTCTGAGGGTTTTCGCGTTTGTGGTGTCTAGTTTTTTTGCTCGGTCTTCCATTTCGGTGGTTATTTCTTTCATTCTGTTTACTATTTCTTGTATGTCTGTTCCGTATATGTGGTGGCTTGTTATCTGTCTGTTGCTCATGGGTTGTTGTCTCCTTTGCGTTTCATGTGCATGGCCGCTTATACACCGTTACATCGAGGCACGATTCTTTTAAGTTTCAGAGGCGGTTTTCGCCCCTCAAATTGAGGATTCTACAGCCTCAATGTGGAGTTATGGGTTTCCCTGATTTTATCGTAGTCTTAATTATTGGAGTAAGGTTACTAGCGCCACGCCTGCTACGACGGTCACGCAGCCCAGCACTGTTCTCATGGTTATCCTCTCTTCGCCCCGCAGCAGCAGCCAGGTCAACGCCAGGCTGATCAACGGGTAGCTGAACACGATGGTGCCCACCACGCTCACCGTCCCAAGGTTCATCGCCTTCATGATGGCCACCCAGCCCACGCCGCCCACCAGACCCGCCGCCACGTAGTAGAGGAGACTCCTGCGAGGGGCGGCGAGGTCCCCGGTCTGCCCCGAAGCCAGCAGGTACCCCGCGAAGAGAAGGAGCCCCGAGAGGGTGCTGCTCTGGGCCGCTAGTACGCTGTGTGCCTGCAGGTTCAGCCCCAGCTTACGGAACACGTTGCTGGCCGCGTAGAACGTGGCGCTCAGAGCCGGCGCCACCACCGCGGCGCCGCCCACCCGCCCCAGCCCCTCGGAGCCGCTAATGAGGTACACCCCCAAAACGACCAGCGCGGCCCCCGCCAACACCGTGAACAACATGGGCTCCCCGAGGAACACTATCGCGAGTACCGTGGATATCAAAGGGCTGGACCCCACAACCGCGCTGGTGTTAGCCACCCCGATGACCCGCATGGACCTGAAGTTCAGCAGCCGGGCCACGCAGTTAGCCAGGGCGCCGCTCACAGCGAAGTAGGCCAACGCCGCCCAGCTCACCGGCGGCATGTCGGCCGCCAGCAACACAGACAGCACCGTCACCTGGCTCAAAGCCATGTACAGGTTCGCCGCGTTGGGGTTGCTGCCCCTCATCCCCATGGCGGCCAGCACCGCGCTCAAGGCGTTACAGAACGCCGTGAGGACGCTGTAAGCGACGACGAGCACACAACCGATTCCACGCCGGTCGGTATAACAGTTACTGGGCAAAGATCATGGATCACCGGCGCCGCCCACAGCGGCCCCGGACCCGTCACTCCTTGACATACACGCAGGTATAGTCTTCCTTGGCCAGGTAGAGCATGAACACCACACCCGGCGTCTCGGCGGAGTACCGCCTGAACGCCTCATGCTGGTCCGCGTCCGAGAGCAGTGTGTCCTCGGTCTCCACCTCGATGACCCGGGTGTCCCCGTCCCTACGCGCCCGTATGTCCGGCATATGCTCCCCTATGTACGCCGGCTTGGGCCAGCCTGACACATGGGCCTCCACCATCCACCCGTCCAGGGACAGCTTACGGGCCAGGCTCTCCACACACCTGTCGTGGGCCACCTGGTTCTCCCTACGGGAGACTAGCAAACAAACCCCCCCATGAAGCAATACCATGAACCGTTATATTTACGCTATGGTACAGGGTTCTACCTCTTCACCATGTCCGACACCCAACCAGGGAAGACGTAGCCCGGCCTGTACGCCGAGACGTAGCGCATCCCCAGGAACTCCTCGTGCTTCCACTCAAGGCCCCGCTCCCCCAGCACCCGCCTGAAGACCGGCCACCGGCCCTCCAGCACGTCCTCCCTGATGAGGAGGTGCCAACCCCCGTCGTCCGGGTCTCCAGAGTCGGGTATGTTCGTGCAGCAGTCCCCGCCGAACCCCATCACGATCCCGGCGTCGCCAAGCGCCCCATAGAGTGCCTCGACCTCATCCAAGTCCATGGGAAAGCCGCCCGCCCCGCCCCATATAACGGAGACGCAGCCCGGTGAACGGGGGAGGGGCCTGAACGTCGAAGATCAGCGGCCCCCAGCCGCCATAGGAAAACGTTTTACACTCACGTAACTAAAACTATGTATGTCTGACATCAGTTTTGACATCCAGCCGGTGGAAGAGAAGCCAGACAAGCAGTCGCCGCACAGATCCGGCAGCAAGTACGAGCCCATCATCGACGCCTTCATGGACTCAGAGCACAACCTGGTCAGGGTCGAGGGCACGGGCATAGAAGCCAACTACCTCTCGGGCCAGCTCAAGAAAGTCGTGGCCGTCAAGGAACTGGACAAGGTCCAGGTCTCGGTGCGAAACAAGGAAGTATACCTGGAGAAAACGTAGCCGCCTGCACAAAGGCCGGGCGGCGCAGCCCCCATTATTTGTGAAGCAAGGCCCTAGACGGTCCGCCCAGACACCAGCAACATATATCACCCATGCCGCACGCCAATAGAGGAGAGAAGCCATGACCGAAGAGACGGTGAAGCTCAGCCACGGCGCCGGCGGCGCCACGGAGGAGACCCTCATCCACAGGCTGTTCCTCAAGACGTTCACGAGGCGCCAGGCGCTGGACGGCATAGCACTGGACGCCCTCGACGACGGCGCCAGCGTCAAGGCCGGCGGCGTAGAGATAATACTCACCGCGGACAGCCACACCGTGGACCCCATATTCTTCCCCGGCGGCGACCTCGGCAGGCTAGCCGTGTGCGGCGCCGTCAACGACACCGCCGTCATGGGCGCCCGACCCGTGGCCGTCCTGGACTCCGTCATCGTCGAGGAGGGCTATCCCATGCAGAGCCTCCGCAGGATCGTCGAGTCCATGAACGGGGCCGCCGCCGAGGCCGACGCCGCCGTCATCGGAGGCGACTTCAAGGTCATGCCCCGGGGCAGCCTCGACGGCATGATAATAGGCACCACCGGCGTCGGCGTCCTAATCGGCCCCAGGGTCCTCGACAGCCAGGCCAGGCCCGGCGACAGGGTCATCGTGACGGGCACCGTGGGCGACCACGGCATCGCCCTCATGTCCAAACGCGAGGGTCTCTCCTTCGAGACCCAGCTCACCTCGGACGTGGCCCCCATAAACGAGACCACCACCGCCGCCCAGGACGCCGGCGAGGTGCACGCCATGAAAGACCCCACCCGGGGAGGCCTGGCCATGGCTCTCAACGAGATCGCGGCCAAGTCACGGACCAGCATCTGGCTCGACGCCGACGCCATACCCGTCAAACCCAGCGTCCGCGCCGCCTCGGAGATGCTCGGCCTCGACCCCCTGGAGATCACCTGCGAAGGCAGGGCCGTTATAGTCGCCAGCCCCGAAACAGCCGAAGCAGTGCTGGCCGCCGTCAGGGAAACCAGGCACGGCGCAGACGCCGCCGTCATAGGGGAGGTGAAACGGGAGCGCCCAGGCTCCGTGCTCCTAAGAACCGTTGTCGGGGGCACGCGGATACTGAGGAAGCCTCTCGGGGAGCCCATCCCTAGAGTCTGCTAGCTCCTCCACGTCCTCCAACTCGTCGAACAGCCCGTCCAGGGCCTCCGAGTCCCCGTTCTCCAGCTTCGTGATCTTCAGCTCCCTGAAAACCTGTTTCAGCTGCAGCCTCGTCTTGGCCGGGCTGTGGCTGAACCCGAAGTAGTCCCCGAAGAACGGGGTCGTCGTCACCACGTAGCTCCGGTCCTCGTTGCGCTCCCTGTGGATGAGCCCCATGCCCTCCATCATCCTGAGGTGCCCGTACACGTGGCTGCCCCTGTCCTTGACCACCTGCCTCTGGTCCACGGGCTGGTGGAAAGCGACGTAGCTGAGGGTCTTCAGCGGCCCCACCGTGAGCAGCGGCTTGTTGTTGAACTGCTTGACCATGTCGTCGTACTCCTCGCCGAGCTGCATGGCCGCCCTGCCGTCGTCGTCGAGGACCACCTCTAGCGCCCCGCCTCGGCTCCTGTACCTCTCCGCGAGGCCCCGGACGAGCCGCCGCACCACCCTCTCCGATCTGGTGCCCACCACCGACTTCAGGTCCTCGACGTGCACCGGCCGCCCCGCCGAGTAGAGGGCCGCCTCCAGGCTGCATATGCGCCGCCTGTACCGCTCCTCGGCCCGGCTCACGCCGCGCCCCCCGTGACCGTTATCAAGATGTCCATCTCCTCGTCGTCCTGCGTGAGGTCGATCTTCATCCTCTGCGCCAGGAAGAGCAGCATCATGAAGACCCTGACCACCTCGGCCCAGGGCTGCCCCGCCACTAGGTTTGTAAGCCTAATCTCGCCGCCCCGCTCGTACCGCCACTGTAGCTCCTCCAGCAGGTCGTCGGCCCTGCTCTCTATCTCCAGCAAGTACTGCTCCGCCTCCAGGAAGTCCGGTATGGGCGTCGGCAGCACGGGCAGCCTCGGCTGCAGGCTCCGCGACCTGTCCGTGAGCGCCTTCTCCAGCGCCTCGATGAGGTCGTCCACCGTGGTCGTCGTGTGCTCGAACCTGAAGGGCAGCGGCAACGCCGGCGGCAGGTACACGTCGTCCCCGTCGTCGTCCGGCTGCGGCAGGTCCTCCATCTTGAGCAGCAACTCTGCCTTCCTCAGGTAGATCAACACGCTGCTGTGGATGGCGGTGCCGGCTAGGCGGAAGTCTATGCCCGCCTTCTCCATCTCCTCCAGCAGCGTCGTCAACAGCAGCACCAGGTTCACGCTCCAAGGGGAAACCTTCTCCAGCTTGTTCTCCCTGAACAGCACGTCCCACGGCTGCCTCAGGTAGTAAGGCTTCTCCCTGGTCAAGCCGCCACCTTCGCCTCCCTCATGGGCAGCGACAGGACCCTGCTGACGCCGTTCTGGGCGAAAACCCCGTATATCCTGTCCGCGTTGTGCACCATCACGTCCTTGAGGCTTATCATGAGGAACTGGCTGTCCACCGCGTTCTCCTTGAGCACCTCGGCGAGCCTGCTGGTGTTGATGTCGTCCAGGTGGGCGTCGATCTCGTCGAACAGGTAGAACGGCGCCTTCAGGAACCGCTGTACGGCGAGGAGGTACGCTATGGCCGCTACGCTTCTCTCGCCGCCCGACGCGCCGCCGGCCAGCCTCATGGGCTTCCCCGGGAACTGTATGTACAGGTCCACGCCGCCGCTGAACGGGTCCTCCGGCCTCTGCAGCTCCAGCTGCCCGTCGCCGCCGCCGGTGAGCCTGCCGAATATGTCGTTGAAGTTCTCGCATATCTGGTTGTACGCGTTCATGAAGTGGGCCTGCTTCTCCCTCTCTATCTCGTCGATGAACTCGAGGATGCTCTTCTTCTCCTCCTCCATGCCGTTGATCCTGGTGCTCCGCTGCTTGTACTCCCGCTTGGTTATGCCGTAGTGCTCGACGGCCAGCTGGTTTATGGCGCCCAGGCCCCGCTTCTCGTTCCTTATCTGGCCAAGCCGCCTCTCAACCTGCTCGACGCCCAGCTCGTCGGTCTCCACCCTGCCGAAACCGAGGCGCGCCAGCTCCTCCAGCCTCTGCTCCTCCTGGAGCCGGACTTTCTCCGTCTCCAGCGTTAGGCCGGCGACCCGCCTATCCGTGTCCGCCCTCCGCCTGTCTAGGCTCTCGATCCGGTTGTTTATCTGCCTCAGCGTCCTCTGGTGCCTCTCGTAGACCCTGCTGGTGGCCTCCACCTCGGAGGTGACCTCCCTGAGCATCCCGTCCACCTCCTCGATGTCCTTCTCCACCTCGGCGAGCTGGCGCCGTATCTCCTCAGCCTCGACGCCCAGAGCCTCTATCTCCTCCCCGGCTCTCTCTATGCCTTGCTCGGCCTCCGTGATCTTGAGGCTCAGTATCCTGTCCACGAAGCCCGACTGGATGGTCCTGTCGTTCTCCATGTCGGCGATGCGCCTCTCCAGCAGCCCTATCTCATGCTTCACCGTGTTCCGGTCCAGCTCCAAACTGGCGACGTCGCTGAGCTTCACCTCCCTGAGCTCCGCGACGCCGGTCTTGGTCTCCTCTATCTGCTCCAGCGTCCTGGCCTTCCTCTCCTCCAGGGTGGCCTTGAGCGTCAGCTCGTTCTCCAGCTCCTCCCGGGCCTTCCCCATGTTCTCGTCGAGCATCTTCATGTTGTAGTCCAGGCGCTCGATGCTCTCCCGGGTCGCGTTCATGTCCTCGTCGATGCGCTTCACCCGCTCCTGGCTGTCGTCCATGTACTGGGTGAACTTGCGCAGGTCGAAGCCCGAGGACTTGAGCTCCTTCATCCGGCTGCCGAGCTTGCGCCTCAGGTCCTTTATGGTGGATGAGAGGTTGTCTATGGACTCGTCCGTGGGTATGAGCTTGCTCCAGTCGGGCGGCCTCCTGTAGTAGCCTCCCTTGACGCCGCCGTAGGCGTCGAACACGTCGCCGCTCTTGGTGACCGCCCTGTACCCCTGCGCCGCCACCTTCTCGGCGGCGTCGGCGTCCTCCACGATGTAGGTGTCCCCCCACACCATGTGGACCGCGGGGGCGTACACGTCGTCGTACCTGACCAGCTCAGGGACCGGGCCCACCACGCCCTTGATCTTGAGCTCGGGCAGCTTCTCCGGCTTCATCAACCTGTTCAGCGGTATGAAGCGCGTCATACCGAGCTTGGTCTTCTTGAGCCTCTCCACGTTCTCCTTCGCCACGTCCAGGTCGTCCACGACGACCGCGTTTATCCAGCCGTCGGCGGCGCTCCGGACAGCCCTCTGTATAGGCAGATCGATCTTCAGGAGGCCCCTGAAGGGGCCGTGGTAGCCGTCTATGGCGCCGGCCTCGCCTATCTCCATTATCCGCTCCAGGGCCTTCTCCTCGGTGACCACGTGGCGCCAGAGGTCCTTCTTGGCGGTGAACTCCGTGATGGTGGTCTCGGCGTCCTTCGCCAGCTTGTTCGCGCCCTCGATGGTGCTCCTGATGCTGCGCTGGTGCTCGACCTGGTCCTCCACGGTCTTGATCATGTCATCTAGCTTCTTGGCCTCCTCGTCCTTGAGGGCCTCGTACTCCTTCAGCTTCTCCTCCAGGGACCCTCTGCGCTCCAGGTAGCTCTGCCGCCGCTCCTCGAGGCCGGCTATCCTCTCCTCGATGGCCTCGGCCGTTATGGCGTGCCTGTTCACCTCGGTCTCGATGCCCGTGAGGCTCTCCTGCATGGGCATCAGGGACTCGGTGAGCCCCTCAAGCGCCCTCTGGTTCTGCTCCGCAGTCTCCCGGGCCGAGAATATCCTCTCGTTTAGCTCGGCCAGCTCGGATCTTCTGCCGTCGAGCTCCTCCTGTATCTGAGCCTCCAGCTCCCCCAGCTCCTGCAGCTGTGTTTTCCTGCCCGAGATCTCCATGCGGGAGCCCTCGATCTCGGCCTCCTTCTCCTGTATATCCTCCTTGAGGACCGTCTTCCTCTGCTCTATCTCCCTGAGCCTGCCGTTGAGGCTCTCCTTCAGCGTGTTCTTGCCCACGAGCTCGGACCTAAGCATGGGGAGCCTGGTGTTGCCCCGCTCCGCCGCCTCCTTGTTGAACTCGTCGAGCCTCTGCTGGGCTTCGGCACGCTCCTCGAAGAACTTCTCCCTCTCCTCCTCCAGGCCCTTGATCTCTTCCTGCCTCTCGTTTATCTGACCCTGGATCTCGCCCAGCTTCGCGTCGAGGGCGTCGAGCTGGCCGCTGATCCTGTACGCGTTGAGCCGCCTCTCCTCCTTGTCCAGGAGGTTGAACGCGATGGCGTTGTTCCTCTGCTTCTCCAGCTCGTTTACCTGCTTCTTGATCTCCTCGATCCGGGCGGTGGCCACCTCTATCTTCCTCTCCGCCTCGGTGAGCCTCGCCCTTGCGGCGGCCTTCTTCTCGTCGTACTCGGTGATGCCCACGAGGTCCTCCAGGGCGTTC
>CAYFYM010000192.1:0-3757 GCA_964347405.1 uncultured Candidatus Bathyarchaeia archaeon | reverse complement strand
GGACTGCTTCGCTATCTCGACGACAAGCTCCTCGGGTATCTTGGTGGCCTCGTCGTAGGCCTTCCGTGATAGGTAGACGTTGCGCTTCTCCAGCTGGCTCAGGGACTCGTAGTCCTTGTGCTTCTCTATGGCGTCTAGGGTCTTCCCGTTCTCAGGGTCGACGAGCATCTGGTGCCCGATCTTCTGGAGCATTGCGAGCTGCTGGCTCTTCAACTCCACTGCGCGGGGCGGCATCTTGGTCTCCATGTCCCAGTAAAGAATGGCGCCCGCGGAGCCCAGAACGGCCATCTCCTTCGACTTCCCCAGCAGCTTCTCGTACTGCTTCCTCAAGTCTTCCGGCATAACCATCAACAGGTACCTTGTCGCCGGTATATGGCATATACCTTTCTAAAAAAGTGCAAAACATTGCTTGATTTGGGGGGAACGAAAAACGGAATCAAAGCCTCTATCCGGAAGCGACACATGTAAACGCCAGGAACCGGCCGCCGTTCATATATAAAAACGTGGGTGACTCATGATCATTACAATAACGCCTAGAACATGGGTGGGGTGAACACGTCGTAGACCAGGAGCTCCTCCTCCACGTCGAAGGTTCTGTGCCGTAGCCCCCGGGGCACCACAACGAAGACCCCGGGCCGCAGTGTGAAGACGCCCCGGTCCTCCACCCACATCTTCGCCCTCCCCCCAAGCACGTAGATGACGTCCGTCTCCGCCTCGTGGACGTGTTCCTTGATCTCCGATCCCGCGGGACACCTGACTACGAAGCAGGTCACGTCCCCGTCGTCTCCGCGGCGTGAGTAGAGAACGCGCATACCCACGCCTTCCAGGAACGGGTGAGCCGTCTCGGATACGTCGCATAGGCTTCTCACGATGCTCATGGGAGACAGGTGTGCGCGGCGCCGGAAGAGGTTTATTCCAGCATCTTCTCCACGCCGCCCCTGATGAGCCTCCTACGCTGCTGGTGCCTCCGCAGAAACCTGTTCACCGTCTCCGCGAGCCGCGCCTTGCACTCACGACAGTCCATGTCCCCTTCCAGGCAGTCCACGTAATGCTCCCGGACCGTGTCGTCGTCCTTCGTCAGCAGGAAGTACCTGTACTGGTACATGGGGCACCGGGCCGGGTGCGCACCGGTCTCGGCCTCCGCTATCTTCCGCTCCACCAGCTCGGGCACGTCCGTGGTGTAGACCGCGGTCACGGGCCTGGACGACGACATCTTGTAGCCCCCGGATAGGCCGGGGAGCATCCTGCCGTGCACCTGCGCCGGCTTCGGGTACCCCAGCTTCCCCGCGACGTCACGGGTTATCCTCCAGTACGGGTCCTGGTCGACACCCGCGGGCACCAGGCACGGAACCGGCTCCCCGGCGCGCTCCGACGCCAGGAAACAAGGCGCCGCCTGCATCGACGGGAAGAACATCATCCCCAGGTTTGAGTCGTCGCCGAACCCGAAAACCGCCCTCACCGTGGAGCACGTGAGCCCCCTAGCTATCTTGAGAGCAAGTGGGTACAGCTTCGCGGCATGCCTCACGTTGACTATGAACTCCGTCCTATCGGGGTCCAGCCCCAGCGCCATGACGTCCAACGCGTTCTCCAGCACCCAGTGGCCCGCGGATTCCTCGTCGACGCCGTCCCCTAGGAGCATCCTCTCGTCGTCTGTGAACTGGAACAAAAGCTGGGAGCCGAAGGCTTCCTGCAGGTGCCTCGTGAACGTCCACGGGACGAGGTGCCCAAGATGCACAGGCCCTGATGGGCCCCTCCCCGTGTACAGAACAAACCTGCCGCCGCCCTCATGGTGATCCAGTATGGCGTCCAGGTCCCTGTGGCTGTAGAACACGCCCCTCCTGAGCATGTGGTGGAGCCTCCCGGTGTGCCGCCTGATCCTGTCCAGCAGCCCGGGGGTTATGGGCATGGTGCCGAACCTCTTCATGAGCCGGCCGTAGTCTATCTTACCCCTTACCGTCCAGGGCGTGACGACGGCGGCTCGTCTATGGGCCACAATAGAGCGTCGTCACCTCACTCCACGGGCTTTATGAGGAAGTCGTCGAGGACTTCCTTGGCCTTCTCCCGCTTCTCCTGGAAGTCCACGAGGAACGCCTTCACCCGCGTCGCCAGCTGTTTCTTGCACTCCCCGCAGAGGATGGAGCCCGACTTGCACATGCCCTCTCTCTCGGTGAGCTTCTGATCGTCGTCCTCAAAGAGGAAGTAGTAGTAGGCGTAGACGTTGCAGACCTCGGGGCGGCCCCCCAGCCGCCGCTGCTCCTCCACCGTGTCCCTGCCGCCGGTGAACGCGCTCATAACCTTCTCGGCCGCCACCTTCGGCGGGTCCGTGGTGAATATCGCGGTCTCGGGCTGGCTTGCGCTCATCTTGCCGCCCTCGGCGAGCCCCGGCAGGAACTTGGCGTGTATCTGCGCGGGCTTGTAGTAGCCCAGCTTCTCCGCTATGTCCCTGGTTATCCTCCAGTACGGGTCCTGGTCGATGGCCGCCGGTATCAGGCACGGGATGTTCCCACCCTCCCTGTCCGACTGGAGGAAGCACACCATTGCCTGGAGCGCCGGGTGCCAGATGGAGCCGATGTTGTCGCTGTTCGTCAACCCGAACACCGCCTTGACGGTGCTGAAGGTGATCCTCTTCGCGACCTTGAGGCCCAGCTTGTAGATGTGCTGTATGTGGTCCGAGTCGCTTATTATGTGCGTCTTCTCCGGGTCCAGGCCGCACGCTATCACGTCCAGCGAGTTGTCGTAGGTCAGCCTTATCGCCTCCTCCAGGGTGAGGTCCTCTCTGTGGAGAAACTTCTCGTCGTCGGTCATCTGGAAGTAGAGGTCGGCGTCGAAGGCGTCCTGCAGGTACTTGCAGAAGAACCAGGGCAGCAGGTGGCCGAGGTGGACATGACCACTGGGGCCGCGGCCAGTGTAGAGGCCCACCCTGTTTCCTTTCTCGTACTCGTCCAGCCACCAGTCGGTGTCCCTGTGGCTTATGTATACTCCCCGCCGGAGCTGCATGTGCATGTACCCGGCGTGTCTGGCGATGCGGTCCGCGATGTCTTGGGTCATGTGCTGGACGCCGAACTGCTCTATGAGCTTGCCGTAGTCGATGTCGCCGCTCACCTCCCAGGGTGTCACAACCATCTTCTGTTTTTCTCCTTCAGTCATTCTTGGCTCTCTCCGAAATGTTCCAGCGGAGTCGCTGGCGTGGTTTCTCTGCCGGGACTAGGGTGGCGCTTAGAATCTGTTTCCTCCGCTAGGAGGAGGCTGTCCAGTCCGAGTGATACACACTCATTTCCCTGTCTCCGTACAATGAATGGTGCCTGAGGCTTTTAAAAAGGTATTCGTCACCCGGCGATGCGCTTGTACATGGAGACCCGGTCCACGTAATCGCCGCGGTGCTTGACGCCATCTGGCAGCCTGCCGCACTCGCGGTAGCCCAGCCTCTCGTAGAGCCTCGTCGCCTGGCTGACGCCGTAGACCTCAAGGTACAGTGTCTCGACGCCAATGGCTACCGCCTGTTTCTCGAGCTCCCTCATCAGCATCGAGCCAATGCCCTGGTTCCTCAAAAGAAGAAAAAGGCGTATTAAAGGCTAGCTCAGGCCTCAAGGATGTCCAATAGAGCCTGCTCCAGGCTCTTCCCCGTAGGCGGGTTCTCTATGATCTCGCCGACTACTTCGCCTTTCAAGTCGAGGACGGCTATGTGCGGTATCTTGATCACGTCGAAATCATCTACCTCGGGTGGGCTTGGCGGTATCTTCCACCGCCGATGATCGTT
>CAYFYM010000191.1:0-6420 GCA_964347405.1 uncultured Candidatus Bathyarchaeia archaeon | reverse complement strand
ATGTTCTCGGGCTCGACCCCCGGGACCCAGTCCATGAGCCTCTCCTTCAGCTCATCCGAGCCGTCGGTCCTGCCATACTTCATCAGGGTGTCCGGGTCTAGGCTCGGCATAACGTCGCCTAGCCTAAGCTTGGACACCCCGCCTCCGCCGAGGTCCAGCTCAGCCTCTCTGAGAAGCCATCTTTCGAGCCTGAAGGGTTTTATACGCAACTAAACACCGAGAGAGTACTTGGTTTCGGATGATTTAACGTTATTATCGTCTACGCCATTGAAACCCTTGTTTGAACGGCGTTGTGTTGACTAGAGCTCGAAGTACACTATCTTGCGGCGCCTCTTCTTGGGCTCCAGCCGTAAGCTTCTGAGCCTCCCTATCTCGCCGGTGCTCTAGACGTGGGTGCCCATGCAGAAGGTGAGGGCGTGCTCACCGATCTCCACCATCCTCAGCCTCTCCACGTCGGGAGGCATCTTCTCGAGGAAGCTCTGCTTGCGGGCGTCGTCGCCAACGTCAAGCTGGTCCCTGTCGGTGTAGTATATCCTGATGGGGGTGTCCATGTCGACTATCTCGTCGAACCGCCGCCGCACGCTCTGAACGGTCTCCTCGTCCAGGGGGCTGGGCTTGAAGTCCAGCTGGCTGAAGCTGCTGAAGACCTTGGGGCCGCTGCCAGCCGCCTCGAAGAGGCCTGTGAGGAGGTGTTCTCCGCTGTGCAGCCTCATGAAGCCGAGTCGTCGATCCCCGTCGATGACGCCGTGAACCTCGGTACCATTGGCAATGTCTCCGTCGTGATAGTGGAATATCTGTTGGCCGCGCTTCATCACCTTGACGACGCTGTGCTTCTCGCCGCCGGCCTCGAGGGTGCCCAGGTCGGTGGGCTGGCCGCCGCCCTCGGGGTAGAACGCGGTCCTGTCGAGGACAACGAACCTGGGGCCTGATCTAACGACGTTGGCGTCGAACTCCCTGAGGTAGCTGTCCTCGACGTAGAGCCGCTCGGTCTCCATGTCTCTCCCTTCCCGGTTCACTACCCGGCCTGATTAATATTGTTGTCGGGGAAGACGCTATTGGTTTCGTTTCAACGACTTGCTGTAACGGCTATAATCACCCCAGATGCCCACGGCAGCCCCGAAGACACCTGCGCCTCCGCCCAGATGCCCACCGGCGATCATCGAGAATCCGATGGCCACGAGAACCGCCATGAGAAGATAGTAGACCCTGTCTATCTCCTTGGAGTGGTCTTGCACCGATCCCCCGGTCTTGTATGTCTCCCACCAGTCTGAGAGGTTTGAACTAAGGTGCGCGCCGAGAGCCAGCGATAGAACGGCTCCCCCTGCTAGCAGCAGGGTGAACCCGGAGGGGCTCAGTGTGCCGTTTTGTATGAAGAACAGTATTATTGAGAGGGTAATGACGCCTATGCCAGCCAAAGCCTGTATCAGGCTCATGGCCTTCCCGTTGCCGCCGAGCATGCGGGAGGCGTTCTGGATGAATCTTTCCAGCTTGATGTCGGAGAAGCCGTCGCTCACCACGTAGTACCCGTATCCACCTGTCACGAGCAGCAGGAACCCGAGGACGAGCATGACTACGTTTAACGTGGAGGGTGGTGTCCTCCAGCTGGTGAGCGAGTAGAATAACAGAAACGGGCTCGACAGCAGGAACGTGCTGCTCCACATCTTCACAACCACGTCCCTCCCGGTAAGGCCCATGAGGGCGTCCCGGTACCTGTACTCCTGCCAGTCCTCCGAGACCTTCGTGAAGGAGGTAATGAGCTCCCTCCCGCCGTGGGTGACGCCGTAGTACTCGCCTCGTTTCTCGGCGAGGCCTGCGTCGCAGAGGACAGCCATGTGGTAAGCGAACTTGCTTGAGTCGGCCACCACGTCCAGGCCGAGCTCCTTCATTATCTCGGTGTACCGGAGGGGCTTCCGTGGTAGGAGCGCCTCGAGTATCCTGACCCTCATCTCGTCCGAGAGGGCGTTGGATATGGCCTGTATCCGGGCTGCGTCCATCAAGTACCTCGGTTTAGGCATCTCATGAAAAAGGTTTTTATCAAAAAAAGTTGAGTAACAAGCCGTTCAGCCGGCTACCGTAGAAAGGGTTCATATGATTTCCTACTCGGTTCCGGGGCCTAACGCGACCGGTTCGTGGCTACCCGGACCTCGTCTTACTTGTGTAGAGCTGTATCTGGGGGATTATCGAGGAGATGAGCTTGTTCTCGGCCTTGTTCAGGTGCTCCTGCAGCGTCGTCCGTGGCACCCGCACCCTGTCGGCGATGGTCTGCACGTTGACCCTGCGCGGGGTCTGGTAGTAGCCGTTGTTGTAGGCGGCGACGATGGCGTCCACCTGCTTCTCCGTTAGGTCGCCCACCAGCGAGTTCAGGGTTATGAGGCTGTCGGAGACCATGCCGTTGAACGGCGCCTTCTCCTGGACCTCGACCTGGAACTCCTGCTCGGTGAGCCTGTCGAACAACTCGGAGAGGGCCTCGTGCCTGAAGGCGATGAGCCTGTAGTACTCGTAGCCCCTGGCGTAGAAGATGGGCATGAGGTTCAGTATCTCCAGCTCCTGGATGTTGTCGTGGACGGTGGTCTCCCTGCTGCAGACGCAGTTCTGGGTGATGAGCCGGACGTTGGTGGATATCTCCGTCTCGTCTAGCACGTGGTAGATGCCGCGGAACTCGGCCACCGCGTCCCTGAACTCCTCCGGGCTTTCGGACTCCATCTCGTACACGTCCTGCACGAAGTTGCACCACATCCATATCCTGAGCGAAGGATACTTCTCGGTGAGCCTATGGATCGGGCTGTTGGTCCTCGCCTTTATCTGTATCTCCGTGGCCGGCATCGCTGGTTCACATAAAAAAGGTGGGTGGAGCTATTTCGCTTTCGCTAGGTTGCCCGTCATCTCGTCAGCGTCGAGGCTGTAGCCCTTCCAGAGATCCTCCAGCTTGTCGCAGGAGTAGTCGCCGCACTGGCTGCAGACCTTGACGCCTTTCCCCTGGGCGCAGTTACGCACGGTGCAGTCCAGCACGTTCTTGAAGACCCTGTCGCTTGTGCAGCCGTCGCAGAGCATGTCCTCGGCGGTGAGGCCCTTGTCGCCTCCCCACTTGACGGCAAGCTCGGCGAGCTTCTCCGTGTCGCCAGCCTGCGTCGCCTTGTAGGCGTCACAGTTGCCGCAGTCTATCCCGCATGAACCTATGTTCAGCATGCTCATCCCTTTCTCAGACATCAAGATAAGTCTTGTACCGTCATATGACGGGTATAAGACGGTTATTTGGAGTTGTATACAAGGATTCACTGTATTAAAGCCGCCATTCCGCGGCAAGTAACGCTGAGAGGTGAATGATTAACTCAACAGCATGCTACATATGAACAGCATGAGCCATTCATCGCTGTAGTCCTCCTCATCGAGTTCGCATGGATCAGGCTCACCTGGTTCCACTGCCTCATCCTTCTCCTCACTCATGGCGAAGAGCCTCGATCGGCTTTAGTTTCGAAGCCTTCAAAGCGGGGTATAAACCTGCCAAGATGCTGGTCGTCACGGCGAACCCGACAACAAAGAGACCCAATGGGAGCGAGACGGAGACTGATATGTCGATGAAGCCTCCCACGAAGATTGCCAGCGCGATCCCCAGGGTGGACCCGATGACACCTCCGATCAGCCCCGTTATCGCCGCCTCTGAGAGGAACAGAAACAAGACGTCACTGTTCTTGCTTCCGATGGCCTTCAGTATCCCTATCTCGTGGGTCCTCTCTATTACGCTGACGGTCATGGTGTTCACTATGCCGACTCCTGCGACGAAGAGGCTGATGCCCGCGATCCCCGAGAGGACCGCCTGGATCATGCCGACTATGCTGGTCACTATTCCCTGTATCGTCTCGGAGGTGACGACGGTGACGTCGTCGCCGTAGATCTCCTTGATCTCATCCCTCACTACGAGGACGTCCTCGATGCTCCTCGCCTTAATGAAGATCGAGGTGAACTCTCCCCCGGCATCGAAGAACTGTTGAGCGGTCCTGATTGGAAGAATCAGCATCCTGTCGAAGCTGTCGCTGACGATGCCCCCAGTCTTCGCCAGTACGCCGACGACCCTCACATTGAGCTCCCTTTTCTCGCCTTCTACAAACGACTCTATCTTGATCCTGTCGCCGACCCGGAGTATGGGCTCCTCGTCGTCGTAGGGAAAGGCGAGGTCGTGCCCGACGACGCATATTGCCACGTCTCCTCTCTGGAGGACCCGCCCCTCCTCCGGTTCAACTTTCTCGATGATCCTGAACCATAGGTACTCGAACCCGGACGTCTCGGCGTAGTGGGTCTCGCCTTTGATGCTAAAACTCGATAGCTTGTTCGCCAAGGTCGGCGTCGCTAGTTCCACTCGCCCGATTTTCTTGATCAGGTTCACGTCCTTCCACGTGAACGAATCGGATGCGAGTATCTGTCCGCTCGAGACTTGACCCGGGGCGACGACGAGCTGGTCCGGCCCGAAAACCTGCAGCTGCGCAGTGACGCTGTCGCTCAATCCCTGTGTGACGCTTACTAGCCCGGTGATGGCCATGCAGCCCACGGCGATGCCGACGAGGTTCAACGCTAGACGGAACTTCCTTTCCATGAGTCCCTCACTCGATAGGGTCATTGCGTCGATTAGCCTCATATCCTCAATCACTTACCTTATATTCATAAAACTTACTTGTTGGTTAGTATATTGTGATCGGTATTTAAAAGTTACCGCTCAGTCAGTTATGTTTCCATATGGTCAGATAATTATTTAGGTAGTCAACACCACAATAGATCGTAATGCCTAAAGTAGTCCCAGGGTACAAAGAGGAAGCCAAGGAAAAGATACTGGACGCGACCCTAAGAACCATGAAAAGGAAAGGGTACCGCGACACCAAGATGAAAGACATCGCTCAAGAGGTTGGCGTGAGCAAGGCGGCGCTATACCAGTACTTCGAGTCGAAGGACGACCTCTTCAAGAAGGCGTCGTGGCACATGATCCAGAAAATAGAGTCAAACATCTGGGAACAGGTGTTTTCAGACGGCATTACGGAGATGGCTAGCCCCGATTTCTACAGCAAGATTAACGACGTGTCCAGCGAGTACAAGGACCTGACGCTTGAGGTGTTCATCGAGGCGAGAAGAGACCCCAGCCTCCTCCACATGTTGAAAGAGTTCATCGAGGAGGGCTTGACCTATTTCGTTGAGAGCGTCGAGGAGCAGAAGAGGAGGGGCGTAATCAAGGATGACATCGACTCCCAGTCACTTACTCTGGGGATTATCGCCCTTCATGAGGGGTTCAACATAATAGAGCTTTTTGGGATTGACCGTGAAGAGTATGGGAAATCTTGGCAGTACATCATCGGGTTAATCTTTGAGTCGATATTAAACGAAAAGCGCACATAAACAGAGGCTGTCGGAGTGGAGTAGATCCCCTTACCGCCGGAACACCACTTCACCGTCGATTATGGTCATGTCCACGGGGATGTCGATTATCTCCATGATGGGCACCGATAGTATGTCCCCGCCGAGGACCACCATGTCGGCCAGCTTCCCCGGCTCGATGCTTCCCAGCCGGTCCTCGTCGAGCTGCTGGTACGCCGAGTTCACCGTGTAGAGCCTAAGCGCCTCCATGACTGAGACCCTCTGGCTCTGACCGATGGGCTTGCCTTTACGTGTGACACGGTTCACCAGCGCGTGTATGGCCATGAGCGGCGGGTATGGCGCGCAGGGGTGGTCGCTGTGGGCCGCTATCTTGACGCCGGCGTCGAGGAAGCTTCGGGCCGCGAACATTCGCTCCAGACGCTCCTCGCCGAAGGCGGGCAGCAGCTTGTCGCCGTGGTAGTAGGGGTAGGGCCCGAAGATGCTGGGCAGTATGCCCACCATCTTGATCCTCTCTACCAGCTCCGGGGTTATGACTGTGCAGTGGATGTCCCTGTTCCTGGGGTCGTCCCGCGGGTACTTAGCCTGCAGCTCCTCCATGATGTCGAGGTACAGCGCTATGGCGGCGTCGCCGTTGGCGTGGCTGCTGACCCTGTAGCCCTCGGCGTAGGCCGCCTCCAGCGTCTCTCTGGCTATCTCGGGGGTGGTCGCCATGACGCCGTAGAACCCGGGCTTGTTTAGGTACTCCTCGGTGACGGCGGCGGTGCGCGCCGAGATGGCGCCGTCGAAGAAGAACTTGAGGCCGCAGACCCTGAGCCAGTCGTCGCCGAGGCCCCTGTAGACGCCTAGGTCGCTGAGCTGGGGGAACAGGTCTATGGTGACGTCCATCCTGACGCGGACGGGGAGCCCCTCGCCGTTCTTCAGGTCTAGGGCGGCTCTGATCTCGTGCTTATCCACTGTGTCGTAGACGCAGGTGATGCCGTGCTCCGCGCACTCTGTGAGTATCACCTTGGCGCCTTCGAGGGACTGGCTGCGTGTGGGAAGTATGGGCTCGGGGCACACGAC
>CAYFYM010000190.1:0-1864 GCA_964347405.1 uncultured Candidatus Bathyarchaeia archaeon | reverse complement strand
GTCGCAACTCGGCGGGGTCCCGCGGAGATACGCTGACTACTGTTGAAGCCGCCGAAGGCGTCCATCGAGAGCGATTCTTGGCCGTGGTACCTGGAGAAGCTGAGAGAAAAAGGCATCTACCCTGAACTTCCTTAGACGCGCTGCTACAGGCGGCTTGGGATGGGCGGGCGGGAACTGAAACCCCAGGTAGAAGCGGAGAAGTCAGAAAGATTCCTTGAACTCGTCCCTCTCTTATCGAAGATTTATGGGGTTAACCAGAGCGTTGATAAAGTCCATAGCTAGTTAAATATTTTCTCACTCATGGTCGAGGATTTTATCCTCGCCTCGAATTCGCGTCTGCGTGTGTCTGTCTTTTGTCGGTCGATGACCGTTGAACTTTCTCCATTCACCACAGAACGAGCCTCCCCCCTCAAGGTTACACGCAGCTGAATACGATCTATACCTTAGGCATCGCCACGCGAAGACGCAGACTCCTTTCTTATGTGAGTCCATGAGTGTTCACGATTGTTATTCAAACCCATCCATATAGGACTATATAATGTATGAGATGAGAAACACTGGAAACACACGCGCATTTGGTAGATGATAAGGTGCAAGGGGTAACTGTAATAACTGTTCACAGTCTACACTTTAGGAGGTTCAATGACCATGAACATCGTCAAGGACATTTTGAAGGCGGGTAAGGCCGCCATAGGAACCACCGCATCGGTGAAGAGTCCCGTGGATTTCATAGCCGACTCGGGGTTCGACTTCATTCTCTTCGACACGCAGCACTCCGCCGTGGAGATCAAGGAGCTGCAGTACCAGCTCCAGGCCATGAGGGGCAGGAGAGCCGCCCCAGTCATCAGGGTCGGCCAAAACATGCAGGATCAGGTCTGCTACGCGCTGGACATTGGCGCCAAGGGCATCATAGTGCCCATGGTCAACACGAAGCAGGAGACCGTCGAAATGGTCGACTGGTGTAAGTATCCGCCTGACGGTAAGAGAAGCTCCGCCGGCATGAGGGGCGAGTGGGGGTCTTTTGATAACTACCGTGAGTACATGGAAGCCGTCAACGATGAGCTGCTCATCGTACCCATGATAGAGACGCAGAAGTCGCTGGACAACATGGAGGATATTCTGTCCGTTCCGGGGGTCGACGTCCTCCTTGTGGGCCCCTCGGACCTCTCGATCAACCTTGGTATCCCGCTGGACTATCTTAGCCAAAAGTATCAGGGGACGCTGGACAAGATCGCTGGCGCCTGCGAAGACGCCGGTGTTGTCCCTGGCATGTACTTCATCCCCGGAGGCCAAGACCCCAGCGCATTCGTTGAGAGGGGGTTCAGGTTCTTCACCCTACCGTGGAGCAGAATGGCGGCCAAAGGCGTCCAAGACGGGCTAGCGGCGATTAAAAGATAAGAACAAAGGGGCATATCCACTTGCCCTCCTAATCTTTCATTTTAGAAAACGATCTGTTCAGGGAAGCATCAATGTGTTATAACGCTTGTCGATGCTTCGGAGTCTTATTATCGCGTATACGCATGCATGGTATCCATGGCACATAGAAGACCGGGTTACAGGTATGATAACGACCCATCGCTTGAAACTATGAGATACCTCGTGGAAGAGCACTACAAGGAAGCTGTTACTCTCCCCGTGAACACCGAGATCGAACTGGATCACAGGGTGCTCAACTATGACACCGTAAAACAGTATCTAATCAACAGCGACAAGATCGTGTTATTGGACTGCGAATGCAGAACCAATCGAAGAAACTGCGATGCACCCGTTCGGGCCTGTATCGGACTCAACGAGAAAGCCGAACGGCTTCTAAACGGCGAAGACGACGAGGAGGGTTGGCCCAGTAAACTGAACCCTACCGAGA
>CAYFYM010000189.1:0-2099 GCA_964347405.1 uncultured Candidatus Bathyarchaeia archaeon | reverse complement strand
GGGGGTAAGTTAAGACTGTTCTGGAGGACCATCGTTGGATGACCTCAGAAGGAGTTTGAAGATTTCTCCTCACAGCGTCGAGGAGATAAACGAGTTTCTGGTAAAACATGGTAACCCGGTCGTGGACGGCCTAGTTGACGTCGTCGAGAAGCACGGCGGCGTAGAGGAGATCAACCGCAGGGCGGAGGAGGCGGGGCGCCTCGAATGCCTGAAGGAGAGGCTGGGGGAGAGTAACTCGGCGTATCTGAAGGACCTTAACTGGCTTCAGGACCGTAGGGACGACGGGGCGTTCATAGGTCTCGACGAGTATAGGCGCGGCGTTCTCGGCGACGGGGCGGGCTCCGTGGAGTTCGACGAGTCCCTGGCGGTGACGCTTGAGATCAGCGCCTGCAACTTCTTCCCGTTCATGGTGGAGGAGGCCCGGAGGGCGCTGGCCGACGGGAGCCTGATGCCGGCCCGGTACATCCGGGTGCGGTCGATGAGGGAGCAGGTGGAGGACGGGGACATCGACGCGTTCACGGCGGCCACCAGGGTCGCGGGGGCCACGTACGTGCAGACCCTGGACAACAAGGGCACGCTGCCGGGGCCGGACGGGGCGCCCATAAACGTGCACCTGGACGGACCCGAGACCATCACCGGTTACTTCGGCGGCGTGGGTGTCCCGAACAGGTACGCGCTGGAGTGGGCTGACGAGCTTCTCCACTACTACACGACGCACGGCGTGAGCGAGGTGCTGAACATCAACCCGGGGACGGTGACCGTGGGCTACCTCCTGTACAAGATGGGCGTCGACATAAGGTTCAAGATCAGCGTCTTCATGGGCAACGACAACCCCTACGCGGCGCTGTGGACCCTCGTCGGCGCCAAGATGTTCAGCCGCGGGGACGGGTCCACGCCGCTCATCGGGTTCAACCTGGCTAACTCGGTGGACAACTGGACGCTGGAGCAGTCCGGGTACATCAGGGACCGGCTGGGGCTCGGGGGGATGCGGCTGGAGCACCACATAACAGAGACGTGGAAGAGCATCGTGAGGCAGCCCTACGACAGGCTGGACGAGCTTGTGGATGTCGCCTCCAGGGTGGCGAACATAAGCGCCAAGCACGAGGGCGGCGTCCCCGGCGTCGAGATGACGAGAGAGCACCAGTCGGACATACTGGACTACTTCATGCCGAAGGAGGAGATCGAGGAGCAGGGGCTGATGCCGGCGTTGACGCTGAACTACCTTGACAAGCATGACGCCTTGAATAGAACCGCGAGGGTGCTCACGGAGAACGGGTTGGCCGTTCTGCCGGCGTGGAACCTCCACAAGTAGGCTTGATGTGCAACCATTTTTGCTCATAACGTTCAATTAGAAATAAAATAAGCCTAGTTTGAGATGAGTGAGAGGGTTAGTCTCGTTGACGGCCGCAAAGTAGGTGTGATGGCCCTCAAGCCAGAGGACGCCGGTCGGCTCCACAGGATGCTACAGAGCCTATCCCAGGAAACCATGAAGTGGAGCATGGCGCCATACCAGCTTGAGTGGGTCGAGAGATGGCTTAACACCCCTGCCCTCATCCAAGTCGCCGCCGAGTGCGAGGGAGATGTTGTCGGCTTTGCGTGTATCGAGGAGTGGACCCACCCCAAGAGAAGGGGCACCGGCTACCTAAGGATATACGTCCACCGTGACTTCCATGACACCGAGCTTCAGTCAAGACTCATTAGGCTCGTCATCGACGAGGCATGCAAGAAGGGGCTCCACAAGATCAACACAGAAACCGTGTCAGCCAACGCCGCGTCTGTTCGTCTCTTGGGGAGACACGGGTTCGAGGTCGAAGGAACGAAGAGGGACTGCTTCTATGGGTTGGATGGATATTACTATGACACGGTCATCATGGGGAAAATCTTGGAGTGACCATGAGAATTTATGGATTGAAAAAAAAACGAGGTCGGAGAATAAAATGGTGGTTGTTCCCCTGGGGGCTCCAGTGCTTCCTCTGTCGCTTCCTGCCAGCCTTTTCGCATGGCCTGATAGGCTTTCCCGGCCCTCTCCGTGTAGCCTTTCTCGCCGTAGGATATGACGGTGATTCGCTCGGGCTGGGGCTCCTCCTCCCCCACGTAGA
>CAYFYM010000188.1:0-3920 GCA_964347405.1 uncultured Candidatus Bathyarchaeia archaeon | reverse complement strand
AGGCGGCGTAGACGGAGGCGGCGGCGAACCCGGCGGTGGTCCCCCTCACTATGAGGTTTCTCTCATGGGCGTTCCTGAAGATGGCGTGGGCTCTCCTCCTCTGGTTTCTGGCGAGGTGCAGCTCGTCGATGAGCCTGTCCATCTCCGCCACCGCCTGCCTCACGGTCCGCGGGTCCAGGTCCTCGAGCTTGGCGAGCTCGTCGTATCTCTGCAGCCATCTCATCCGGCGCATGGTTTCGGGGGGCACCCGTCTCCTCTCTTTCCTCGTCTCGATTGGGTAGGTCTCCGGCGTGGGGCCCCGCTCCAGGGGTTCCTCCCGTATCACGGTGCCGCAGCTGGTGCAGATCACCTCGCCGGTCTCGGCGTCGTAGATCAGATCAGAGCCGCCGCATCTGGGGCAACTGTCCTCGACGGTGGTGTTGTCCATGGTTTATGCTCCTGGTTGAGAGCGGTCTTCTATGAGAATGTTTGAATCACGTGTTATTAAGATGCGACGCGGGACACGGGCGAACAGGGATGACGTCGTCTTTCGTGGATTGGTGGCGGGTGGGTGCCTGTGTCTGAGTAACGGAAAATCAAAGAATAGGAAAAAGATACGGTTTTTGTGGTCAATTAATTTAGTTATATACTATCTTTACGTTGACGGCTCTTGGGCCTTTCTCGGTTTTCTCGATCTCGAACTCGACTACGTCTCCTCGGTCGAGGTCATAGCAGTTACGTATGTCTCTGCTGTGGCAGAAGACGTCTTTGCTGCTTCCTTTGGTCTTTATGAAACCGAACCCGTGTTCGTATAGCCATTTCTTCACTACGCCTCTCAGCTTGTGTCACCTCTCGTTTTAGACTATTTTGATTGTTCCCTCATCCATCGGGATAAGTTACGCCTATAACTAAATTTGTTTGTTATATATCTTTGGTTTTTCACATAAAATAATAAAAGAGAAGGAGTCTTGGGTGGCCATGAGAAGCCTCCATGAAACGGTTTTCTCTAACAGGCTCCATGATAACAATGCGTGAGACTTTGATCGGGGATCAGGATCCGGTGACGCGTGGGAAAAAGGAGATGACCCAGTCCGATGACTCGAACGGCGCGTGGATGTGTGGGAAACGTAATTATTTCATGGTCTTAATTGAGTAAACGTGGTGCATGTAATGGACACCGTTGCTTTCTTGAGGTGCCGCGGAACATTCAGGCAGACCCTGCGTGAGGCCGTAGAACTCATCGGAGGCCTGGGGGACCTGGGGTCCCCGCTCATACTGAAGCCTAACATCTGCACGGGCAACGACCACACCGGCTGCGCCAACGTCAAGGTGGAGACGGTCGAGGCGTTGGTGGAGCAAGTACTCGGGGAGAGCCCGGGCACCGAGATCAGGATCGTCGAGTCAGACAGCATGTCCAAGTACGCCGACGAGGCCTTCGAGAGGTACGGCTACAAGGCTTACGTCGACAGGCTCCGCGGCCAAGGGGTGAATGCATCTCTAATCAATCTCAGCAAGTCGCCATTGACGCGGTTCGACTACGACGGACACTACTTCAAGAACCCGGAGCTGCCCCTCCCCCTGGCGGACGCGGGGAGCCTCGCGTCGGTGGCACTCGCCAAGACCCACAGCCTCACAATGGTGACTGGTGCCCTCAAGAACCTTTTCGGCCTCCTCCCCAGGAAAGACCAGTCGTTCTACCACCCGGAGATCCATGAAGTAATCCTGGATCTAAACAGGTTGTTCCGTAGCAGCCTCTGTCTGATAGACGGGAGGACCGGATTGGAGGGGGTGATCAGCGGTAACCCGCGTAGCCTTGGGTGCGTCATACTGGGCAGGAACCCTGTCTCTGTGGACGCCACAATGGCGAGGGCGATGGGGTTCGACCCCGAGAAGATCCGCCACATAGTCGAGGCCGGGAGCCACGGCTTGGGAAGGCTGAGCCCAGAGGTCGGCGGCGACGACCCGGAGGCTTCTAGGGTTAAGTTTAGGACGCCGTCGGGCCTCAACGCCGACGCGGTGCTGGGATGACACGGCCATAAACCGTGTTCTCGGATCGGCATTTATTTGATTCTTGATGAAAACACTCATCTATCCCGGTTCCTTTCAGGGTCTCATGAGATCTTTTATCAAGATAATGGGTCCGCCCCTGTTGGAGGCCGTCAGGGAGCTTGAGAAGATCGCGGTGGACATGCCGCAGGTCTGTGTGATGGATGAGGCTATACTACTTGATATCCCCCGGAGCCTGGCTAGAGACATAGGCGAGCCTATCGAGTACCCGGAGTATGTCTCTGATTTCTTTTCGCGTAGGACTGGTGTAAGAGTCAAGACCGAGAGGTGCAGCAACATCATCAGCGAGTCAGGTGAGAAGCTGGGGGAGTATGATTTCTTCTTCGAGTGGTTTGAGGAACCGAGCATGGAGCAGCTCAATGAGCTGATTGGGAAGATCGATGAGGCTTTGGAGCCTCTGGGTTGCCTCTACTCCATTACGACCAAGAGATGAGTCTGCACTCTCCCGGCTTCAGGTGTGATGTGGAGACGCGGGTCTCAGGGTTCAGGGTCGGCGAGCCCGCGGTTCTCTTGTAATAGTTTTTCGGGAAACGTTCTAGTGTACGGTTAGAAGCAGCTGTGAACCGGCCTATGGCTCATATGTTGTCCCGTTTGAGATACGAAGATGCGTCTCTCGTTGAATGGCGTGCTATGTTTTTCAGTCGACGATATTGGTATCCAAGTAACGGTTGCATCGTGAGTCGAGCTAGGGGTTAGCAAAGGATGTGACTAGAGTTTTGTTAGAACTCAATAGGATGTGGATTACACGGCGCATATGCGCCCAGAACCATGAAATATGTAGTTGAACGTTTTGTAGATGAAGCATCATGCCTTTCAAAGACATTATCGTTGAGAGAGAGGAAAAGAGACTTCTGGTCAAGATTAACCGACCCGAGGTGCTTAACGCGCTCCGAGGGGACACCTTCCTCGAACTTGAGAAGGCGCTGGAGGAGTTTCAAGGCGCAGACGAGCTCTGGGTGATGATTATAACGGGTGCGGGGGATCGAGCGTTCTCGGCGGGCGGAGACATCAAGGCCCTCGCGAAGATGGACAGCGGCGACGCAGCCTCTTTCGCCGCCATGACTCACCGGATACTAGACAGGCTGGCGAGCATCCCCAAGCCCATTATCGCCGCCGTCAACGGCCTCGCCCTAGGGGCTGGATGCGAACTCGCCATCGCATGCGACTTGGTAGTGGCGTCCGAGAAGGCAAGGTTCGGGGAGCCACCGGCGGGTCTGGGCATCACGACCCCGTTCGGCGGCACTCAGAGGCTTCCGAGGATCGTCGGCCCCAAGAGAGCCAAGCAGCTCTTCTTCACCGGCGAGGCCGTAGACGCCGAGGAAGCGTACAGGTTTGGGCTGGTGAACCACGTAGTCAAGCACGAGGAGCTGCTGCCGGAGACGAGGAGACTGGCAGACAAAATCATTGAAAAGGCCCCGATAGCCGTCGGCTACTTTAAACGGCTCGTCAACTTCAGCTCCTACGGTGGCCTGGGTGAAGGCGATAAGCTGGAACAGGAGCTCTTCGCGAGGTGCTTCGAAACCGAGGACAGGGTCGAAGGCATGGCCGCCTTCCTCGAGAAAAGGAAGCCGAGTTTCAAAGGCAGATGACTCGTGTAGGCGACGCCATGGATATGCGGCCTTGACGGGGAAGGACGGGTGTTAACAGACGTGCTACCGTCTCCAGCGTTCACGACGAAAAGCCTTAGAGGGTTGCCGGGTTTCATTCGCTGATCGTGTGGGGGTCTTGAGGCTATGTCTGCTAAAGGAAGTTTTATATTCTGTTCATCATGAGCCTATGCGAAGGGGAGCTGGGCGGCTGCTTGGCTGAGAGGACGAGAGATCGTCGACCCTTTGAACCTGATCCGGGTAATACCGGCGGAGGGAAGGCATGAG
>CAYFYM010000187.1:0-2220 GCA_964347405.1 uncultured Candidatus Bathyarchaeia archaeon | reverse complement strand
GAGTGGTTTCCCATTTTTCTAATTCAATGAATCTGTGTATTGGTGACAGACACACAGCGACCAAAGAGAGTAAATTAATGGACGGCTATTTTTCCTTCTTCGATAAGATCCTCGATAATACATAGGCGTAGACTATGGAGTCTGCGAGTATCTCTACAAGGTGGTACGGGATTATCTGAGGCGGCAGCCCCTGGTCGCCCAGTAGTGGTATGAACGCGCCGACGATGAACAGCATCCCGGCGAAGGCCACGGTGTTGGTCCGTCTGTCGGCCCCGAGGGACGCGGCCATGGGTAGCAGCGTGGCGACGTACAGGAAGCCTCTAAGGATCTCCACGGGGATTATCACCGTGAAGGGCGGCACGACGAGCCCCAGCGAGGGGTCGCTGTAGTAGGGCAAAACGAAGGGGCTGACCAGCATCCCGAAGAAGAAGTACACCGGGAAGTAGCTCAGCGTCCCGATTGTTACTCGCTTGAACCAGCCTAGCGCATCCGTCTCCCCGAGATACTCGACGAGGTTCCCCCTGAGCCCCCTGTCTCCCTTCTCAAGGATGATGGAGGCGAGCCCCGCCTGGAGCCCCGAGAAGAATAGCATGGCCAAGGCGCCCATGATGAACACGGTGTCTGACTCGAAGACGTTTGTGAAGAAGTAGCCTTCAATCATGTTGCTTAAGCTGCCGACTACGTAGAAGTTGAGCCACAGGACGGAGGCAAGCCCGGCTAAGCCCAGCCGCATCTCGCCTTGGATCCACGACAGGTACACAGATAACAGGAGATAACCGAGTGCCCAGAAAAACAGCTGGCTCGTCGACGGGGTCTGCCCAGAAGAAACCTTTCTTAAATAATCTACGGCGGTCAACGCCACGGTCGTCGCTGCGATCCTTTCCGGTTTCATCATAGTCACCGCCTAGGCTACTCATTGATCAAAACATCTAAACACACGTATAATTCATCCTGTGCTGTGAACAAGGACACCCTCGACCTGATTCTCCTCGGCGTCGCCCACTCCCTGAACCACAGCCTTTTCCTGGTGCTTCCGCCCCTCCTCGACCGCATAACCGTGGACTTGGGCGCCAGCTACGCCACCATGGGCCTCATAGGCACCGTCACCTTCCTCACATACGGCTCCGGCGCCCTCATCGGCGGCCCCCTCAGCGACAGGCTGGGCAGCCTCAAGGTGGCGAGGGTGAGCATAGGGCTGGGCGGCGCCATGACCGTTCTCTTTTTGTACGCCGACAGCGTCCAGGTCTTCGGGGCCGGGATGTTCCTCATGGCGCTGTGGGCGAGCTTCTACCACCCCACGGCCAACGGGCTCATCGCGAAGGCGTTCACGGAGAACACCGGAGGCGCCATGGGCACCCACAACGCCGCCGGTAACCTCGGCCAGGTGCTCACGCCCACCGTAGCCTACCTTCTGGGGGTGACGTTCAACTGGCGCCTGAGCTTCGTGTTCTTCGGGGCGCTGTCGGTGGCCACCGCGGCTCTCCTGAGCCGCATAGACGTGGACGAGGGCGACGTCCATGGCGAGAGCCTGTCTTACTTTGAGTACGTCAAGACGCCGGGGCTCTGGGTGATACTGCTCTATAACGTCCTCGTGGGCTTCCTGTTCAGGTCGGTGGACCTATTCTTCCCCAGCTTCCTCAGCGTTGAGAGGGGCTACACGGGCGGCCTCGCGGCGGTCGCCAACAGCGGCATACTGCTCTTGGGCACGGCGGGGCAGCTCATGGGCGGCATGGGCTCAGACAGGCTGGGGCAGACGAAGACGCTGCTGATAGCGTCCACCGGGATGGCGCTGAGCCTCGTGCTGCTCATGGTGTTACCAACGGGTACGCTTGGCGTAGCGTTGTTCATCGTGCTTTACGGCGTCTCCATGTTCGGGCACCAGCCCACGGTCACCAGCATGGTTAGCAGGCTTTCGCCGCGGCACATGATGGGCCTGTCGTATGGGGTGATGTTCTTCTCGGCGTTCGGCGTCGGAAGCATGTCCACGACTGTGACGGGCTACCTGGCGGACAGGTATAGTTTGACGGCGGCGTTCTGGCTGAACGCCGGTGTGGGGGCCGCGCTGCTGGCGGTGAGCATTCTCATATACCTCAAGATAAGCGATAACGTAGCTGATCGCTGAAATTCATCCTCGAGAACATGCATGGCATTACCGATACATCTATTAATACCGAATAATTTGTTAATACATAGAATATAAGTATGTCACAAATAGTGAGT
>CAYFYM010000186.1:0-7023 GCA_964347405.1 uncultured Candidatus Bathyarchaeia archaeon | reverse complement strand
AAAGAGAAAGGGGTTTCCTAGAAAGAAGTGTGTTAACCGCCTTATTTTCGGGGAAAGAGGGGCTTATAGTCGGCGGCTTTAATGATGAGCGCCTCCTGTTCCCCCTCATCCATGGGGCAATAGTCTTCAGCGAGATCGATCATGATCCTCGCGATCTCCATGTCCGACGAGGTCGCGGCTGTGGTCACGCCCTGGGAGAGGGTGAACCTCAGCGCCTCCTCTATACCCGCCCGGGTCGTGAAGGGCTCGTACCAGGTGTCACGGGTCCTCTCCTCCGTGGGATAGGGGCCCTTGGCCACCGACTTCATGGCTATCACGCCTAGGCCCAGCTGCTTGGCCTTCTCCAGCACGGGCACGTAGTCGTTCCTCGGCTCAGGGTGTGCATGCAACACGTAGTTGACGGGGAGGAGCACCGTTTCCAGCTCGATGTGCTTGAGGGCCCTCAATATGTTCTCGGGGTTGTGACTCGTGATCCCGATGTGGTTTATCAGCCCCTCCTCCTTGGCTTCCATGAATGTTTGGAGAGCCCCGTTCTCCCCGACGACCGTGTTCAGCTCGTCGGGGCCGTCCAGCCCGTGGAACTGGTAAAGATCAAGGTAGTCCGTCTGAAGACGATCCAGGCTGCTCACGAGCTCCTCGTGGGCCTCCTTTTTCGTCCTCTTCCTGGTCTTGCAGGCGAGGAACACGTCGTCACGGTACTCCCTGACCCATTTACCTAGCCTGGCCTCGGCGTCGCCGTAGGTAGGGGCCACGTCGATGTGGTTGACGCCCACATCGAGGGCGTATTTCACGAACTCGTCCCCTTTTTTCTCCTCTATGGGGTAGATGAACACGGCTCCACCCAGGGCGACCAGCGTGCTTTCGTGCCCCGTCCTGCCTAGACTTCTCTTCTTCATAAGTGATACCTTCCCACGCGCCGTTTTAAGCGTCGCGCACCTGAGCACAAGCCTGAGAACAGGCTGAGGTGGTTCAGCTACGTTACCTGGTGGTCGTATTCGTCGTTCAGCGTCTTATACGGGGTGATCCTCAAGAGGCCGTCGGATACACTGTACCCCCTGATTCCGTCGTACTCTATGCCGTTCGTCTCTAGGAGATTGAGCGTCTTCTCCTCTAACCCCTCTGGGACGTATAGAAAGAGCTTCTTGTATCTGCGTCCACGGGGGGCGCAGTCTGACAGCATACTCCACCTTGGAACGCTACCTTCGGTTATAGAATCGTCGCCCTCCACCGACCCGAACTCGCGTATGCATCCGTCGCCGTTGAGGACCACTACGCTAGGGTACTCGACGCCCCCCTCCCACTTTACGCCGAACCTCCTGGTCTCGTCGTTCACGATCGTCATCGCGTCCATGGGCCAGTTCTCCTGGTCAACGAAGGGGAACCGCGTGGCGGCGATTATCCTCGCCACCCTGTTTCTCAGCACCGCCGGATCAACCATCCTGACCAAGCCTCCACACGGGTCCAGATAACGTTATCGCGGTAGAAGGGGGGTTACAGGGGCGTCGGTATCCACCACTCCCTTCCCCGCTTCGTCTCTATGTACTCCGGCCACCTGATGTCAAGCGGCGGCTGCAGGTCGCTTGGAAGCAGAGGCGGAACCCATCTGGTTCCCCCTACGCCTCCGCCTGTCCTCTCGCTGAACTCCATCTTTGCCTGTGCGAGCATCTCTGGCTTCGTGAGCAGGTCGATGAGGCACCCAGCGATCACCTTGGACCCTGTGAATATGGCTGGGTCTATGGTGCTTCTCTCACCGGTCATGGCCAACGCCGCCCAGCGTGGGTAGCTGAAGCCCTCAATGGGCCTGAGCACCGCCTTGGCGGTTCTCACGCGGGCCGACGGCGCGTGCCAAGCGTACTCTACGTAGTCGTCCGAAGAGTAGTGGGTCTGCCAGCTGGGGAGCAGGCTCCTCAAAGCGTTCTCTCCCTCCTCGAGGGACAGGAGCCTCTGGCACCCATCCGTGAACGGGTCCTCCATGGGCTCGCATCCGAGGTTCCTCTGTATTTCCCGCCCGAAGCTCTTTGCCTCCTCCCCGTACACGGTCGGCCCCACCTGCCTGAAGTTCTCGTACGCCATCTCCGCGAGAGCCGTGTTGTGCAGACCCACCCGGGTCTTAGTTATGACCCTCTCCGTGACCCTGCACCCGCAGGCCTCGGCGACCGCCCTCGCGTTCCTCGACAGGAACTCATGGGTCTTCTCCTGCATCTCCAGGGTGGGGGCCCTGAACGCGTAGAGTATCTGGCTGATCAATGGGGGAGCCGTGTTGCTCTGGCCGGCGATGGTGACGTACTCCGTGATGGTCCACCCTGCGGTCCTGGGGTGGATGGCCTCCTTGCTGTACTTGGTGACCGTGTACATCATGCACACTGCGTCCAGCGCGCCTGGGTTAGCCCTGTACCAGCCAACCCGCGGCGCGGGTGACCCCCACTTCTCGGGTTCGTGCGCCTCGAAGGTGTACGCTATGTTCCAGTATGCGCCGCAGTGGGTCTCTGAGACGATCCTGTTGTCAACGCCGGGGTGGTAGCATATGCTTGCGTCCAGGTCGTCGTAGTAGCCCTTGGCGGCGTGGTAGGGCTTGGAGACGCATATCTTCTCGGCGGGCTCCCCCATGAACTTCAGCGTGCCCTTGAGCCCTTGCTCCTCCATGACGTGCCTCGTCGCCAGCGCCCCCATGAGGGCCGTGATCCCCAGGGCGGAGTGGGGGTCGGTGTGGCCCGCGGCGTACGGGTGCAGGGACTCGTCCCTGAGCTTCGGGTAGGGGGTGGCGGCCTGGTTGTTCCCCGGCGTCGCGTCGTACTCCGCGAACGACGCTAGAACCGGTTTTCCTTCGCCCCAGAGGGCGCAGAACGCGGTGGGCATCCCACCTGAGCCCTCCTCGACTTCAAACCCCTCTTTCTTTAAGATCTCCACGTAGGCTGCGGCGGACTCGTATTCCCTCAGCGCAGGCTCTGCCAGGTGCCATATCTTTTGGTGGGTGTCCGATATCCATCTCTCGTTCTCATCCACCCATTCCGCCGCGCGTGCCTTCATCTCCTTTGGATCCATGACAAACCTCTCTCTAACCCATTTCCCCTATTGTCTATGTGAGATTTTCCCCGGAAGTCGCTTTGCAGGCAGGTTAAGCAGGGAACGAACGAAGCAATTAAACCAGATTCCAACGGTATCGGAATGGATCACATATAGATTCCACAATAGGTGTTTTAAATCAAGGAACGATGGTTATGAATGCACACCATGATACTATCTTTGGTTGGCCAGGAAGGGGGCGGAGGCTTCGACTTTCTTTGGTATCTTATACCCTTGCTGTGCTGTTTGATGACGATGGGGCAAAGAGGCGAGAGACCCCAGGAAACCGGGACGGAGAGTGAGTCTTTTTACACGGCTCAGGAAATCCAAGAGTCGTTTGGGAGAATAGAGGAGGAGGTTGTCAAGTGGAGGCAGGAGGCTAAGGAAAGGAAAGAGACGTCGAGAGACATCACATCTAGCATACGTAGGGTTCTCGGGGGCGGACAGCCCGCTGAGAGGTTCGTGGAGAGGGAGAACGACCCGCCACGCCTGCTGAGCTTGATCGACTCCTCTGGCCCAGTCTACTTCGAGTTTACTGAGGTGGAAGGCGGAGGAACCGTGGTCAAGGCGACATACGCCCGTTCAATAAAAGGTAGAGTGGCGAACTTAAAGGCGGGGCTTCCTCTCAAGATTCCGGCTACCCCTGTAGGGCTTAAGTGTCCCTCATGCGGAAAGCCGGTTCTGCAAGAGTTCAACTTGTGCCCCTACTGCGGCTCGGAGCTGATAAAGGAGTAAAGACGCGTTGGAGCTTTGGAGGCTACTGGCTCACAATCACTGGTTGACCCTCAACCTTTACGGGTACGAGCTGAGGCTCTGCGCCCGCTGCTCCGGCTACCTCCTCGGCTTCACCGCCCCGCTTCTCGTCTCAGGCATCGTCGCCGACCTCTCGGAGTCGCTCGACGTCAGAGTCCAGCTGATAGCCTGCCTCCTAACGGCCATCCCCTACGTCGTTGACTGGCTAACCCAGTCATGGGGGATGAGGGAGAGCAGTAACGGGATAAGGCTGACCACGGGCATCCTACTGGGTATGGGCGTCTTCCTTTTTTCGAGGCTCAACATCGTATCAGGGAGAGCCATATTCTTCAACATAGCCCTGTTCGTTGCCCTTATGGGGCATCTAGGGAAGGTTAAGAGACCCAGCTAGCTTAAACCCTCTTTTTCATGCGCTAAATGCGTGGGTTTCTACAATAGGCTAAGTGTATTTCTTATCGCGTCTCGATCAATTCATTAATGCGGTTCTTTATTTTATCGTACTCCGTTTTAAAATCGTATCCTATCCGTTCCATGAACTTCTCCAGGTCCCCTTGCTTCCATCTTCTTCCTCCGTACCCGCTGCTTAGAGCCATCCCCAGGATGTCGTTGAGCACTTTCTCTACTTCGGGAGTCAGATCCTGCAGTAGGGGCGTCGTCGCCATCCCGTATAGAACATGGTCCGCCGTCACATCGAAGAAGTCCTGCGTGCCGGGGAGTAATAGGAAGTACTCGATTAGGTTTTCATAGAATATCGAGACCCCCGGGTCAGGCTTAGTCCAGTTTCCGTCCTTGGGGTGTTCGTAAGGCAGGTCAGTGAGTTCGAACTCGAAGCCGGCGTCGCCCAGCCCCTCCTCGTGTGCCTTCCTTAGATGAACTATTTTAAACGGGTCATACCCCATGAGCTGACAAGCCACGGCGTCTGCTGCGACGGCGTCGTTTGAAGCTATCACCGTCTGGGCGTTCACAGGGGTGCATGACAGGGGCCCCCACGCGTCGCCTCCTATTGTCCCGTCTACCACGGTCAGGGTCGGGGTGAAGGCCCTGTTCACGTCGCAGATGACGTCCGCGATCCCGAAACGGTGGTACTTCGCCTTGTTCCTCTGTGGGAACGTGCCGTACATGTTCTTCATGCCGATGGTGATGCTTGTGAGGAGGTGAGTCTTCATTGTGGGGACGGAGATGATGGCGTCGGCGTCTACCAGCTCCTTGGAGACAGGGACGACCCCTGTGGCGCTTTCCCTACCAAAATAGAAATACACGCTTTCCGTCTTGGTGAGGTTCACAAGCGGGACATTCACGCGGTGAGCCCACTCCACCCAGCCCTGGTCCTCCGCCACCGGCTCGAAGCGAGTCCAGATCATGTCGGCGTCGGCCACGAAGGGCTCGGCGTCCACCTCCCTGATCATCTTGACCAGCTCCTCCACCACCTCGTGGCTGGTAAAGCTGCCCATGATCTTCGGGTTACCGCCGCATATGTTGGGCTTTATGAGAACCCGGTCACCCGCCTTCACGAACCTGCTCATGCCGCCCAGCGCATCGACCGCCTCCCTCGTTATTTGACTTGACGCCGGGCCTCTTCGTACAGCGACCTCTGTCACGGGCCTCTCCCTCCTGCTCTTGACCTCTTCGTAGGAGATTGTTTTCAGGATGAACGCGCCCACGTCCTGACGGAGGGCGATAAAGTAGCCGAGGCATTGCCATAGCGGGTATAGGAGGAACATGGTGACGACTAGTAGGAGGGGGACGTCGGCCTTGTCGATGCCGGTGATGTTGGAGTGGAACATCCATACGGAGCCCTCGCTGTAAGGCAGCGGCCAGTGAATGACATCCATGTATAGCAGGGAGCTAACCCCTACGAAGAGCGTGGAGACGGCGGCTCCCACCGTTACCGTGTATCGGAGGCTCCATCTATACCTCCTTGAGACGTGGTACAGGAACATGCCGAGTATGAACAGCGCCGGCGGATCGATGAAAAAACTCATGGGGGCACCTCCAAGGAATATCTATTCTTGGATGCACCCCAAGAAGATAAAAGATGTTCTGGCCCTGCCCGCTTACATACCTGAGGTTTTATTTACACAATCGGGTCTTTGAGACCGTGAAAACCAAGAACCTCGTGATCGTCTCCGCTTTGATCTCAGCCACGTTCGGGTCCTTCTTCTGGGGAGGCTACCACACGCTGACGCCTCTGATGTTCCTCTCCGGCCTATCTCTCGTATCGGTCATCTGCCTCTGGGCATCGTCGTCCATGGATGCGAGGAGCCTCTTCACCTTAGCCACCGTGACCATGGCGCTGGCGGCTGTCGACGAGTACGCACACACCTCTTCAGGGGTCTTCAGTTACTACGACGGCATGACTCCGTCCCCCCTCGCCGTGTTCGGGTGGAGCCTGTTCGTCATCGGTATAGTAGCAACAGCCCGTTTACTACACCAGAGAGTACCCGTATTGGGCCTGGACGGCGGCGCGTCGAGGAGTCTCCTGGCTCTGATACCCGTCCTCTTGATAATCGTGTTCGCAAGGGTCCAGGGATACTTAATATTCTTCAACCCGCTGCTAATGTCTGTCTACGTTTTTCTCTCTGCGGCGAGCCTCTATTACTCGATCATGCACCGGTTTGGCTGGTGTATGTGGGTCGCGGCATCCAGCATGGTATATGGCGTCATAATGGAGTATATAGGAGGGGTTGAAGGCCTCTGGGTTTACCGGTTCAACGAGCCCGTGGCGCTATTCATGGTTTTCACCTGGGTTTTGAGGGTTCTAACGATCCTCGCCGCCTCCTCGCTCCTCGGCGTAGAGTTTCAGGAGTAATCATCGTGATCCATAGATGACATGGACTATTGTGTTTAAGATAATTGAACTGGGATGGTGGACTGGGAGGGAATTGAACCCCCGACCTCTGCCATGCCAAGGCAGCATTCATACCCCTGAACTACCAGCCCAGCACTCCTCGTAGAATCCGGGGGCTTTCTTAAATCTTTCCCCAGAGACAAATGAAACAAAACATTCCCGCCGATAAAGGATCTTTCTATAGGTTCAGGGACATTACGGTGTGCTCTGGGAGAATCCATATAGAACACGACAAATCCTTGTGGAAAACTATTTAACACGCAGACCGAGGAATGCAGTGAAATGAAGGTAAGCGTCGTAATCCCGGCACTCAACGAGGAGGCCGACATAGGCAAGTGCCTGGAATCCATACGGCGCCA
>CAYFYM010000185.1:0-3475 GCA_964347405.1 uncultured Candidatus Bathyarchaeia archaeon | reverse complement strand
CACAGGATAGCTAACACAACCAGCGGCAACACCACGCTGAACCCCAGCTGGAACACCCGCACAGCCCCCGTGCGCTCAATCATCGGGGCATACCCGACCTCGAGGTAATCCAGCAGCTGCAGCCCGCCCAGCAACAGCTGAAACACCAGCACGTACGGGTAAACCCGGCCAACAAGCTGCCTCAGATCCAAACCAGACAAGACAAACACCTGAACCCTATAAATAACTAAGTAGAAACCACCGAGGCGCGCAGTCTACCAGCTATTGTAGTCTCCCTTGCTGATGGGCACGCCTCCCATGGATCAGAAGCTGCCTGGTTGCCTCGCGCGCAGTACCATGCCCTCCAGTGCGCCGGTGTGCTCGTTGTCCTCCACCGCCAGGGCCCCGTTGACTATGACCTTGCTTATGCCGCTGGGGTAGACCCGGGGGTTCGTCCACGTGGCGTTGTTCCTGATCTTCTCCGGGTCCCAGATCATTATGTCCGCGCGCTGCCCGGGCCTTATGAGGCCCCTGTCCATGACCCGCATCCTCTGGGCGGGTAGCCCGGTGCATTTCCGCACGGCGTCTTCGAGGCTGAGGGCGCGGTCCTCCCTGACCCATTTCTCGAAGAAGTAGGGGTACTGGCCGTATGCCCTGGTGACAAGCTCGCCGACGGGCTTCTCCGAGAGGGGGCCCCTGGGGGAGTCGCTGCCGGAGTCGATGGCGACGGAGCAGTTGGGGTGCAGCAGCGAGAAGTCCGTGTCCCACCTGCTGGTGATCCCCACGGCGCCCCACGCCCTCTCGTAGTCTTCGCCCTCCCTGATCAGGAGGTCTATGAGGGCGTCGAACGGGTCCTTCCCCATCCGCTGTCCTATCTGTTTGAGGTTCATTCCGTCGTACTCCGGGCTTTTCTCGAGGTGGGCGACGAGGAAGCGGTCCCAGGTGTCCAGGAGCCCCCGCGTCCCGGCCAGGATGGGGCCGTACTGGCGGTTGTGGAGGTCTCGCCTAAGGTACTCGATGACCTCTGGGTCCTTCAGCATCTCGTAGGTGAACTCGGCGCCCTTCTTCACGTACTTGGAGCCTATGATTATGGGCTCGATGAGCCCGCAGCCGCACCACCCCACCCCGTCCTCGTCCATGGTCCAGGGCACCTGGTTGAAGCCCGCGTCCAGCCCCCGCTCCCTGGCCCTGTCGAAGAGGTCTACTATGTGCTTGGTCTTACCGTCCGAGGGGTACCTGGCGCCCCAGTGGACGCCCTCCACGGATACCCCTGATCTCTCCCCTATCTCCGCCGCCTCCTCGGCGGCCTCCACCACCTTGACGTCTCTGCTCCTGATGTGGGTCGCGTATATGCCGCCGTACTCGGCTACCACGCGGCAGAGCTCGACGAGGGTGTCGGTGTCTGTCAGCGTCTGGGGGTCGTACTCCAGGCCTGAGGAGAGGCCGTACGAGCCCTCAGTCATCGCCTGCCTCAGCATCTCCTTCATGGCCTCGACCTCCTCCCCGCTGGGCGGCCTGTCGTAGGCGTCCATGCCCATGGCGGAGACCAGGAGGTTGCCCAGCCCCGTGAAGGTAGCCGCGTTGATGGCCACGCCCCTGGACTCCATCACCGAGAGGTACTCGGCTGTGGAGAGCCAGTCGATGGATACGCCTCGGGACTCCTCCATGTGTTTTCTCGATATCTCGTTCAGAGGCGCCGCGGAGATGCCGCAGTTGCCGTTGAAGACGGTGGTGACGCCCTGGCGGATGAGGCTGTCAGCCTCGGGGTTCACCAGCAGCGAGAAGTCGCTGTGGCTGTGGACGTCTATTATGCCGGGCGACACGACGAGCCCGTCGGCGTCTATGACCTCGTCGAAGCCCCCGGGGTCCAGGTTCCCGACCTGCGTGATAACCCCGTCGCCTATGGCTACGTCTCCCCTGAACCAGGGGCTGCCGGTGCCGTCCACCACCCTGCCGTTTCTGATCAAAAAGTGTTGAGCCAAACCTGCTCCCAACCTGCTAAGTGTCGATGTGGCTATTTAAGAGGGGCTACGGGTTCATCTTTTATACTGCCGTTCAAGGTTTGGTTAGATGAGTTGGGCTCTAGTTTTTAACATCCTTTTTAACGTCAGCTTGCTCGTCATCCTCTGCATAGGCTTCACTTTCACGTACATGATGGAGAAGTTCCCGAACTTCGCGCACACCAGCTACGCCAGCGTCGGGACGGCGGTGGCGTTCTACTTGGTCAGGCTCCGCGGGTTCGGCCCATACCAGACTTGGCCCGTCGTGGTGCTCGTGTGCGGCCTGCTGGGTGTGCTGCTCTACGTGTGCATCGTCCGCCCCATAAAGGCGCAGGGGATGAGGGAGATCACTTTGACGTTAACGTTCTACATCATGTCTCACATGGTCTCCATGGCGCTGGCGATCTTCAGCTTCTGGCTCCTGGTGAGCAGGGGCGTCCAGTCGTCAGGGTTCATGCTCCGGAGCTACGACTTCAGGGTCAACGGCTTTTCAGGCGTCGGCGTCGTGGCGCCCGTCACCGTGCTGCTTCTAGTCGCCGCACTGAACGTCTTTCTCTACGTCTCCAAGTTCGGCGTGGCCATGAGGGCCACCGCCGAGGACGAGTTCCTCGCCGCCAACCTCGGCGTGAACATACAGCACGTCCACGTCGCGTCTTGGTTCCTCTCGGGGGCCCTGGCGGGACTCGCTGGCGCCATAATCCCCCTCATGACGGGCACCAGCATCAACTACAGCGACACGCTGCTGGTGAACGTCATGGCGGGCAGCGTCCTGGGCGGGCTCGCCAGCATCAACGGCGCCATCGTCGGCGGCGTCATCGTGGCTCTGGCGAAGAAGACCCTCACGTACACGCTGATGACGACCCTCGGCACCTGGGTGGGCATGTACGAGGAGATGATACCCATAGTGCTGCTTTTCACGGTGCTCGCGATAGAGCCCAACGGCATCACGGCCATCAGGTGGAGGGAGGTCTCCGTGCACGGCGTCAAGGATTCGCTGCGCAGGCTGAGGGAGACCCTGCGAAACCTTCTCACCGTGGAGTGAGGGCCGCCACGCCCGGGCCGGGGCATCATCACTTCGTTTAAATCGGGACCCCGCGTATGTGTACTGCTATGCCCCTCATCAAGTGCCCACGCTGCGGCAGAGAGCACACGGTTGAAGAGTACGAGGAGGACAGGTTCTGCAGGGTCTGCGGCAGCCACCTGAGGGTGGCGGGGGGCAAGGGCGGGGGAGGCGACGGGTGGAGGCGGCTGTTCCCCTACGAGCCCTACCCGCCGCAGGTCGAGTTCATCCGGGACATCCAGGAGACCGCCGGCAGGGGCGGCGTCCTCGTGGCCGAGGCTTGCAACGGGTTCGGGAAGACGGTGAGCGTCCTCAGCTGCCTCCTCGCCATGGGCAAGAGGGTTATCTACGGCACCAGGACCCACGAGCAGGTGCGGCAGGTCCTCCTGGAGCTCGGGAAGATCAACGAGAAGTCGGGGGAGAGCCAAACGGCGGT
>CAYFYM010000184.1:0-4185 GCA_964347405.1 uncultured Candidatus Bathyarchaeia archaeon | reverse complement strand
TCCCTGTTGTTGTCGTGGCCAGTGTACTTGTGGTAGAGCCACGGCAGGCCTGTGCCTTCGTACTCGGTGCCCAGCCACTCGTTGTACCAGTCCGTGACCATGTGCTGGCCATCTGGGTTGAAGCACGGCACCATTATGCTGATGACGTTGTCTCGGATGCGCGTGGCTTCCTCGTCCTCCCTGGTTACGAGGTCGTAGGCGAGCTCGGGGGCCATCTGGGTGCCGCCGATCTCGGTGGCGTGGAGGCTCATGGACTGGATTACCACCGCCTTCCCCTCCTCGACGAGGGGCTCGACGGCCTCCTCCGTGAGGCCGTCCGGGTCTGTGATCCGTTTGTTGACCCCCTGGATGCGCTCCAGCTTATCCATGTTCTCCTCGCTGGTGACGAGGACTGTGAGGAAGGGGTGGCCCTCGGTGCTGGGTCCCATGTCCACCACCTTGACCCGTCTGGACTCCTCTTGGAGCCTCCGGAAGTAGTCTATGATACTGTCCCAGCGAGCTATTTTACGGTCGCTTCCCAACGTGTACTTAAAAAATTCCTCAGGGGGAGTGATCTCTGTCATACATCGAAAGTGTCTCTTGAATGATTTAGGGTTAATCATCAGCCGGATTTAAAAACAAGATAACTATCCGTCCTGCGTTTCTATCTAAGCGCCTCGTTTCCGCAAACCATTTTTACCAGGCGTGTGATCAGTGAACAACAGTTGTGAGGGCCCTGCTTTGAGTGAATGTCCTAAGTGCGGAGGAGAGATGATCCAGGGGGAGGCTTACGTGCAGGTCACCACCAGTTCGTCCAGCCCCATGATGAGCGGCATGATGAACCCCATGTCAAGCATGAACCTGGGGAACGTCGAGATGACCCGGGAAGAGAGGGTGAAGTGGCGAGAGAAGACCGGTGAGAAGAAGGGCTTCCTCATAAAGAGCGATGAGGTGCGCACCCTCGCGGTTAAGGGCAGAAGGTGCCTGGAGTGCGGCTACATCGAGCTCTACGCCCAATAGTAACCTGTGACTGCCGTGGAACCAGCCCCCCAAACACCCTTTTTTTCGTCATTTGTTGTATCTATGTTCGTCTATGATCGATAAGGTTATATTCGAGAACACCTGGAGGAGCCTCTGAAATGGAGACGATACGCAGGTACACCAACATGGACAAGGTCACCCTCGCCCTCATACTCGAGGAAGGCAGGGCCCGCGCCGCAGAGCTCCAGTTCCACCTCACCCTCACACGGGGCCAGATCAAGACCGCGCTGGACGGGCTCGTAGCCCAGGGCGCCGTAGCCTACGAGTCAGCGACAAGCAGCTACAGGCTACTCTAAACAAGCTCCGAATTTTCACTCAATAATATGGATAGGCGGCATCGAGGAGTCACCTTAAAATACCTTTGACTCGCAGTCAAGCAGACCCGAAAAATGTTTTTTACATTTAGTAATAAGAAACTTTCATCTCTAAGACTCGTCCACATAAACTAAATAACGTCATACAGAGTGGGGCCATGCCACGGGCCGCCTCCCGAGACAACATCAAGTTGATCAAAATAAAGGGGAGACACAGAGCCGGCCGCCTCAGCTTGGGGGACTACCTCACCACCGAGCCCCGGGCGCGGCACACCAAGATCCGGCAACTCGAGGAAGCCCGAATAAGGTTCCTCAGAGACAACAGGTAGCTACTTGCGCACCCTGACAACGCGGCCCCCGTTGGCCCGCACGAGCTCCCGGGGCGACATACGCACCAGCGCGCAGTCCGAGCCGCCGCCCAGATAAACCATGTCCTTCTCCAGCACCCTGGGGTCCACTAGGTAGGTGGCCTCGAACCCGAAGCCCGGCGTACCCCCCACAGGGAACCCGGTGAGGCCCAGCACCTCGCCGGGGGCGGCAACCCGCGGCCTCCCGGAGCCCAGCGCCTTGGCGACGCGGGACGTGCTGGCCCTGTCCTCCCCCTTCACTATGGCCACGATGACCTCGCCGCCGTCCCCCACCATGCATATGCTCTTGATGAAGTCCTCGGGCTCCGCCCCCACCGTCTCAGCCGCGTCGGCGACGCTGTGGCAGCTGGTCTCGAAGGAAAGGTGCTCCGCCCTTATTCCATGCTCCTCTATGATCCTCTTAAGCCTGTCCTCGTACTCCCGCATACCGGGAAGATACGTTGAACGCCGTTAAACCGTTTACGCAAGGTGGAACCCGGTAGGCGACGGTTCACGCAGATGTTATAACCCATGAGACGATGGAGAAACCATGAAGGAAACTCTAATCAAGGGAGGCAGGGTCATATCTGGGACCGGGACTCCCCCCGTGGAGGCCGACGTCAAGATCAGGGGCGGCTGGATCACGGAGGTGGGCGACCTCAGACCCGGGGAAGCGACTGTCATAGACGCCGAGGGCAAGACCGTGATGCCAGGCCTCATCGAGGCCCACAACCACCCCCTCGGGGAACGCGGCTTCGGGGACCCCGGTTTCAAGAAGTACTACGACAACATGGTCCAGAGCCCCGCCCTGGCGCTCCTCAAAGCCGTGCAGGTTATACAGGGGCTCCTGGCACGCGGCGTCACCACCGTCAGGATACCCCACCCCACCATACCCAACGCCCCCGAGCTCCGCGGCGAGTGGCTCGTAGCCCTCAGGACCGCCGTCGAGCGGCGGTACTTCCCCGCGCCCCGCGTCGTCGCCGGGGGCTGCGTCCTCCCCACGGGCGGTCACCTCAACAGCATCGGGCCTCCATTCGTGATGAACCCCGGCTGGAGAGGCGCCGACGGCCCCTGGGAGATCAGGAAACAGACCCGTGAGTGCCTCCAGTACGAGGTGGACTTCATAAAGCTCATCGGCCCAGGCCACAAGCGTTTCAAGCCCGGCGAAGGCCCCGAGCACACCTGCATGACAAGGGAGGAGATAGCCGCCGCCGTCGAGGAGGCGCACTGGAAGGGCGTCCCCGTCGCCGCCCACGCCAAGAACGGCCCCGGCCTCAGGTTCGCCGTAGAGGAGGGCGTCGACAGCATAGAGCACGGCACCCACCTCATCGAGCAGCCGGACCTGATAACACACATGGCGGAGAACCGCCAGTTCCTGGTGCCCACCATGGGAATGTTCTTCATGGAGCCGCTGATGGACGCCTACGACGAGGCCGAGCCCGGCACGAGGGAAGACTTCAAGCGCAGGCAGCCGGGCCTCGCTAGGAACCTCAAGGCGTGCATGAAGGCTGGGGTCCGCATAGCGGCGGGCACCGACAACACGTACTGGGACGCCCCCGGGCTAGCTTGGGAGCTGTACACCTACGTACGGCACGGCGGCATGACCCCCATGGAGGCAATAGTGGCCGCCACCAAGACAGCCGCAGAGCTGTGCAGCCTGCCAGACGTGGGCACCGTCGAGGTCGGCAAGAAGGCCGACATACTGGTGGTCGACGGAGACCCGCTGAGAGACATAGCCGTGCTCCAGGAAAGAGACAGGATACACGCCGTGGTGAAGGACGGCGTAGTACAGGCAGTGAACGGCGTGATCAGGTAGAGGCCAGCGCCTCGACCACGGCGTCCCCGAACTCGGCCGTGGAGCTGGAGCCGCCTAGATCCGGCGTCCTCACCCTCCTCGCCGCAAGCACCGTGTCCACGGCGGCGTCGACGCCCCTCCACGCGTCCTTCAGCCTCCTGTCGCCCCGCTTGTCGCCGAGCCAGTTCAGCATCATACCCACGGACAGTATCATCGAGGTGGGGTTCGCTATCCCCTTGCCGGCTATATCCGGCGCCGAGCCGTGAGTGGGCTCCGCGTAGCAGTGCCTGTCCCCGGCGTTTATGCTCCCGGCCAGCCCCATGCTGCCCTGGACGGCGCCGCTCATGTCCGACATGATGTCCCCGTACTGGTTGGGCATGACGACGACGTCGTAGTAGCCGGGCCTCATTATCGCCCAGTAGCTCCACGCGTCTATCCACGCGTAGTCCGTCTCCACGTCCGGGTGCAGGGGCTCCAGCTCCTCGCACACCGCCTTGAACAGGTTGTCCCCTTTGCAGATGCCCCACTTGGCGGCGCAGGTGAGACGCCTCACACCGTCGACGGGGGCGCCGGCCCCGCCCTTGTAGTCGCCTGAACGGGCCAGCTCGTACCCGTACCTGATGATCCTCTCGCACCCCTTGCGGGTCTGGATGTAGTTGTCGACCGCCAGCTCAGTCTCACCGCCCCTGGATAGCTGGCCGCCGACGCG
>CAYFYM010000183.1:0-1915 GCA_964347405.1 uncultured Candidatus Bathyarchaeia archaeon | reverse complement strand
GAGGCCGAGGACGTCTGGTACCCCAACGTGACCCGAGGCCGGCTCAGCTACCACACGATAACCGCACTAAACGTGCAGGACCCGGACACCGATGTGAAGGCCGAGACCTTCCTCCTGGACACGGGGACCAGCCTATACGTCAGCATGGAGAACCTCTACATCGTCAGCTACAACTGGGCCGAGGGAAGCGTCATCACCAAGATAGGCATCGAGGACGGAAGCATCGCGTTCCGGGCCAACGGCACCGTTCCCGGCTATGTCCTCAACCAGTTCAGCATGGACGAGCACGACGGATACTTCAGGATAGCCACAACCAACTGGGGTTGGAGAAACGGGCAGAACGGCAACAACGTCTACGTCCTCGACGAGGCCCTAAACAGGGTGGGCTCGCTGGAAGGGCTGGCGCCCGGCGAGGAGATATACAGCGCACGCTTCATGAGTGACAGGTGCTACCTAGTCACCTTCAAGAAGGTGGACCCCTTATTCGTAATCGACCTCAGCGACCCGGAGAACCCTGATGTGCTAGGCAAGCTCAAGATACCCGGCTACAGCGACTACCTCCACCCCTACGACGAGGACACCCTCATAGGCGTCGGCAAGGAGACCGAGGAAGCAAAGGAAGGCGACTTCGCGTGGCACCAGGGCATCAAGATAAGCCTCTTCGACGTCAGCGACGTCGAGAACCCCCGCGAGCTAGCCAAGATAGAGGTGGGCGACAGGGGCAGCGACAGCCAGGCCCTGTATAACCACCACGCCTTCCTCTTCAGCAGGCAGAGGAACCTCCTGGTCATACCCATACTGGAGGCCCAGATAGACGAAGACGACTTCGCCGGAGAAGTACCCCCCAACTTCTACGGCGACTTCGTCTATCAGGGCGCATACGTCTTCGACGTGAGCCTCGAAGGAATAGCGCTCCGCGGCAGGGTCACCCACATCGACGACGACAGCCTCCTCAAGAGCGGGTTCAGGTTCGAGTCAGAGTACGCGGTGGAGCGCAGCCTCTACATCGAGGACAACCTCTACACTATAAGCCAGGGCAGGCTGAAAATAAACGACCTAGATACCCTCGAAGAGGTGAAGACCATAGAGCTTGGTGACAGGTGATGGAGCAGGGGAAACGCATCTACGGGAAGACCCTGGACGTCTACCTCTGCATACTCACCGCTGAGGGAGGCATTGGTGTAAGGGAGATATGGCGGCAGCTCGACTTTAGCAGCCCCAGCCTTGCCCAGTACCACGTAAACAAGCTTCTGGACCTCGACCTCATAGAGACGGACTTCGACGGCAAGTACAGGATCAACGATCAGGAGAGCATCGAGGCGCTGCGCAGCTTCCTCATGCTCCGAGGCATGCTCATCCCCCGGCTCACCGTGTACGCGGCGCTGCTCATGGGGCTCATTGTTAGCTACGTCAGTTACTGGCCGTGGAGGGGACACTTCATGGACCTCACCGTTTTGTTCATAGCGCTCTTCAGCGCGGGCGCCTTCCTGTTCGAGGCCGTCAAGCAGTACAGGGGCCTCGCCTTCATGAAGGATAACGAGTGAACTCAGAAAAGCGCCTTGAGGTCGCTGAGTATCCCCTTCCCCGCCATATACCAGTATATCCTCCTCTTCAACTCGTTGCCGGAGAGGATGCCCCTGAACCTTCTCCCCCACGAGCCGTAGAAGCTTCTATAACACTCGTAGAGCTCCTCCTGGAGCTCAAGCCTCGTCAGGGCCTCTGTGCCCATGACGGCGTGGGCCATGGCGTAGTTGAACAGGTTGTCGTCCTCGATCCAGCCGTTCCGCTCCGCCTCCTCGTGAATCTCAGTCCCGGGGAACGGCGTCAAAACGGTGTATATCACGAAGTCTGGGTCCAGGTCGGCGACGTATCGCCGCAGCTGCTCGATGGATTCATGGGTGTCCCGCCTCTCCCC
>CAYFYM010000182.1:0-9422 GCA_964347405.1 uncultured Candidatus Bathyarchaeia archaeon | reverse complement strand
AGGTCTTCAAGGCACATGGCTAGTGCATCCTGAGCCTCCGTAAGCTCAATCTCCGTAATCTCCTGAAACTCTTTCAGACATGAACTCAGGTCGTTCAGAGATTTCTGGATCATCTCCCTGTTGTTTCTCTCGAACATGGGTTCTCCTGATAAGCCTCTAGATATCTTGCTCATTATTGCCTGATTATTGAGATAGATTCTTTGGCCAAGAAGAACGGCTTTAGCGTATCTCTCCTTCTGACCCGGTTCCATGGGGTTTGATCGGTTCAACGTGTATTTAATAGGTGGTGTTCGTCTTGAAACCCATTTGGGATATCAATTTACAATAGATCGAATGGGCTGAGACGAGTTAAAACAATGGAAACCGACCTCTTTAACAAATCCTTTTATCTGATAGACCACCGATTCAATACACGGATGGACTCAATATGATGGGAAACACAGAGCTAATATTCATCCTGTTTATCGTCCTTCTGCTGTTTGGGGGAAGAAAACTACCTGAACTGGCCAGGTCCATGGGCGAGGCGATGAGGGAGTTCAACAAGGCGACCAAAGAGCCAGTGAATTACATCGATGAAAAGACGCGTAAAGAGCAGGAAGAGAAGCAGGCCATAATCGACGCAGCAAAGAAACTGGGGATCGAGGTAGAAGGCAGAGACATTAATGACATAGCTCAGGACATCGCCAAGGCGACCCAAAAAGCGGAGACCGATTAACTCCGACGCCGGTGCTCCCTATGCCAGAGGATGAGGAACTCAGCGTATGGGATCACGTTGAAGAGCTTTCCTCGAGGCTTAGACGCATAATTGTGGCGCTAGTTGTTACGATGATGGTGGTGCTGTCGCTTCCGGCTGACCTGGGAAAGATAATTGAACTAGACTTTTCTGATTACACGCTTCTTGTATCCAAGATCATGGAGATGCTTCAGGAGGCCGTTCTCCCTGAAGGAGTTACCCTTATCGCGTTCAACTGGCTGGATAGCTTCTACATCTACGTGATGATAGCTTTCACAATAAGCTTCATCATCTGCTTACCATACACCGCGACCCAGGTCTACGCGTTCCTGGCGCCAGCCATATACGAGAACGAGAAGAAAGGCTTGATCTCGTTCGTAGGCATGTTTGTATTGCTTTTTCTCCTAGGTGTAACGTACGCCTACTTCATCCTCATACCGGCCACCTTCAGGGTGCTCTACCAGTTCGTGTACCAGACAAGGGTGATGCCTTTCTACTCGGTGAAGGACTTCTTCGACATAATAACCTTCGGTATGGTCGGCTCGGGCCTCTTCTACACTTTCCCCCTCGTGATATACACGCTCGTGGTCATAGACATAATCACCGTAGATGACCTGCGAAAAATGAGGAAACACCTCTTCCTAGGGCTCGCCATCGTGACCGCGTTCTTGACACCTGACCCAACACCCGTGTCAATGTCGCTGATGACCGTACCATTCTACATCCTCTATGAACTCACCATAATCGTGCTTAGCCGCATCATGAAGAATAGGCCCGACAGGGTCATAGAGACAGGTTTAAAGGCGTCGCTGGAGCTGCTGGGGGAAACGGAAGACTGATCCCTGAGTCTATTCAACGATTAAAAGGCCATTGACGCTGAGACAACTGCCTATCGAACCCAAAAAACGTGTTTGCGGCTCATGAATTGTTCAAGACAACGAGTAGCGGTGTTGAGCCATGTGTGGTATCCACGACACAGAGAGTCAGCGCCGACGGCGATTACTGTTGTCGAGGGAAGAGACGCAGTTTATCGACATGGCACAAGTTAGAATGAATCCATTGTTTACTGGAAGGTGAGAAAATTTAGGATTAGTAAAGAAAAGATTTCTTGACTCTTCAGATCAGACACCTTTTAGACAAATATTTTACACAAAAAAATAATAATTTTGCATAAATATTTTACAAATTGAAAAATATTGCATAAAGTATATTGTAATATGTGAAATTTCTACAAAATATTTTACCAATTATGACATATTTCTCTATTTAACCCCTTTTTCTAACAAAAAATTAGAAAATATTAAGTATACTTGTTAAACAAGTTATGTGATTTAATTGATTGGCTTAAATATGAATCGACGAGATTTTCTAAAGTTTCTCGGAGTAGCACCAGTAATCGCGACGACCTCAGGCATAAGAAACGTAGGAGCAAGACAGGCCCCCACACAGGTGCCGGTCTTAAACGCTAAAAGGGTGCCAACCATCTGCACGTTCTGCGCAGTCGGCTGCGGCATAATAGCCACCGTCGCTAACGGCAAGGTGATCGACTCAGAAGGCGACCCATACAACCCTCTCAACGAAGGGACCCTGTGCCCTAAGGGCAGAGGCTCCATGGAGCTCATAAACAGCCCAAGACGGCTGACGACGCCCTTGATCAGGACAAACCCGGAGAAAGGTTTTGAGTCGGATCCGGGGTGGAGGAGAATCACCTGGGGAGATGCTCTGGACACGATCGGCGACTGGACTAAGAACGCTGTTGACGAGGAGATCTCAAGGCTGAAAACCATGGGGGTCATGCAACGGAAGGCCTCGAAGGCAGACGAAGTCTACAGGTTCGACGGCCACGAGTTCCCCATAGGATGCATCGGCTCAGCAGTATACAACAACGAGGAGGCCTACCTGAACAGGAAGCTCTGGACCATCCTAGGCTCTAATAACATCGACCACTGTGCACGGAAATGCCATGCGTCAACTGTAGCGGCTTTAGCCAATTCGTTTGGCTTCGGGGCGATGACCAACCACTTCCTGGACATGCAACACGCTAAGGTGATCATTCATGAGGGCGGCAACCCGGCGTCGGCTCACCCCGTCGCGTATCGTTGGCTCAGGAAAGCCAAGGATAACGGCGCCAAGATCATCGTCATGGATCCACGTTTCAGCCGAAGCGCGACCCAGGCTGACATCTATGGGAGAGTGAGGGTGGGTTCAGATGCCGCTGTCTTCCTGGGGATCACGAAGTACGCCATCGATAACAACCGTCACGACGTGGATTTCCTTGTCGAGAACACAAACGCGCCTCTGCTGCTTAACGTGGATGTGTATAACCATGCTCTGTACACTATGGAGAGCACCGCAGACCATGACTACCTGGGTAACACCAACCTGTACAAAGGCGTCCAGACTCACGTAGTTCTAACACGGGCGGGGGAGATTAGGCCTTGGCCAGAGGTGCCCCCCGAAGACCGGGTGCTCTTTGCAGAAACGAGGGGATCCGGCGGCGAGACGTTGAAGAGCGTGTACGCCGTGCTCACTTCCGTCCTCGACAACTACACCGCTGAAGAGGTCTCTAGGATCTCCGGTTTATCCGTATCCAAGTTCAACGAGATAGCCGAGACATACACCTCCATCAAACCAGGCACAGTGACTTACGCCATGGGTCTAACCCAACACACAAACGCGGCGCAGCTACTGAGGGCGTTATGCTTGATGCAGCTAACGCTGGGTAACATGGGTGTACCCGGCGGAGGCGTCAACGCTATCAGGGGCCAGAACAACGTGCAGGGGGCCACGGACATGCTGGTCCTATGCCACCTGCTTCCAGGATACATCGGCATACCCTCATCCGACGCATCGATTAGGGCGTATCAGGCTTGGAAGAACGCTGGTAGGCCAAGCGATCTTTCACGAAAGATGACCCCCATAGTAGATTTCACCTGGGGCGGCGTGGACTATTTGGAAGGCCAGGAATATGACAACATCTGGTACATGAAAACCGGGACCACAAGGACTCATGGAGGCTGGAGACGCTACGAGAAAGCTTGGGGCATATTCCTAGGCACTTGGCCTACAGATGAACCGGAGAACGGCGCCGTGATATCCGACATCCCCTACAACGTGGGTCACCCGATCATCGACGCAGACAGGGCCTTCGGAGCGGGCAAGTTCAAGGTCTACTTCGAGATCGGTGACAACGGCGTGGTGACTGACGGCGGGGCCGCCTCCGTCTTCAAGGAGTTCACCGAGGCCCCCGGTAAGATGATCGTCGCCGACATCTGGGATACAGAGACTGCGCAGCTAGCGGACATCGTTCTCCCCATGGCGTCTGTGTACGAGAAGAACGGCTCGGTGTCCAACTCGCCGAGGTGGGTTCAGTACAGATGGAAGACCAGCGATCCTCCGGGCGACTCAAAATCGGATCTCAGCCTGTTCATAAAGATGTACAAGATGTGGAGACAGAGAGGCGTCCTTACATTACCTTCAGAGCTCTACATGAAAGACCACCCCGAGGAGGAGTTCCCCGTTGATCCGATGGGTCGAAGATGTCTGGAGTACATAGCAGGCGACGAGATCTGGGGGTTCAGCGGCCTCGATAAGGGGCGGGCGGGCAGACCGTGCCCCGACCTCAACTGGGATTGGTACGCCGAACCAGACATGGACAACATGAGGGCCTCGGATCAGGTCTACGCAGAGATGGACGACGCCGTCGGCCTCTACGATGGACAGTATAGAGCCGGACACATGGGCTACAAGTCCTCCGTCCATGCGTATCACGACGGCAGAGGCGAGATCCTAGCGAAGAGGCGGATCAACAGCTACAGGGATGGCATCGATGGACAGTATAACATGATGAAGAACTGGGCGTGGTGTTGGCCAAAGAATCAGCGGGTGCTGTATAACAAGGATGACTGCGGCGAGAACGATCTCATGCAGCCTGTCACCTTCAAGACCGTGGATAACTCTCCCTGGGGCGCACCGTCTGGTCGACGATCGGATGGATGGCCTTACTGGAGGCAGGGAAGCACGTTCTGGTGGGGCAAAGAGCGAACAGGAATGGCGAGAATCTGGGCTCAGGGATTGGCAGGGGCAGGGAAAGATAACACAGCTGCTTACAATGGATGGACAGGCGACAAGCCGCCAATACCTGGGGCAAGCTTCACCGGGAACAAGCTCAAGGGGCCTGGCGGGAAGCCGGTCGTTGGCATCCCCGAGCATTTCGAGCCAATGGAGGCGCCTGATACCGAGCTGACGAGGGATTACCCATGCTACGGCTGGCTATACACAAACAGGAACTCGGACTACGAAGGAAACGATAAACTGTGGGAATGGGGCCTAGTCGGAACACCCGAAGAAGGCTACGACGTCATCTGGGGCAGCTTCCGGCTGACTGAACACTTCCACACCTTTACTAGAAACCTGACGCTCCTCAACGAGACTCAGCCAGAGTACTTCATCGAGATAAACCCCGAGCACGCGGCTCAGGTAGGAGTCGACTCAGGAGAATATGTACGCATCGAGTCTAAGAGAGGATGGGTCGTCGCTAAAGTTCGCGCCACAAACAGAGTCGGCAAGCTACGCATCAACGACACAGATTACTGGGAGATCATGACGCCTTTCCACTTCGGGCCAAAGGGCCTAGCCAAGGGGTCCATCGCTAACTTCGTATCCATAGGGGCGGTTGATCCACACGCGAAAATCCCTGAGACCAAGGCATGTCTATGCAAGGTGATCAAGGCGACAGACGGGGAGATAGCGGCCATCCAGGAGAAGGGGTGGCACCAAGGGGTGTATTAAGATGACGACGAAGATGACGCGAAAGGATTTCCTCAAGGCAGCTGCGGCGCCGATGATAGTAGCGCCTCTAGCGCTCGAGGGGTTATCTAAAGGCAAACGTTCCCCAGTGCAGGAACTTGGTAAAAGGAAGGCGGTCCTCGTGGACGTGCGAAGGTGCATCGGATGCAGGGGCTGCCAGGTGGCCTGTAAGGCCTGGAACAAGCTCCCAGCCGAGGAGACGAAGGTGACGGGCAAGGAGTACACTAACCCTACCTACTTCTCCCCGATAACGTGGAAGGTCGTACACTTCAAGGAGATAGGTGACTACGATAGCACGCAGCCGGGCACCGGCGGCCTGAAGTGGCGGATGTTGGCAGACAACTGCAAGCACTGCACCGAGCCAAGCTGTGTCTCCGTCTGCCCCACGGGGGCTCTATGGAAGCGTAGCGACGGCCCGGTTCTCTACGACATAGATCGCTGCATAGGATGCGGCTACTGCGAGATGGCGTGTCCATGGGGCGTACCTCACTTCGACGAAGAGCTTCACTCCATACGAAAATGCACCATGTGTTTCGACCGTATCGACCAAGGACTCGAGCCTGCGTGCGTCGCGACGTGCCCAACAGACACCCTGCAGTTCATGACGCTTGAGGAAGCGAGAAGGAAAGCGCAGGAAGCAGAGGCGGAGGGACTGTATACGTATGGGTACAGCGAGGTCGGTGGAACTAGCTGGATCTACATCTCAGATGTTCCCTTCTCAGAGTTCGGTCTACCAGAGCTTTCATCGGTGACTCACACGAACTTCCAGAACAATCTGCTGTCAAGATTCGCGGTTGTCGGCCTCTTGGGAGGCGCGGCTCTCGTGGTTATCAAGACTTACGCGGATAGACGTGAGACTATATCGAAGGAAGGAGGAGGTGAATGAGGTGTCCGATCTAGTGTGGGGCCCCATCATGGCGGGCTACCTGTTCTTCGGCGGCCTAGCCGGAGGCGCATACGTCGTGAGCGCCCTCGCGGACCTCTTCAAGGGAGAAGACTACGAAGCCCTGTCCAAGTCTGGCACCTACATCAGCTTCTGCTCCATACTCGTGGGTCTAGTGCTGCTGGTCCTGGACCTGAAGAGGTTTCAGGTCGCCCCTCTCAGCATACTCAACGCCTATAACCGGTTTCCCCACTCGATCCTCTCGGTGGGGACGTGGACCATCACCGTGTTTACCGTGGTGGCGCTGGTGACCGCGGTGCTGTGGCTCTTCAAAGGAAACGCCCTCGCTAGGAAGATCGTCGAGGTCGTCGGGGTGGTGCTTGGACTGACCACGACCGCCTACACTGGGCTGCTGTTGGCGTTCGCCAGGGGGGCCTCTTTCTGGTCCTCACCGCTGCTGCCGTGGACGTTCGTGGTCTCGGGGACGCTGACCGGGCTCGCCGTGACGCTGTTCATGATACCCGTCTTCGCGGTGCTCATGCCCAGGCTGAAGCCGTTCCTGGAGCTGTACAGCGAGAAGGGCAGATTCGCCGAGATGGTGGGTAGCAACCAGAAATACGTCGCCGCGCTGATAGTGGTCGAGCTGGTCCTGGTGTTGATCGATCTGGCGACCGGCCGCGGTCACGCTGAGATGCTGTTAACCGGATCGATACTGTCGCTGGTGTTCTACGCCTACGTGATGATCGGGCTCGTCGCGCCGCTGGGGATCTCGTTATACACGACCATGATGAGACCCACGACGAAGGACGAGCACCTGATACTTTTCTCGATGGGGCAGTACGCACTCATCCTGATGGGCGGGTTGCTGCTACGGTACGTCATACTGACCGCCGGGCAGATCTTCCATTAACCCCTATCTTCTTTCTTTCCACTAGCAGTTCTATGAAGCGAAGGCCCACTATTGAACGACGCAATTTTTTTGGGGAAGAATGTGATAAGACGCCGCTCCTCGACGGGTTTCCTTGCTTCGAGGGAATCTAGCAACGCTTATATCAACACTTGTTTACTTTTTCAAACAGGGAGCCGATGGTAAATGATAGGACTGGGAAACACTGAGCTTCTATTGATCTTATTCTTGATATTGGTTCTTTTCGGTGGAAGACAGCTGCCTGAACTGGCTAGATCACTGGGGCAAGCGTCGAGAGAGTTCACATCGGCCTCACGGGGATCCTTGAAGCAGAGTGAGCCCAAGACCGAGGAAGAAGAAAAAAGGGAGGCCATACTGATCGCTGCCAGAAAGATGAACATCGAGACAGAGGGTCGGAGCATCGAGGACATCGCCAGAGACCTAGTCAAGGCTACTGAGAAGAAGTAGGCTCTACGTTTTTCTATTGAAAATAAGGATGTGACGGATTACCGGCTCAAAGGAGTCGGATCAAATTTTTCGTCATTCATTCTGGGGTAGGACTCTTCGGAGACTCTTCTTCCGTTACATGCAGCTTCTCGAGGATGGTGGAATGGGTTGAACAGCAGATTTGGCGAATTAGAACAGCGTTATAGAACAACATTATATGTATCGATTCATCAAAGCATTGGGAAGACGCTGCTGGATTAAGTGTGAACTGGAATGATACCCGTGGATATTTGTAAGAGTCTTGCCTCCATCGTCGGGGAGGGCTACGTATCAGACAGCCTCTATGAAAGGAGGCTCTACGATCACGACATCGCCCCGCTCCCGACGGAGGTGGGGCTAGTGTTCAAGGTTGTGCCTGACGTGGTGGTGATGCCTGCTACCACCGACGAGGTCTCCAAGATAGTTAGATACGCGTACGACAACAACGTGCCCATAGTTCCTAGGGGCGCATCCTCGTGGGGGTACGGTGGAACCATCCCTACCATGGGGGGCATCGTCCTCTGCCTAGTCAGAGTCAAGGAGATATCCGGCTTGGACAGGGACAACATGACCGTTCACGTCGGAGCAGGTGCAAGGTGGAGCACGCTTCTCGCATACCTCGAGGAACAGGGGCTCATCTTCCCCGTGTATCCTAGCAGCGCCCCCTCGGCGACGATTGGAGGCTGGCTGGCGACTGGTGGGCTGGGCATCGGCTCCATGAAGTATGGGCCCGTGATGAAACACGTCGAGGACATCACCGTTGTTACGCCCGACGGAGAGACTCGTGTCTTCTCGGAGGATGATGGTGGCTTTGAGACGTTCTTCAACTCGGAGGGGACTCTCGGCGTCATCACAGAGGTCACCCTGAAGATAATGCCGAGGCCAGAGAAGGTGCTGCCCTTGCTGTGCTCGTTCAACGACTACGACGCCCTCGTGGATGTGGTACAGAGGGTCATCGAGAAGCCTGTAAATCCGTTCTTCATCGAGATCCAGGACAGGGAGTATCTTGAACTCAAGAGGTCCATAGGCATCGAGGTCCCTGACGTATCGGTGCTCGGGTTGTTCGTGTACGAGGGAGACGAGTCCAGCGTACTGGAGTCTGAGACTCAGCTCAGGAAGCTAGTATCCAACAGGGGAGGCGTCATGCACGGCGAGGAATTGGCTATGGAGGAGTGGGATGAAAGGTTCTACTATATGAGGATCAAGAAGGCGGGGCCCACTCTGCTCGCGGGAGAGGTGACGTTCCCCATACCAAGGCTCCAGCAGGTGCTTGAGGATACGCAGAGGATCAAGAAGAAACACGGCCTCAAGCTGGGGATCAAGGCGTTCGTGGTCTCAGATGACACGATCCTCTACATGCCCATGTTCCTCGCCGATGAGCGTGAGAGGTGGAAGTACTTGGCGATGCTGCCCGTGATCAACGAGATCACGGAGGTCGGGCTGAAGGTCGGCGGTGGGCCCTACGGTATAGGTATCTGGAATGCCTTCTATCTGCAGGAGTTTCACGGGGCAGATAGGGTGCGTGAGCTGAAGGCCACGAAGAAACGTCTTGATCCCAGAGACGTCATGAACCCGGGGAAGCTGTATCAGGTGAAGACGCGGTT
>CAYFYM010000181.1:0-4908 GCA_964347405.1 uncultured Candidatus Bathyarchaeia archaeon | reverse complement strand
CCAGCGCCGCCTCCCTCTTATAGGGCGACACGTATCTGAGTACGCGTCTCAGGTCGTTCATCTAGCTGGATATCTCCTTGAGTTTCTCGGCGGACCCGTCCAGGAGAGCGATGATTTGTTCCTTGACAGCCTCGTCACCCCCTTTCTCGGTGAACGCCATCTCGAAGGTGTCCAGGAAGTTTGAGAAGCTCGTGTAGAGGTTCAGCGGCATGTCCCTGTGGAGCCTCCAGTACATCTTACGCATGCTCTTGTGTCTGTTACGGTACTCTTGGTCCTCCATCTTGTGGATCTCCACGAGCCTCATGCCCTCGTCGGTCAAGGTGAACCTCTTCAGCGTCTTGTCCTCGTCCTCGTAGGGCATTATGAGGTCCTCCTCTTGGAGGCTGGCGAGCAGCGGGTACATGCTGCCAGGACTTGGCCGCCAGTCAGTGTAGTCGTGTATCTGCTCTGTCAGCTCGCTCCCCGACATGGGCTCCTGGCTTAATATGTTTAACGTGATGTGGCGCAGCATCCCCTTGGGTACGCCTATGCGTCTTCTTGGTCTTCGGTGTCTACGCACGGCAGACCACCGATATCGAATCCGATATCATATTCGATATCAAGCCCGATATCCATTTATAAACCTTCCCTTGATACATGGAACACGCCCGAGCAAGGTCTTAAGCCGACATCGACCGCCCAACCTGCCCCTATTGTTTTTTATTTAACTAGATATGATTCAAGAGCTCATGCAGATCATTTTTTCGATTTATTAGATATTTCTAGCTTTTCCATAATATTATTCGAGTCGCCTCGATTGAGCCTTTTTAAATATTCAATTTTTTATGAAGTATCTTTTTAATTCATCCCTGTTAATTTGCTTGTTCTCAACTGCGAAGCTTCAAGATATCGGTGGCCTCATGGGTCCATTATCTTTATTTACATGTATTGATAGCTATATCTTGCTTTTTTCAGATATTTTTTAGGCATTTTATAGGTTTTTTGATGCTTAGTACCCGCGATAGATATTCAAAATAACGTTTTTTCGATGCATAATTATTTAGAGGATCTCGACAGGGACTTGAGCCATGAAAAGGCTCCCACTTATATTTGCTGTCACGATATTAACGACTCTACTTGTGACACCTATCACCGCCTCTGAGGCTGTCTACGAAGCCACCGTCGCCAGCATAGACCCTGAAAAAGTGTATCCCGTTGAGATAACCTACCGGTTCTCCAGGAGGAGAAACATGACACGCGAGGCAGTCCTGGGAGAAGAAGTCTATCTAGGCTCGCTCGCCGTCGGTAAGACTGTCCAATGGAAACCTCTGCCAGACGACAAGGCAGTCATCGTAGGCCCCACCTCGTCCCCGCCACCGCCAAAACCGGTAACGACGCCCTCAGGTATAGCAAGGGTGACGGTCACCGTCGAGAACGGCGAAGGCCAGTCCCTCTCCTTCGAGCTGCCCCGGGGCGACTGGTGCATCGAAGAAGGTTTTCTACGGTTGAACGCGTCCATCGAGGTCTCGGATCTGCTGGAGCCCATGCCGGAGAAGACGGTCATGTTTGTGACACACATCGGGTTCGATTCCATGGAGGTTATCGAGCCTTACCTCGACGAGTCCAGGTTCAAAGTCCTCAAGTGGAACTATGTGTTCCCCGACTTCCCCGTCTGGGGCGACTACTTCAACTACCGGTCCTCCGACGCCGAGATCCGTGCAAGGCTGGAAGAGTTCAAGGAGCTGGGCTTGAGCAACGTACTCTACGTGGACGTCTCGGAGAGCCACAGCAGCGTTTCCCATCGTTTCAGCGGCTGCGTTCTGGCGTCCGGTGACTGGTGGAGCCTCATGACCTTGGACCCCTCCAAGGCGTGGTACAACTATCTGAAGGAGGGCATGCTGGAGCTCACCGAGAGGTTCCCCGAGATCGACGGCTTCGCCATCGACCGGCTGGACAGGTGCTACACCGTGCAGGAGGCCGCCTGGGCGGCTCGGCTCCTTGAAGAGGTCAGGGACGAGGCGGATATTAACGTAAAGTACGTGATGAACAGCCTCCAGCCCTGGCAGACGGAGCTTGCGTCGATGGCTGTCTTCATAGGCAGCGACGGCGTCCTCACCGAGGAGCCGCACCTGTCTCAGGCTCTTGAGGACTACGGTAGGCTAGCCGAGCACACCGAGTATGAAATGTTCTACATCAACCCGTTCATGGACTTGGTTGACGACGAGCTCGTGAAAGGCTTCGAAGCCATACTGGGGAAACACGACTTCGTGTTCCTGGATGACTACAAGGTGCGGCTCGTGGACAGTATTTTCCCGGTGACGCCTCTACCCTAGCTCATCGTGTCCTGTACACTGGTTCACTGTGCTGTTCACGCGACTTCTTGCTTGCGATGCCCATAGAAAAAGGACTCGTAGAAACCCCGGTGTCGCGCGTCTATGGCGTCGATCAAACGTAACAGCTGAATATCCTTCGAGCCAGTTGGCTTGGCGTCAGGCGCCTCTCCGCGTCGCTCAGCATGATACCCCTTTCATAGGCTTCGTCTCCCAGTGTCGTCCTGCAAAGCCTGTCGTGGTCGCATCCGTCGCAGTTTCCCTCGTAGAAGTACCATACCTTCACGCCGTTGACCTTGCTGAAGCTGACGACAGCCGGTGATCGATGGGCTGGGCTGTATGCCTCCACCACCCCGTCCACCAGGTTCACAGTCTTAGCCTCAAGGTGGCTGGTCTCCGCGGCCTCCTTGAACGCCTGCCCCATCTTCTGGTCGATGATCTTGTACGCGTTGTGGATTGCTTGGCGGCTGACGCCCATTATCCTGCCTATCTCTGACTGGCTGTTTCGTCTGCGCCTGAGGTCCCAGATGTCTGTCTCTCGCGCCGTCAGGTACCCGCCGATGAAAGACATACGGGTAAACTGGGAAGAGTATACGGATAAAATATTTTTGAACTACTGGCCGTAGGGCTTCTTAAGCCACTGGAGAAGCTCCAGCGTATAGTTCTCCGGGTCCTTGAAGATCAAGACCTTCATCCTGAGGTAGTCCGGCTCCATGGGAAGGCTCAGCTCCAGACCCCTGTCACTTAGTCTACGGTACCATTCCTCCACGTCTTCCACGAAGAAGGAGAGCATCACCGGTTTCTGCTCAGCCGGCTTCATGCTGCCCCTACTGCCGTCCACGAGGCCCACGTGGGCGCTGTCATGTACTTTGAACAGCTGGGCGAACCCTACGTCGAGCACCTTCTCGAAGCCCAGGGTCTCGCCGTAGAACCTAGACGCCTCACCGAGGTCGTCGTAGTAGAAAAACGTGATAGAACCATCTATGACGAGGCTCATAGATAATTGATACGCTGCTTGAGGATAAAAATGGATTATTAATTGTGGTTTAAAGGGGCTATATCGTGACGCGGTACCTGTCCATGAGCTCTTGGCGCTTGCCCTCGTTCCACCCTGTCACGTCCGTGTAGTAGCCCGTGATCCTGCTCCACCACCTGAGGTTCTCGCTGCCGCACGTCGGGCACTTGCTCAGCATACCCGCGGCCGTGGTCTGGCACTGGCTGCACACCGTGAGGTCCTTTGTGTAGCTGAAGTACCCTATCTGGCTGTTGCGGCAGATGCGCTGCGTCAGCTTGTACAGCGCCTCCGGGTCAGAGGCGCTCTCCCCTATCCAGGCGTGGAATATGTTGCCGCCGCTGAGTATGGGGAAGAACTTGTGCTCTATGTCGATCCTCTTCCCTAGGGGCACCTTGGCGCCGACGTAGGTGTGGGTGCCGTTCGTATAGTAGATGGGCAGATCACGATTCTTGGGGGGTCCATTTATCTGGCCGACGTCGCCCTTGACCATCTCACGCGCCATGCTCTTGTACTCCGGGTTGAGGTAGTCGGCGACGGCGAAGGTCTGGGCGGTGCTCTCCGCCGGCGTCCTCGCCAGCATGACCTTCCAGCCGCTCCTCATCTCAAGGCCCTTCCTGTACTTCTCCATGTCCAGAAGCAGCCGGACGGCGAGCCTGACCGCGTCGTCGGCCTCGTGGAGCTGGCTGCCAGCGAAGTGCTGCACCATCTCGTTGATGCCGACTACGCCGATTACGTACACGAGCTCGCTGAAGTCCACGGCGGGCGGCCCCTTCTGGCCGGTCCTGGGGTCCCTCGGCGTCTGGGTTGCGAAGGGCACCATGCCTCCGCTTATGGTCTTGTCCATCCACTTCCTCTTGGCGTCGAAGACCCCCATCGCCAGCCTCATGTTCTCCTTGGCGTACTTCAGCAGCTTGTCGTAGTCGCCGTTGGCGCGGTACGCGAGCCGTGGCATGTTGATGCTCACCACCTGCCAGCCGCCCATGCTGAAGTGCATGCCGTCCTGGAACCAGAGCTTCTCGTCGAAGTTCTCGTCGGTCTCCGGGGTGTTCGCGAACTGGTATGCGCAGCACTGGTAGCAGCTGATGCCGTTCCCGTAGCCGCGGTACGCGGGCAGCATGTTGTCGAAGTAGGGTGCCCCGAACTTGCTCACCGCCTCGTGCACCAGAAGCCAAAGATCGTCGTACTCGGGCTTGAAGAACTCTGGGCTCACGTAGTTCTCGTTCTTGGGGAAGTTGAAGGGCTTGCCCCAGTAGTCGGCCTCAAGCGCCACCTCGTTTATGGCGCGGAAGATCTTCTGTACCTCGTCCTCGTAATCGCCGTAGGTGTCGGGCCCGACCCTGCCCTGCATGACCACGGGGACGTCCCTCCATATCTTGGGGACCCCCATGGGGAGCTGGATGTTCCTCAAAACCAGCTGGCCGCCGCGGGTCACGTAGGTCTGGGTCAGCTCGTAGAACATCATCTGGGCCAGCTGCTTTATCTCCTTGTAGTTAAGGCCCCTCAGGTACGGCGCCAGGAACATGGTGTAGTACATGAAGCCCTGTCCGCCGCTGAAGTTGGTCTGCCCCGCCGCCAGCACCTTGA
>CAYFYM010000180.1:0-21814 GCA_964347405.1 uncultured Candidatus Bathyarchaeia archaeon | reverse complement strand
GAGCAGGGGCAAGCCGAGGCCCAAGAAGAACATCCCGTTCATCTTCGCGGCCCACTACGTGCCCTACGTGGGCACCGCCACCGTCGGGTTCCCGGAGGACCTCATCGCCAAGGTCAACTACATGAAGACCATCAAGGGCTTCAGGATGCTCATCGTCCAGAGCCCGTGCCCGGTGGGCTGGAGGTTCGACCCCGCGAAGACCATCGAGGTGGCCAGGGCAAGCGTGCAGAGCGGCATCTGGCCCCTATACGAGATAATGGACGGCAGGAGGTTCAAGCTGAACTACAAGCCCAAGGAGCTGAAGCCGGTGACGGAGTACCTCAGCCCGCAGGCGAGGTTCCGCCACATGACCGAGGCAGAGATCGCCGACATCCAGGAGACCGCCGCCGCCAACTGGGAGAACCTGCTCAAGGCGGACGAGATGGGCCGGCTGATCATCTAAGCCCCTTCTCTTTCCATTTTTATAATCAGGTTTATACAGTAACTCCCTTACTCGATGGAGGGATGGCGCCAGTCGTCCCAGCGAACGTGGAGGATACGTGATTGACCGGGGCAGGGGTGCTAAGGCACAGGAGGATAATCGTGGGAGGGTTCCTGGCGTTGGCCACGCTTAACCTCATGAACAGCGCCTATAGCAACGTCCTCGAGACCATAAAGGCCGAGATGGCGTTAAGCTACACCCAGTCCGGGGCGCTGATGTCGGCCTACTTCGTGGGGTACATGCTGGGCCAGATACCTTGGGGCATGCTGGCCGACAGCAGGGGGAGCAGGCCAACGATCACCCTCAGCGTGCTCGGCGTCTCAGCTTCCACCGTTCTCTTCGGGCTGAGCCCCACCGTGGGCTTCGCCATGGCCTCAAGGTTCCTCGCCGGCCTCCTCGGCGCAGGCATATTCGTTCCAAGCGTCCGCCTCGTCTCGGCGTGGTTCGGCTCGGAGGAAAGGGGAACGGCGCTAGGGGTGCTCAACGTCGGCGGTAGCCTGGGGCTCGTCGCCGCGGCGTGGGCGGTGCCGATGCTGAGCCTGAGCGCCGGGTGGAGGCCCACCATCAGATCCGCCGGAGCCTTAGGGGTGGCCTCCGGGGTGGCCGTTTGGCTCCTCCTCCGGGACCGGGACGACTCCAATAACCGGCGTCTGAACCTCGTAAACCTGCCCCTTAGGGACTGGAACTTCTGGCTGCTCGCCTTGACCCAGTTCATAAGGCTCGGCAGCTACTACACCTACATCGCGTGGTTACCCCTGGTGCTCAAGGAGGAGTACGGGTTAAGCGTCGTGGCGACGAGCGGCGCCCTCTCGCTGTTCAACATGGCTGGCATGCTGTCGAACCCGCTGGGCGGCGCGGTCTCCGACAGGTTCGGGAAGAGGAACGTGCTCATGGCCAGCTTCGCGTTTCTGGGCCTCGACGTGCTTCTCTTCGCGGGGACGCCGACCGGGTTATCGGTCTACCTCGCAGTGCTCGTGCTTGGCTGGTTCATCAACTTCGTCAGAAGCCCGTCTTTCACCATAATACCCGACGTGTTCGGCGTCGAGGCGGCGGGCAGCATCTCCGGGGTACACAACACCTTCGCCTCCCTCGGCGCCCTGGTGCTCCCCTACGCGCTCGGCTTCATAAGGGACGCCACCCTCAGTTACCGTCTCGGGTGGATCTCGGTCTCCGTCTTCATGTTCATCGGCGTGGGCTTTTACAGCCTAGTCAACGCCCCGGATGGGGCTGGGTCTGGTAACCCTTAATAAACAACCGTAGCGAATCAATCTAAGTAGGGTTAAACAAATGCCGTTCTGTCCAAAGTGTGGTGAAGAGACCAGCGAGGATGACGAGTACTGCCCAAACTGCAGCTACCCGTTGAAAAGGAGACCAATAAGGCCCGTGCGCAGACGCGACGAGAAGGATGAGAAGGACGAGAAACGCGAGAAACAAGACAAGAAATCCGCTATGATGGGCGGCATGGTGGTTGCCTGGCTCGGCCTCAGCCTCCTGCTCCAGAACGCCGGTCTGCTCAGGTGGGCCGACTTCGGCGGCGTCTTCCTCCTGGGCCTGGGGCTCATAATAGTCTTCAGGGGCCTGTGGGCGTACAGCCAGTCAGGTGTCTTCGAGCACGGCTTCGGATACATAGTGGGAGGCGGTTTCGTTTCCCTCATAGGCGCAGGCATAGCCTTCAACCTGGATGAATGGTGGCCTGTCCTGCTGATCGCTCTGGGGCTCATAATCGTAGCGAGGGCCCTTATGGACAGGTCCAGGAATCCGCTACCCTAATGCCCAGCCGAAGGCCGCCCTGTATATCACGTGCTCCAGCACCGTGAGAGGCTGGTCCCTGCCGAACACCCTGAAGTAGTTCCTGCCCATGGCCTCTACGAGGTCCCCTATCTCGTACCTCGGGAACAACGGCGTAGAGACTATAAGCCGCCCCCACTCGCCGCGTCTCAGCGTGTGAAGCATCCTCACGCCCCGCCGTGTCCTCACCTCGAAGTAGTAGAGATCGTAGTTTGGTACCCAGTAGGGGAGGGCGTCCACCTGCTGGCCGAAGGCCCCCTCCGTGGCGGTGTACATCTCCACCACCGGGCAGTCGCCGTAGAGCCTCCTCAGCCAGGGAGCGTACCTGGTCTGGATCTTCGCGACGCTGGTGCTGAAGATCGCGTTCAGCCTCCAGAGGTCACGGGGTAGGACGCCGTGCCGCCTCTCAAGGTAGCAGGCGAAACCCGTCTGGACGGGGGCGACGCCCATGACCGTCACCACGTCGGCTTCCTTGGCTTCCCGGTAGATGTACTCGAACCGGGTCTCCCACCCCTCCTCGGATAGATCCGAGTCCAGTGCGTCGATCTCCTCCTGCCGGGGGACGAGCCGTAGCCCAGCCATCATGGGGTTCAGCCTCGCGTATGTGCCTGAGCTGTGACCGTAAGCCTTCTCCTCGCCGCCCACGGTCATAGTCCTCATGTTGCTGGGGAACTGTAGGTTCAAGACGCCGCCGGTGAGGGTCTCCAGCCCTCCCGCCCGCATCGCGTGGCTCAGCACAGCCCTGGAGCCTCCTCTGACGAGGTGGTCCAGGTGCCTGGGCGTCACCGGGATTATCTTGCCGTCCCCCGTGGTCCCCCTCGTCATGGCCCACGTGATGGGGGGTTCAGCTAGAAGCGCGGCTTGGTCGCCACCCATCACGCGCTCGATCCACGGCTCAAAGTCGCTGTACCCTGCCACCGGAAACGTGTCGCGCGACTGGCCGTACTCGGTCTTAGAGTAGTCGTCCAGCAGCGACTCGTGCAGCGTCTCCTGGGCGGCCGCCGGGTCCTCCAGGCTCCTCCGCATGTCGCCTAGGTTCCTCTCGACGCGCCTGAAGGCGTCCTCAAACATCGCTTAGCCATACACCAGCCCCTCTTATCCGGTTTATGATTCACCTTAATTACCCCCCGCGTCTCTAAGAGAAACATGAAACGACAGTTCGTGTTAACGGTAGCCGAGTCCAAGAGGCTCATAGCCAAGGCGGTGGCCGCCCTCCCCGAGGTCGAGAAAGCCATGAAGAAGGGCACCGTGGTGGTCGCCACGGGGACCACCAACGCCTACGTTCTGGAGGAGCTCTGGGGCAGGAGGATCGATAAACGTTGCTACAGGAGCGGCATAACGACGCCGGACGAGCCCGAGAGGAGCCCCGAGCCGCAGGGCGAGAAGATACCCGACGTGGTCTTCGTAGACGGCAGGGTGGAGCCCAAGTACGACAGGGTCAACGCCGTCAAGGACATGAAGAAGGGCGACGTCTACATCAAGGGAGCCAACGCCCTGAACTACGACGACTACGTGGCGGGGGTGCTCATAGGCGGATTGGACGGCGCCACCATAGGCAACACCATCGGCCACATCATAGGCAAACAGATAAACCTGGTCATACCCGTCGGCCTCGAGAAGCTGACCTACGAGGACATCAACGAGCTGCACCTCCTCGCCTCCGAGGAAGACTACGAGGGGCCAAGGATGTGGCCCGTCACCGGCACAATAGTCACCGAGATAGAGGCCATGGCGTTGTTGGCTGGGGTTGACGCGTACCTGTACTCGGCGGGAGGCATAGCGGGCGCCGAGGGCTCGGTACGGATACTCGTGGACGGCGCGGACGAGGAGGTCGAGGCGGCGGCGAAGCTCATCGAGTCCATCAAGGGGGAGCCCCGCTACCTCCTATAGGCGGCCGGCCATGCTCAGAGAGAGGACCCAGGAGTTATTATCGAAATACGGCATCGAACTTGACCCGTCCTTGGACGAGCAGCAGCTCGTGGACGAGGAGGCCATAGCTAAGCTCATAGACTCCTCCGGCGTGGGCGTCGGCGATGCGGTCCTCGAGGTCGGCCCCGGCGTAGGGAACATAACCGAGGGGCTACTGCGGCGCGCGAAAACAGTTACCTGCATCGAGAAGAACCCCAAGTACATCCCAGTCCTCAGGGAGCGCTTCAAACACTACCCTAGTTTCGACGTCACCCTCGGGGACGCCCTCGACGAATGGCTCCCCCGCTGCGACAGGCTGGTCTCCAACCTTCCCTACATGATATGCGAGGCATTCCTCCAGAGGACTTTCAGGATGCAGGTAGAGTCGATGGTCTTTATCGTGCCGAGGGGCTTCGCAGAGATACTTGAAGCCGAGGCGGGGTCGCCGGAGCACTCGAAGCTGTCATATCAGGCTCAGCTGTTCTACGACGTCGAGGTCCATGTGGAGGTGCCACGGTCAGCGTACCTCCCAGAGCCGAACACCGATACCTGCATCATGTCCCTAGCCCCCAGGCCAGCATCCACGGCGGTGGAAGAGGCGTTGAAACAGCTTTTCAGGCAGGGCGACAAGCTCACCAAGAACGCTTTGAGGGAGGCGCTTATACGGGCCGGGATATGTGACGCCAAGAGGCAGGCGGCGTCGTTCGTCGCCGAGTCGGGGGTACCCGCCGGTGCTCTCGGTATACGGGTTGCGCGGCTCTCCTTGGAGGAGGTTGAGTCGCTGGGAAACTGGCTCAGGGCGCTAGCTGAACATACCGGGTAACCCTATATAGAGGGTAGACACCGTGATAGGGATTAACGGGGTGCGCCGATTTGGGGCTGAGGGAAAGGCTTAACACCATATTCTACGGCTACTGGATACTCCTCGGCACCTTCCTGCTGCACGGCATGGCGTCGGGGATATATTTCTACGGTTTCAGCGTGTTCTACACCCCTATACAGAGGGAGTTCGGGTGGAGCAGCGCCGTGACCTCGGGCGCCGTCAGCCTCTCACGGCTTGAGGGAGGGCTAGAGGGCCCCGTCGTGGGTGTACTAGTAGACAAATACGGTGCCCGAAGGCTTCTAGCCCTCGGGATAATCATGACGGGCCTCGGGTTCATAGCGATGGTTTACGTCGACAGCGTACTGATGCTCTACCTCGTCTACGGCGGGCTTCTTAGCATCGGCTACAACACGGGGTTCAGCCACGCCATGACAAGCATGATCACTCACTGGTTCAAGAGGAGGCGCAGCAGGGCGATGGGCGTCTACGCCATCGCCGCGGGGATAGGCGGCGCCCTCATCGTGCCCCTTCTGGCAAAGTCCATAGCGGTCAACGGCTGGAGGATGACCGCGATCTACTGCGGCCTCGCCTTCTGGGTCGCCGGCCTGCCCTTCATGTTCGTGTTCCGCAACAAGCCCGAGGACCTGGGGCTGCTGCCAGACGGGGACGCCCTTAACCAAGTCTCGGCGGACGCCGAGGCCACAGGGCACTTGGCCCCGGAGAAAACCGCGTCCGTAAGGGATGCCCTGAAGTCCCCTGTGTTCTTCAGGCTTCTCCTCGCGGAGTCGTTCAGGACCTTCCTCCTCGGCTCTCTAGTCCTCCACCAGATACCTCACCTCATCACCATAGGCATCGCAGAGGAGACGGCGGCCAACATACTGGGTCTCATGATACTCATAAGCATCCCCGGCCGCGTCATATTCGGCACCCTCGGCGACTTCTTCAACAAGCGCCTGCTGTTGACGGCCATCATGTTGATCCAGGCCCTGGGCGTCCTCATATTCGCGTACGCCTCGAGCATAGTCCACGTCTACGCGTTCCTGGTGATCTACGGTCTGGCCTACGGCGGCGCCATCCCCCTGCTCATGGCTTTCAGGGGCGAGCTGTTCGGCCGTGAACGCTTCGCTACCATCTCAGGCGCCATGGCTCCATTCCGCATGATCGGCAACGTGGTGGGCCCTGTCTTCGCGGGATACATGTTCGACGTCACCGGAAGCTACCGCCTCGCTTTCCAGGTGTTCGTGTTGCTCGCCGTGCTCTCGGGTCTGTTCTTCTACCTAGTCAAAGGCGAGTTCTAGCCACGTTTTTCAAAAAATAGATATACTATGTGTAGACACTGCTTTCATGGATAACATGAAGGCCTTTGTTCTTCTGAACGCTGAGCTCGGGCAGGAAGATTCTATCATCGACGCCCTCAAGGGCGTAAAGGAGATCAAGAACATATACAGTCTCTACGGTATCTATGACCTCATCATCGAGATGGAGGCCGACACCATGGACCGTGTAAAGGAAGTCGTGTTCAACAACGTGCGACGCCTTGATCACGTGAAGAGCACCATCACGCTGCTCACCTACGGAGAGCCAGTGATAAACAAGTAACCACCCCCAACTCTTTCAGGTTACGGTAAAACAAAATATTCATTGGTTTGAACAACCTTTGAGGGGCCAGAGAACATTATCTCCTAAACCCCCCTTCACGTAGATACTCTGGATCCCTCACCTCAGGATAGGAATATATTCCACGCCCCCATCAGAACAATAAGTGAAATAGATGAGCGACCAGGGAATGGGCTTCGGGGGCTTCCTTCTAGGCCTCGGCGCCGGATGGTACATATTCCGATACGTAACGGCCGACGTGGATATGATCGGCTATCTGCTCATACTGGCGGGGGCCGGCATCATAGTGAACGCCCTGCTTTCCCAGGGCCGTCGCCGATCGCCCATACAGGGGCTTTTCGGTGGAGTCGTGGGTGGGCTGTTCTTGGCTCTTTTCATAACGCAGGGCTTCGGGATAATAACCGAGATCACCGACGAGTTCAGCGATGTAGATCTCGGGAGCTACAGGGCGACGAGATCGTTCACGCTCGACACCCAGGTCACGGCGGAGAACGTGGATTTGATCATCGATAGCGTCAACGGCGGAATCGACGTTTCCTCGTGGACCGGCGACTACGTCAAGTTCGACGTCGAGGTCAAGGCTAGAGGCGGCACAACGGCTGAAGCCGAGGCGAACCTTGACAGGTTCACGCACAGCCTAGAGGACTCCGTGTCTGGGACGACGCAGAGCATATCGCTGAGCTTCCCCATAGAGTCGTATGAGTGGAGCAAGTACGCCGTCACCGTCGAGGCGTACGTCCCCACGGGGGTGGCTGACGAGATACGCCTCCAGACCACAAACGGCGCGATAACCGTTCAAGGAGCCTCGCTCCAAGATCTTTTCGTCGACACCATCAACGGCGCCGTGTCACTAACGGACGTTTCGTCATCCATCATAAACGTTGAAACCACCAACGGGGCGATAACTGGAACCGTCACCGCGTCGTCCACCATCTTCAGCACCACCAATGGCGGGATAGACGTGACCCTTGGGGCCGAGTCAGGCGAACACCGGTTCAGCACGACCAACGGCTCCATAGACCTCACCCTGCCCACGGACGCCGACATCGGGTACAGCATAGACCTGGACACCAGCGTCGGCTCCATCAAGGTCAACCTACCCAACATGAGCTACAACGTGGACAAGGCTCGGGAGAAGAAAGGGGAGACCGTGGGCTTCGACGCCAAGGACATCCAGATAACCATATCGGCAGACACATCCATCGGCGGTATCGACCTGAACTAACCCCCCTTTTTTGACCCAAAACACTGTGAGCGTCATGCCCAGGTTTAACATAATCTTTTAATAAGATGTATCGCCATAGCCCTGTTACACCGATAGGGAGATCTCATAGTGTCCAGAGAATTCAACTACATAGTCAGGCTCCACGGCACCAACATAGACGGTACTAAGATGGTGCCCTATGCCCTAACCGAGGTCAAAGGGGTGGGCATACGACTCGCTCGAGCAATCGTAAAGCAGTTGGGGCTCGACGCGACCGAGAGACTCGGCAGCCTCGGTGACGCTGACATTAGAAGGCTCGAAGAAGCCGTCAGCGAGCCGGAGACCGTTGGCCTGCCGATGTGGATGCTGAACAGGCGTAAAGACCCCATGACGGGGGACGACCTGCACCTCCTGGCATCCGACCTAGACCTCAGGGTCAAAGAAGACATAGACTTGATGAAGGAGACGCGGAGCTGGAAAGGCGAGCGCCACGCCCAGGGGTTGAAGGTACGTGGACAGCGCACCAAGACCACGGCTAGGAAGGGCCGCAGCGTCGGCGTCAGCCGCAGCAGGGTGCGGCAGCAGCAGAGAGAGCAGCAGAGGTAGGTGGAGTAGATGGGAGACCCCAAGAAGAAGCACAAGACGTACAACACCCCTAAGCGGCCCTACGACGCAGCCGCCCTTGAAAATGAGCTACGCACCATAGGCGTGTACGGCCTCAGGAACAAGCGGGAGCTATGGAAGGCCCACACGGAGCTGTCCCACATGCGAGGCAGAGCAAGGGACCTCCTCAGCCTGGGGGCCGCTGAGCGTGAGAGAAGGGAGAGGGAGATAATCAACAAGCTCTACAAGCGTGGGCTGGTAATGGAGAACGGACGCCTAGAGGACGTTCTGACCCTGAGCATCGAAGACCTCCTGGAGAGGCGGCTCCAGACATACATATATAGGAGGGGCATGGCCTCAAGCCTTTTCCAGGCGCGGCAGCTCATAACCCACGGCCACATCGCCGTCGACGGGCGTAAGGTCACGTCTCCCAGCTACCAGGTTAAGATCGACGACGAGGAGACCCTCGACTACGCGTTGTCCAGCCCCTACCACAACCCCGATCACCCGTTGAGGAAGGCGCTGGAGGTCGAGGAGGCTCTAGCGGAGGATTGACGTAGAGATGAGTGAAGGTGAGAGATGGGCCATCGTCCGCATATTCAGCAGCTTCAACAACACTATCATCCACATGACCGACCTGACCGGAGCAGAGACCATCGGCATAGCCAGCGGAGGCATGTTCGTGAAGGCGGACCGGCTCAAGCCCAGCCCCTACGCCGCCATGAAGGCGGCGCAGCAGATCACCGACATCGCCAGGGACAGAGGGATCAACGCCATCCACATCAAGGTGAGGGCGCCGGGCGGCATAGGAAGCAAGACCCCTGGACCCGGCGCGCAGTCGGCCATCAGGATACTCGCCAGAAGTGGGTTCAGGATAGGAAGGATCGAGGAGACCACCCCCATCCCCCACGACGGGACGAGGAAGCCGGGTGGGAGAAGAGGGAGAAGGCCGTAGGAGCCCAGTAAACTTGAAGACTGAGATAGTCAGCCTCGACGAGGACACCATAAGGTTCCTGGTGGAGGGCGTGGGCGTCGCCTTCGCGAACTCCCTCCGCCGCACCATGGTAGCCGAGGTGCCCATGATGATGGTCGAAGACATATTCTACTTCGACAACTCAAGCCTCGTTCCGGACGAGGTGCTTGCCCACCGGCTCGGGCTCGTGCCCCTCAAGACCGACCTGGAGAGCTACGTGCTCCCCGAGATGTGCGACTGCGATGCTGAGCTAGGGTGCCCCAGGTGCAGGGCCGTGCTGACCATGGACGTAGAGGCCGGGGACGACACCGTGACGGTCTACAGCGGCGACCTGATGCCGGAGGACCCGTCCATAGTGCCAGTGAGCGACCGCATCCCTCTCGCGAAGCTGGCGCCGGGGCAGGCCATAAAGTTCGAGGCCTACGCTCAGCTGGGCCAGGGCAAGGTGCACTCCAAGTGGAGCCCCGTCTCGATGTGCGTCTACCAGAACGTTTCCCACGTAGAAGTAGACGACGAGGCCGCCTTGAACAAGTGCCTTGAAGCATGCGGGGCCGGCGTCGCCACCCTGGACGGGGGAAAGTTGAAGATAATCGACATCCAGGGCTTCGAGAAGTATACCCCCTGTAGAGCGCTCGTGAGCCACGAGGAGATCATCAAGGGACTCAAGCAGGACGAGTTCCTTTTCACAGTCGAGTCCAACGGCGGCCTCCCGCCTGAGCGCATAGTGAAGGAGGCGGTGAAGATGCTAAAGGGGAAGCTCAAAGAACTGAATGACAAGATAGAGGCAGACGACATCCACGAAGAGATCAGCGACTTCGAGCTGCCCGAGATCGACGAAGGCAGGCTCTACAGCGTGGGCTCGGGGGACTACGACGACGAGGAGGAGGAAGGAGACGAGGAGTTCCAGGGAGATGACATAGTGTAATGATGAACCAGACACTCAAGGACACCATAAACGCGTTGAAGGAGGCCTCGGATGAATCAGGTAAAGCCGTCTGGCGCGCCCTCGCGGATGAGCTTGACAAGCCCAAGCGTAGAAGGGTGGCCGTGAACCTGAGCCGCATCGACAGACACGCGGCGGAGGGCGAGGTGGTGGCGGTGCCGGGGAAGGTGCTGGCGGCGGGAAGCCTCAACAAGCCGTTGAAGGTGGCCGCCTTCAGCTTCAGCGAAGCAGCCTTGAAGAAGATAGGCATGGCGAAGGGCGAGGCCATGACGCTCACCGAGCTCCTCGACGCGGGCATAGAGCCCAGCAAGATCCGCATAATGAAGTAGCCCCCACGCTCCACGTAGAGCAGGTTTAGGAGCCGGGGAAGATTTCTAGAGAAGCGTCTTCAGCTTCATCAGTGCGTCCACGTAGTCCCTCGGCGATACGCCGGGGCTCTCTGGGCTGTTCTCCTCGTAGAACCCCGTCACCCTCTCCAGGAGCTCGTTCTTCTCCAGGTGGGCGCCCAACAGCTCTGCCTCCAGGTCCCTGACAGACTCCTTGGGGATGACGAACAGATCCCCCGTTATTTGTAGGTCCAGTATCTCGGTTCCCTTGACCTCGGCCCTGAGCCTGATGAGCTTCCCGGCCTTGTGGTCCGCCTCGACGACCTTCACGTCGTGGGCGATCTTTACGGCCCGCCCGGGCTTGCCCCGCGGCGCCTCCATGTACAGCCACTCCGTGCTGGTGTGCCGCGGCTTGGTCTCCTCGGCGTAGATGAGCTGCTCCTCCTCGGTGGGCTCCCCCGGGGCGAGCGTCACATTCAAGAGTTCCTGGAAGGCCTCCGTGTAGACTTCTTTGATGCGCTCCGGAGGCGGGCTCACCCCGAGCTCCCGTTTGAGGGTGGTCACCCACTGCTCCATGCTCTTCGCCATCTTGTCCCTGAACTTCTCGTCGGGTACACGGAGCACCCGGGCCATGAGCGGGTAGTCCAGGTCCATGATGTAGTTGCCCACGAGGATGGTGGCGGACCCGTGCATGCCGGCGCCGTTGCCGCTTATCTTACGGCCCCCGACCACCACGTCGTTGAGGGGCTTGAACTCGGCGGGCACCCCCAGCCTCCTGTAGCCCTCCACGGTGACGCCGAGGATCTTCTCGAAGAGGCGGTCCACGCCGCGGGGCACGGCCCCGCTTTCCCCGCTAACGATCTGGTAGAAGACTTGGCCGCCGTCGAGGTACGTGGCTCCGCCTCCCTGGCTGCGGCGGATCACGGGCAGCCCCTGGGCCTCCGTGAACTCTAGGTCGATCTCCTTCTCTAAGTCCTGGTGGTAGCCTATGCACGCGTAGGGCGACGCCGGCTGAACCAGTATGAGGGTGTTGGGGCTGGAGCCCCTGTCCACTGCCTCGGCGACGGCCTCGTAGAAAGTCTGCGCCTTGTACGGCTCGGCCCTACCCAGGTCTATTAGCCGCCAGTTCTCCAATGGCTATACTCCGACCTTCTCTATCTCTTCCTTGAGCCAAGCCTCGAGGGCGTCCTTGTCGGTGCCTGGGATGAGCGTCTCGAGCTCGGCGTCCAGGTTCTCGGGCTCGATCAGTGCTACCCAGCCGTCTCTGTACGGGGAGTCGTTGATGAGGCTCGGGTTATCGGATAGACCCGCGTTGATCTCGACGATGTTTCCTGTGAGGGGCATCTTAAGGCTCCCCACCCACTTGCCGCTCTCGATGCTGCCAAGGGTCTTGCCCGCCTTCACCGTCCTCCCCGCCGGGCGTGTCTTGATGCTGACCAGCTTCCCGGCGGCGTCTGCCGCCCACGCGTTGTAGCCTACGCGGGCCTTCCCTTCCTCCATCCGGACCCACATGTGGTCCCTGTGGTAGTAGAGGTCGTCCGGGAAATCCTGTCCTTCTATCTTAACCATTTTTACCACTCAGATATTGATGCGTCGCCTTATATGCTCTATGAAAGATTTTTAATTGGGCTCGTGAATTGTTCGTAGGCCGAGGGTCTGTAGCTCAGCAAGGTCAGAGCGGTGGCCTCTTAAGCCATTGGCCGAGGGTTCGAATCCCTCCAGACCCGCCATCCACCTCGAATTTATACGTATTTATATGATGCGAACCCATTTTTGCGAATTCATCTGCCACATGTAATAAAAATAAGAAAGGGGTTTACCGTTTGCTGAGCTCCTCTATGCTCACCTTGGGCTCGTCCCTGTACTTGAACCCGCCCGGCGGCGTCCACGACCCGAACTTTCTCAGCCCCTTAGCCAGATAATGGCCCGAAGGCGTCTCGGGGCTAAACAATGGATGGGCGAACGACGCCTCGTCCTCCGAGACCAGCGGCTCCACGAGCTCGTACTCCATGGAACCGCTTTCCAGCAGCCTGCACGTGTTGGCGGTGATCCACTGGCTCATGCCGACTATTCCGGTGAACTTCTCGTCGCCCGGGTTCATGACCTCCTTCTCCTCGGCTGCGCTGCCGTGGATGCCGGGCGCCTGCACCGACATGTCCAGCGCAGCCACGTCTATGGCCACCATGTCCCGGGACGCCAGGACGCCTAGGTTGGGTATGACGGGCCTGTCCGAGCCTGGGACACAGTCACAGGCGGGGGCTATGTCCATGGCGTAGGTCAGGTAGCCGACGTTCTCGGGGCCCATGTGCCTGATGTAGCCTGTGGCGGCGTCCCCCATGGCGACGAGGAACCAGTTCCTCCAGTCCCCGTACTTCTCGCGTCCCCAGAGGTCGCACCTGAAGAGGGGCCGCTGGTGGCCGAGGCAGCCTATGCAGGCCTCTGCGTCCCACTCGGCGTGGTCCTCCTTGATCCTGATGGCGCCGACGGGGCACATGTTGTCGCAGAGGACGTGGTCGGGGCACTCCTCGCCCAGGCAGTTGTCGCCGTTGAAGCTCCAGCTGTTCCAGCCCACCTTCTGGTGGAGGCAGAGGTGGACGTCGATCTTTCCTCGTTTGCTGCTGCAGCCGATGGCGATGTTCTTGATGCTGCCGCCGTATACGCCGCTGCCGTGGCCCTTGAAGTGGCTCACCACTATCATGGCGTCCGCGTCCGCGATTCCCTTGGCCATGTAGCTCTCCTTGAGGAGGAGCCCGTCGGGTATCTCCACCTTGACGTCGTCGGTGCCGTAAAGGCCGTCGCTTATTATTATGGGGCAGCCCATGCTCTGGGGCGTGAACCCGTTCCGCGCCGCCGTCTCGAGGTGGAGGTCGGCGGTGCTTCGGCCGCCGTAGAAGTAGTAGGGCAACGTGGTGGTGTCGGTGACGAAGGGCTTGCCGCCGTTCTCCTTAACCTTGTCCACGATGACCCGTACGAGGATGGGGCGTAGGTACGCCGAGTTGTTCCACTCGCCCATGTGGCACTTCACGGCGACGGTGTCGCCCCTGTCGAAGCACTCGCCCAGCCCTGCGTGGTCGAACAGCTGCTGGGCCTTGGCGGGTATGCTGGATGGGAGGCCGCTGTAGCGGTCGTCCATTTGGTAGACCTTGCTCTTCATGTCCATGGTCTCCAGAAACTGGATACTGATTGGGTCTATCCTTATTTAAGCACTGACAGTCAGGTGACGACCATGCTCCGGCGGCGGCTCTCCTCCTCGATCTCCTTCGCCTTTTCCTCCACGGCGTCGACGGCTGCCTTCACCTCGTCCAGGCCTGCGCCGGCCTCCAGGGCCTCCTGCACCTCCGTGGCAGCCTCCTGCATGGACTCCGCCATGGGTTTCCCCGCCTTCGTTCTCAGCCATATCTTGTTGAGGTTCTGGGCCACGACCTTGGAGGCCCGCCTCACCCTATCCGCCTGCTCCTCTGGGAGCCCGCCGTGCACAGACACGGCGTCCAGCGTCTCCTTCGCCGACTTCATGGGGTGACTCATCTAAGTCCCAGCTCCTCCCCTAACGCCACTAGTCTCTCCTCGAACGTGTTAAACCTTGTTCTCTGGTAGCCTAGGCGGCGGCTCCTCGACGTGTCGTACCAGTCCACCGCCGTATAATGCTCCGGGTAGACGGGCTCCACCTCTACGCCTAGGGCGCCGTAGAACCGGTTGAGGTACTCCTCTCCCTTCATCTGCCAGCTCCTGCCCCCCGCCACGTTGTAGACCGCGTCCACGGGGCCCTCGTCCATGCATCCGACGATGGCCCATGCGGCGTCCTCGACCAGGATGAACTCGACCCTCTGGTCCGCCCTGTAGGCCACCTCGTCGGGTAGCTCAAGCACGTCCGCGACGCTGATAGGCGCCAGCCTGAGTATGGTGTAGGGGTGCCCGGACGCCTTGACGGCCTCCTCGCCCGTTATCTTGGACTCCGAGTAGTTGTTATGAGCCTTCTGGGGGTGGGTCTCCTTTATCGGCGGCTTCTCGCGGTGGGTGACCCCGTAGGTGGCTATGCTTGACGCGAACACGATGGGGGTCTCGGGCGGCGACGCCTCAAGCACGTTCAAGGTGCCCTGCACGTTGACCCTCTGCGTCAGCTCCCTGCTCGCCTCGCTGACTGGGGGAAGCACGGCGGCAAGATGCATCACCGCCTCGACGCCCCTGCACGCCTTCTCCACGCTCTCCGGGTCCGTGATGTCTCCCCTGTAGATGGCGGCGCCGGGAAGCGACTCCACGTGGCTCCAGTTGACGTGGGGCAGGTCGAACGCCCTTACGCTGTGCCCCGCCTCGGTGAGCTGGGCAGCTGCCCAGTACCCGAGGCGGCCGGCTCCCCCTGTGACAAGTATGGTCATGTCTGCCTCATGTTTGGCGTCCGCGAATATAACAGCGTGGATGATCCTCCATGATTATTATACTGCGGCTATCTCGGGTGCTCAGGCGTTTATTTTGTGGGTCAATGTTTCATCAAGCCTATATATCCTGCTTCAGAGCGTGATGTGAAACCAGAGCACGCGTCTAGTGTCTACCATGAAGCCCGGGGAGAAGAAGATCTGGAAGGTGATCACGTCTTCAGACCAGATGCTGTCATTCCCCGAGATCCGTGAAGCCACGGGTCTGAGCGACCAAGAGCTCGCGGATGGCCTCAAGAGCTTCCTCAAGATAGGTTTCATAACAAGAGACATAGAGACCGGGCGGTATAGGCTCCCCTACGCCATGAAGAGCCGCGAGCTGTACACCCAGGACTACGGCAAGAAGGATCTGGGGGTGGCCGACCTGTACCCCCACGTGGACTGGGACAGGCTCGACCTGCTCAACAGGAGCAAGGAGCTGCAGGAAAGGGCCCAGGACGCGACGTCCGCCGGCTACGTATTCGGGGAGTTCATCAGGTCCAAGTCCACGGGGCTGGAGCGGAGCCAGGCCTTCATGGACATCTGGGAGAGCAGCGTCTACCAGCTCTACGGCTTCATAAAGTTCCTGCTGGACATCATAGTCTCCGTGGACTTCGACGACATCGAGGGCAAGGAGAGGTTCCACAGGAACGTCCTGGAGATATTCAAGACCAACATGGACGAGTATTTCTTCTCCGTGCTGCAGAGCCTGGTGTACTTCGTCTTCAAGAACAGCGACCTGATGGACGAAGATTTCAGGGACTGGTGGGCCCGTCTGGAGCTCAAGGTGTGACCCCTGGGCTGGGTTTTTTAAGCTGTGAGCCGTGTAGCTTCAACGTGATCGTATGGTTCTTCCGGTTAAGGTATTCGAGATAAGGGGCGTAGAGGGGGACCCCAGGGACGGGCTGATGGGCTGGAGGGAGGTCGAGGAGGTGGAGGGCGAGGAGACCCAGCTTGTGACGGAGGTCATCGAGCTTGAGCAGGTCGAGGACGCGGTCACCGGGGTGTTCAGCCGGGACTTCATGAGGGAGCGGGTCTACAGGCGACGGACACGGATGACGCCGGAGACCGAGGAGGCTCCCTTCTGGATCGTTCCCCACGAGGACAGAAGCTTCCTAGCGGTGATGGCGCCCAGCGTCGCAAGGGGCGTAAAGAAGATGCTATCCAACCACGTGGCGGTGAAGCTTGGCGAGATACTGAACGTTGACGTCCGTGAGAGCCGGATAACCAGCGAGACGCTGCAGAGGCTCCACGAGGGTAACCCCAAGGCGACGAACCTCATCTGGTTCGACAACGTGGACATACCCGGCGTAAACAAGCTGTGCCTCAGCGGCGAGGGCCTCGCCGACACGGGGCTCTACAAGGACTACATGGACCACGGCATGATATGGTACGTGGTGTTCACCAGCCAGGCGAAGGGCTACACGGTGGGCGTCACCCGGAACGCGGTGGTCACCAACTTCAGCAAGAGCACCATGGAAGAGTTCATAGCATTCGTCAGGGAGGATATACTCAAGCTCATCGAGAGCTAGACCCCCTCTGACCGCCTCAGTTTATTAACCTGTATTCCCATCGTTTCATGATGACCGAATCCGAGCTCCACGAGGAGATGTGCGAGGACTGCGGCCAGCCCTTGTTCCTGGACAAAGAGGAGTGCAAGGCGTTCATCGAGGACAGGCTGAAGCAGGGCTTCATGGTCTGCAGCTGCTGCGGGGCAAAGAACAAGATCAATTAATCCATCTCCGCTTCGATGACGTATTTTCCGTCTGTTTATAACGGGCATCAGGATGGATCAACCGACGCGCCCAGCGTCTCCACCCACATGTTCAACTACACGTAAAAGCCCCGGAACATGAACCTCTGCAGATGGCTGCTGGATGACCGCGGCCCCACCTGCTTGGACGTCCACAGCGCCGCAACCCGGGCCGCAAGGGTCGACGCCGACAGCCAGGCGGGGCACAGCGCGTACGTGAAGCTGCTCAAGAACAGGATAAAGTTCTGCAGCAAGGTAGCCGGCGACGCTTTGGTGGCGCATCCGCCGAGGTACCTGGAGGATTTCCTCGAAGAGACATGGACGGCGGCACTGAAACACCTGAAAGCCTCTTAACGGCCCCAAAACTACCCGGCGAAGCGTCTCGGCCATCGATAAAGCTACCCTTATTAATTCATCGTAAAACGAGTATAATATACGGTAAGGCTTGCACCGAAGGTACACACGCGCCACGCTCATAGCTGCACTCGCCCTGTTTGTTACGTACAGCGTGGTATGTGCTAGGCCAAGCGACACGGTTCTCTTGGTCAACCTCGACACCGCGATAACAGGCGCCACCACAGAGATGATGGAGGACGCCGCCAGGGTCGCGGCGAACATCGACGCGCGTCTCATCCTCGTGACCGCCGACACGCCGGGCGGCGAGATAAACGCCGTGAAGGACGTCATGAACCTCTTCGAGGCGTCGCCCATCCCCGTCTGCTTTTACGTGCACCCGCCCGGCTCCTCGGCTTGGAGCGGAGGCACGTACCTCCTCGTCTCCAGCCACGTGGCCGCCATGTCCTCGGGCACCAGCATCGGGAGCGCCCAACCCGTTCAGCTGACGGGGGAACCCATCAACGACACCAAGCACATAAACGCCCTCTCCGCGCTCATGGTCAACCACGCAGCCCTCCATGGCCGCAACAAGACCGCGGCGCGCAGGTTCATCACGGAGAACCTCAACCTTGGCCCAGAGGACGCCCTCAGGTACGGCGTCGTCGAGGTAGCGGCGGACGACGTCCAGACCCTACTGGACAGGCTCTCTGGGAAGGCTCTGGTAAAGACCGAGACCGAGGCAGGGACCAGCGTCTGGAGGCTGGTGGAGGCGGACGAGCCGGTCGACGATGAGACGACGACGAGGATACAGTTCACGGGGTTAGACGACGCCGACGTGGTCGAGTACGCCCCCAGCGTCCAGTCCTGGCTGCTCCAGCTCATATACGACCCCGGCGTCGCGTCCATCCTGTTCACCCTCGGCTTCTACCTGTTCATAATCGGCCTACAGACCCCTGGCCTCGGCGCCGAGTTCGTCGGCGCCCTCTTCCTCCTGCTGTCGCTGATGGCTTTTCAGGTGATAGGCGTCGAGCCCATGTCGCTGATACTGTTCACGGTGGGCTTCGTCATGGTCCTGGCCGAGCTTAAGATGCACACGGGGTTCCTAGGCTTCGCCGGGGGCCTGTGCATCCTCCTAGGCACCTTTTTCCTGGTTCCGTCGCCCCACTGGCTTCTCGCCCCCGAGGCCACCAGGAGGATAAGGAACACCCTCATCGGCGTCTCCCTCGTCTTCCTCGGCGTCTTCGGGGCGCTCATCTACAAGGTCTCGAAGGCGAGGGGTCTGAAGGCGGCGACGGGCGAGGAGGCCATCATCGGTTCCAGAGGCACGGCCTCCACGAGGCTGGAGCCACGAGGCGAGGTGAGGGTGATGGGAGAGCACTGGAGGGCCAGGGCCGAGGACGCGTCGATCGAAGCCGGCGCCGAGGTCGAGGTGACTGGGAGGGAGGGGCTGGTCTTGGTCGTCAGGGCCGTGAAGCCTTCGGTGCAGCCAGAAAAAGATAGGAGGTGAAAAAAAATGTTTGACATATCTACAGCTACCTGGTTCGAGACTCTGCTGGCGGTGCTCGTTGCCGTCTTCATACTCAGCGGTATCAAGGTCCTGAAGGAGTGGGAGCGCATCCCGGTCCTCAGGCTGGGAAGGTACATCGGGCTTAGGGGCCCGGGGATCACGTACCTAATACCCTTGGTAGACCACGCCCCGATACGCGTGTCTACCCGGATACAGACCGTGAGCTTCAGGACGGAGCAGACCCTCACGGCCGACAACGTCCCCGTCAACGTGGACGCCGTGATGTACGCCAAGCCCGTCGACGTGGAGATGGCGACCCTCAACGTGGAGGACTACAGGCAGGCCACCGAGTGGGCCGCCCAGACCACCTTGAGGGAGGTCATCGGCAAGATAGAGCTCAACGAGCTGCTGGCCGAGAGGGAGACGGTGGGTGTCCACCTGCGGGAGATCATCGACGAGAAGACGGAGGCGTGGGGTATCAAGGTCACCGCCGTGGAAGTCAAGGACGTCATCATCCCCAACGCCCTGCAGGACGCCATGAGCAGGCAGGCTCAGGCCGACCGGGAGCGGATCGCCAGGATCACCCTCGCCACGGCCGAGCTGCAGGCCGCCGAGAAGATGATCTCCGCCGCCAAGATGTACGAGTCCAGCGTCGAGGGATTGGCCCTCAGGTGGATGAACATCCTGTACGAGATAGGGCAGCAGCCGGGCACCAACACCATGATCCTGGTGCCCTCTAACATGCCTCTGGCGGGGGTCGCCCCAGTCGGTTTTTACGGCGTCCAGGAGCTGGCAGAGCAGGCGAAGGAGACACAGCGAGACAAGCCAGGGTAGCGTGGACCCTTACCGTGTTTTTTTAAACGCGGCCCACCTTCTTCATTTGATGTGTTTTGGGTAAAGACAAGAAGTGGGATGGATACACAAGCTGGAGTTACCTCGAGGCGGGCGTCGACTACCATGATTATGCGCTCGAGAGACAGGTGGGGCGTGTCCCGCCATACGACTTCGGGCTCACCAAGGACCAAGAGGGCAGGGTCCAGGAGATACTAGAGAAGAACATCGTCATAAGCCTCCACGAGCACCTCGACGTTTTCCCCGCCGAGCCACTGCCCCGAGGAGCCAGGGCCAGGGTCTTCACAGGCTACGAGGGCCTCGCGGCGTCTGGCTGCGACGCTGTGTTCGATAACTGCGTGTGCCCGACCTTCGACAGGGTCGTCGAGTTCCTGGGGATGAGGCAGTGCGACTACGACCACCAGGGCTTCGTCGTCGTGGCCAGGACGGTGGACGACATCAAGAGGGCTCACAGTGACGGGAAGGTGGCCCTCGTCAACACCATAGAGCAGGCCAGCGCCATCGACCGCGACGTAGACAAGGTGGACCTCCTATTCGGTCTCGGGGTCCGAAGCATGGGCGTCGTCTACAGCGAGAGCAACACGTTGGGCAGCGGCCTCAGCGAGCTGGGGGACGGCGGCCTCACAGACCTCGGCTACGACGCCGTGAAACGGATGAACAAGACTGGCGTCGTCGTCGACGTGAGCCACGCAGGCGACAGGACTGCCATGGACGCCGTGGAGGCCAGCGACAAGCCTCTCCTCATAAGCCACGTCGGCAGCAGGGCCCTCACCGACAACGCCAGGATGCTGCCCGACGACGTCCACCAGGCATGCGCCGAGAAGGGCGGCGTCGTCGGCGTGGAGGTTGCGGGGTTCGCGCCCCGCACAGAGAAACACCCGGAGGCTTCCATCGAGTGCCTCCTGGAGCATATGGAGTACCTCATAGACCTCCTCGGCGTGGACCACGTCGGCGCCGGCCCCGACACCCTCTGGGGCGACCACGCAGGCCTCTACAGGCGGGGCCCCAGAGGCACCGTGAACAAGCCCCGGGGAACCGGCCACTACCCCCGTGAACGACCAAGGTACATGCCCAAGGTGTTCGACAGCGGCGAGATGGTCAGGGACCTGGACCACGTGAAAGGGTTAGAGAGCCCGACGGACTTCCCCAACATCGCACGCGGCCTCGTCAGGGACGGCTATAGCGACACAGAGGTCGCCAAGGTTATGGGCCTCAACGGGCTCAGGGTCATCGAGGCGTGCTGGCCCAGGTAACCCCCTTTCCTCTGCTTACTCGAAGAAGGATAGCAGCGGCCTAGACGCACAGACCAGGGGAGGCGGGTCACTGCCGGCTTCTCTGGAGCCTCAAACCCACGTACTCGCCTTTTGAGGCCTGGGCCAGTTTCTGGAGGAACTGGGTGGGCTTCAGCCTGATCCTGTTATCCTCCTCAATGGATGGGAGCCCCTCCTCGCTGTTGTGCTTGGTGTTGAAGACGTGGACCTTTATCTCCTCCTTCACTAGGAGCCTGGCTACGTCGAAAGCGTCTGCCTGGGCGTCGCTTGTGTACCTACGCCTGGTTAGGGGGGAGAGGGGCGTGTCTAGCGGGACGTTGACTATCCCGTCGGAGACCACGTAAAGGTGCGGCACGGCGTCGCTGTTCCGCAGCTTCTCCTGCTTCAGAGTCTTCCAGGCCTGGAACAGGCCTGCGGCGAAGGGCGTGAAGTCGCTGGCGCCCACCTCCCGCAGCCTCTGGACCACTAGGTCCAGGTTCCGGGTGGGGTGCTGCAGCGTATACGCCTTCTTGCCCTTGAAGACCACCAGGCCGACCCGGTCGCGGCGGCGGTACACCTCTCCGTGGAGGCTGTAGATGGTCTCCACTATGTTTTCCATGGACTCGATCATGCTGAGGCTCATGTCCACGAGGAGGACTATGGAGTATGGGGCGGAGTACTCCCTGACCTTCTCCCTGACGTCCTCAGGCGTGATCACCAGCCCCTTGCCGCGTCGCGGCCTCTCAAACTGCTTAAGGGAGGCGGCCTTGATGGTGGGCACGACGGCGACGTCCCTGGGCCTACCCTCCGGGACCTGGTACCACGCGTACCTGCCCCTTGAAGACGATGAGGCTACCCGCGCCCTTCTGCCTCCCGATGAGCCCCTGCCTTTGACCCTCTGGCTCTTCCTCCCCCCCGTCGCCGCCGCCCTCCTGTACATCGACTCGAGGGAGCCGAGTATCTTGGGCCCAATCCCCAGCCCGGAGGTGTCCTCTCCGGCGTAGCTGACGGTGCCCTGGACGCCTCCGCCTTCCCCTCTCC
>CAYFYM010000179.1:0-11020 GCA_964347405.1 uncultured Candidatus Bathyarchaeia archaeon | reverse complement strand
CCGGACGGTGAGGTCGAACATCTCCTGGACGCTCCACGGGCTTACGGCTATAACCTCGTAGTCCCCGTGGCTCCCGTACCTGGCCTGCATGATGTCCTGCTGCCCCGGCTGCGTGGCCTGCCCCGTGCTTGGGCCGCTGCGCTGCACGTTCACAAGCACCAGCGGCGTCTCCGTCATGTGGGCGTACCCGATGTTCTCCTGCATAAGGCTGTACCCGGGGCCGCTCGTAGCAGTCATGGCCTTTGCCCCCGCCCAGCTGGCGCCGATCACGCTGGCTATGCTCCCGATCTCGTCCTCCATCTGGACGTAGAAGCCGCCGACCTTGGGTATCTCGGCGGCGATGTGGTGGCTGATCTCGCTAGCCGGCGTGATCGGGTAGCCTGCGAAGAACCTGCACCCCGCCCTCAACGCGCCCTCTGCGCACGCCACGTTTCCCAGAGCCAGGTGCTTACCGGGGTCAAGCATCCTGTATCTCCTCCACGTACACCGCGAAGTCCGGGCAGTACCTCTCGCACCAGCGGCAGCCTATGCACTCCCCATCCGGCACAGGCTTGTCGCCGCCCAGCGCCGTCTTCCTGTCCGACGGCCTCAGTATACCGCCTCCACGCTGCTCGCAGACGTGGACGCATATCAGGCACCCCTTACACCTGTCCTCGTCTATCGTGACCTTGAACCTCTTAGCCGTTTCAAACACCCCTCAGGTCCCTTGAATCGGTTTACTATGAATTAGCTGGAATAAAACAGTGAGGGTAAACCATCAGCAGGTAGTGTGACGTCATTCATGAGGTAGGGAAGCCGGGTCAGTCTCTCAGCTTGCTGAGCACCAGGTTCGCTACGCTGCTGTCCTGTATCGCTATGCCCACCGACTTGAAGACCGTCACGCCGTCCTCCGGCGTGCGCCCCGGCTTCCGGCCCGACGCCAGCTCCTTCAGCTCCGCGTAGATGTCGTCCTCCGTCATGGCGCCCTCCTCTATGGGTATGAGCACGTCGCCGGCCTCCAGCATTATCCCCTCATAGTCGTCGATCACCAGCTTGCTCCCCGCCACCGTGGCCGTGTCCAGCTCCCTCCAGTCGGGGTAGAACGCCCCTATGGCGCTCACGTGAACCACGTCCTTCAGCCACCCCCGCCTAAGCACCGGCTTAGAGCTGGTGGTGGCCGTCAGCACTATATCCGCGTCCCTGCAGGCCTCCTCCCCCGTCTCCGCGGGGACCACCTCCACCCCCAGCTTCCCCGTCATCTCCTCGGCGAACCGTTCACGGGCCTCCTCGACCAGATCGTAGACGTAGACGCGCTCGATGTCCCTCACCGTGCACGCGGCCCATGCCTGGGTTCGCCCCTGAACGCCCGCCCCGAAGACGGCGGCGACCCTCGCGTCCTCCGGCGCCAGGTACCGTGCAGCGACGCCCGTCACCGCGCCGGTCCTCACGGCCGTCAAGTACGTGGCGTCCATGAACGCCTCGACAATACCCGTCTCCGGGTCGTTGACCACTATCCACGCGACGGTTGTGGGCAGCCCCTTCTCCCTGTTGTCTGGGTAGATGCTGATGATCTTCGTGGCCTGGGCGTCGAGGCCGGTGAGGTAGCTGGGCATGAAGCTTATGCTGCCGTTGTGCCTAGGCACCATTATGGTGCTCCTCGCGGGCATCACCACGTTCCCGTCTGCGTACTCCCTGAACGCCTCCTCCACGGCGTCGATGGCCTCCCCCATGTCCAGCAGCTTCTCGACGTCGGCGTCAGAAATGAACAACATATCCTTTCAACATGTAGATGAGCGGCTGCATAAAATAAAACATGCCTGTGAAAACCTGGGAAAAACGCTGAAAACCCTGTTTTATATGGAAAAATCTATACAAAACCTCCATTAACATATTATATAACAGTAAGGAAATAGTTAGTGAGGCATATGCTTGACAGGCTGGTAGGCAAATCCGAGGAGGAGCGCGAGCTTTCTACGTCACGGTACATCAAGGCGATCCCCCTCAGAGCCTACGAGGACATCGACGTGATAAAGGCTGAAGTGAGGGCGGGTAACATTGTCATCTGTAACGTGAGCCCCCTCGCCAAGCACAACATAGAGGACGTCAAACGCGGCATAAACGAGCTCAACGAGTACGCCCAGCTCATCGAGGGGGACATAGCCCGCCTCGGCGAGGAAAGGGTCATAGTGACGCCGAAGAACATCAGGATCTGGCGGAGCCGGGACTAGGCCAGCCTGAAGGTGTCCAGCAGCCTCGGCGCGTGTCCGCGCACTCTACGCATCCTTGACACGGTTCTAGCGAGGTGCTCGCACTTGGATTCTTCGCCGTGGACCACGAACACCCTCTTCGGCTGCGGCCGTAGCCTGCGCACGTAGTTGACTAGCTGCCTCCTGTCGCTGTGCCCGGAGAAGCCGTGCACGGTGTGGGTGTTCATCTCGATGTTTATGACCTCCATCTTGCCGTCCCGGTTGTATAGCTGGGCCGAGCCCATCCCGGACTGGACGCGTTGGCCCATCGTGCCGGTGACCTGGTAGCTGACGAAGATGAGGCCGTTCTCGTCGAAGGGCGCCAGCCGCTTGAAGTAGTCCAGCACCGGGCCCCCCTCCATCATGCCCGCGGTGGCCATGATTATGCATGGGCCCCCCTCCACGATCTCGTCGCGGCTTTCGTGCTGCTTCACCACTGTGAAGTAGTCGCTCTCGAAGGGGTTGACGCCCTGCTTAAGTATCTGGTCCCTTATCTCGTGGCTCAGGTAGCCCGGGTACGCGGTGTGGATGCCGGTGGCCTCGCTGATCATCCCCTCTATGTAGACGGGCACCTCCAGGAGGTCGCCGCTCTGCATGTACTTGTTTATGACCATCAGTATCTCCTGGGCTCTGCCCACGGCTGGCACCGGTATCAGCACCTTCCCCCCCTTGAGGATGCGGTTCGCTATGCCGACGAACTCGGCGTCCGTCTCGTCGCGGCTGGGAGACACGTTGTCGGGGTTACCGTAGGTAGCCTCCATTATCAGCGTCTCTACCCTGGGGAAGTAGGCGGCCGCTGGCTGTAGCAGAGCCGTGGGCCCGTACTTGAAGTCGCCGGTATAGACGATGTTGTGGAGGCCCTTGCCTATGTGTAGGTGGACGAGGCTTGAGCCGAGGATGTGGCCTGCGTTATGCAGCGTGAGCCTGACGTCTGGGCTGACGTCGGTCACGTCCCCGTAGTCGAGGGGGATGGTGTGCAGTATGGCCTCGGATATGTCGTCGGTGCTGTACGGCGGCACGTTTCCCTCCTTCCGTGTGACGTCTATGTAGTCGCTCTGGAGGAGGGTCATCACGCTGCCCGTCGGCTCGCTGCAGTAGACGGGGCCGCTGTACCCGTACTTGTAGAGGTACGGGAGGAACCCGCAGTGGTCGAGGTGGGCGTGGGTGACGACGACGGCGTCCAGGCTGGTTATGTCGAACTCCTCCACGTCCAGCCGCGGGTAGCTCTGGATGGGTCTCCTGCTGCCGGGGTTTATCCCGCAGTCGAGGAGTATCTGGCTCTCACGGGTCTTGACGAGGATGGCCGACCTGCCCACCTGCCTGCTGCCGCCGAGGAACGTCACCCTGACGTCGCCCGACTGCTGGTATATGGGCCTGAAGATGGATTCCCCCGTCTCCCTGAGCACTCGCTCCCTCTCCTTGCTCTTGCTGTAGAGGAAGCCCCTGATCTGCTTGATCGTCATGGACGGGATGGGCGGGGAGCGCACGAAGTTCGGGCTCCAGTGCGTCTCCTTGATGATCTCTAAGACGTTTGAGCCGCTCTTACCGATGGCTACGCCGGGCTTCTCGACCTCCAGGACCACCTCCCCTAGCGCGGGGTCGAAGTAGGCCTGGACGAGGCCGGCCTCCTCCAGCACATCCTTGATTATTATCTCGGACTGGGCCTCAGGCATCCTCACGGAGGGGTCGCTTCGGATCACTATTCGTTTCTTGATCGTGCCTGCTATGTCCCCGATTATGTGGCTTCTTTCCTGCAGTATCTCGGGCTTGTGGCAGTATATGGCAAGCCTAGGCCCCTCGAACTCTATGCGGGTGATCCCGACCTCCGGGGGTATCTTATCGAGTATCGCCTGCCTTATCTCCGAGTAGGATAAGCCCTGCGTGTTTTCCCTCATTTTACCGATCTCAGTTGTTGAGTATGGCTGTCTTTTCCTCAGCGGACAGCTCTCTGTACCCGGAATCGTCTATGACGGCTACGTCGAAGCTGTCGCCGCTGGCGACGTCCCGCTTCATGGCCGAGTCCACGGCCTTCACCACGATGGATATCATCTCGTCCACCTTGGCGTCTTCTCTGTACTGGCTCTCGAGTACGCCGTATGCGAAGGGCGACCCTGAGCCGGTTGACACCATTTTCTCCTCGGTTAGGCTGCCGTAAGGATCTAGGTTGAAGACGTGGGGCCCTGTCAGGTCGAATCCGCCTACGAGTGCCTGCATCGGGAGAGGGTTACCCGTCTCACGGTTGCTGAACAGCAGGTTCGAGACGAGACGAGCAGCAGATTTCACCGGGATGGACCTGTTCTTCTCAAGCTCGTAGAGCCTCGCGTTTATCTTGAGTATCTCGACGACCCGCTGGGCGACGGCGACGCCGCCAGCTATCGTCATGGCCAAGTTGTCGGTTATCTTGTAAACCTTCTTGGCGCGCTTACTTGCAACGAAGTTACCTATCGTAGCCCGGGTGTCGGTACCGAGGATGACTCCGTCACTGCAGACTACTCCCACCGTAGTTGTCCCCTTGAGCATCTCTGTTCCCATTTTCATTTTGATTTCCCCTAAACAAGTAGTTAAGAGAGAGGTATCCTAAAAAGGAAGACCAAGTAGTTTAAAAATGTGCCTCTTTATAAAGTGTTTCTAATATGGCAAACACATATCTATCCTTAAAGTGAATAACACCCCTGTAATGGAACGGTATAATGGGTTTGACTTTGTCTGAGAGACACAACGCGATACACAGGATCGATCTCCCGAGAATAGTGATTGTGGGTGAGCAGGTGCTGGGCCGGCTCTGTCCCATATGCGGTGAACTCGACATAAATAGAGCCCTGATCGTCACGGGTGAAACAACTTATAAGGTGGCAGGCGGGAGAGCCGAAGAGATTCTAAGAACCGAAGGCGTTGACGCTGAGTGTGTCATAGTGGAAGACGCGACGCTTGACACCGTGGAGAAGGTGAACCATAAAGCGCTGAAGAACGACGTCGACGTGGTCATCGGTGTGGGGGGAGGCAGGAACATTGACGTGGCCAAGCTATCAGCGTATAAGACGGGCAAGCTGTTCATCAGCGTCCCTACTGTGGCGAGCCACGACGGGATAGCCAGCAGCCTGGCATCTGTGAAAGGCATGGGCATGCCGTACACGGCGAAGGCCGCCTCGCCCATTGCCGTGGTCATAGACAGCAAGATAATCGCGGAGTCACCTTACCGGTTCACGGCGTCGGGGTGCGGCGACATAATATCCAAAGCCACAGAGGTGAGGGACTGGAGGCTCGCCCACGAGGAGAACGGCGACTACTACGGCGGCTACGCGGCCAGCCTCAGCCTCATGAGCTCCGAGCACGTCATGAAGAGCGCCGACCTCATAAGGAAACGGACTCAGGAGGGCATAAGGACCCTCCTCGAGGCGCTCGTAAGCTGCGGGGTGGCCATGAGCATAGCGGGCAGCAGCAGACCCACAAGCGGCTCGGCTCACCTGTTTAGCCACGCCCTGGACATGATAGCGGAGAAACCGGCGCTTCACGGCGAACAGTGCGGAGTCGGGGTGGTAATGATGGCGAAGCTCCACGGCCTCGACTGGGAGATCTACCGTGACAGCCTCAGCACAATCGGCGCCCCCACGTCAGCGAAGGAACTAGGGATAGAGCCGGATACCGTCATAGAGGCCCTGACGATCGCCCGGTCCATCCGGCCTGAGAGGTATACGCTGCTAAGCAGGATCAAACTGGACCACGACGCCGCATGGGAGCTTGCCGAGTCCACTGGCGTGATATAAGCATAGATGTACCTGTCTATCGGCGACGAGCCATGACTAATATTTATAACGGGCTCCGTGTTCATGGAATTGAGAACCACTTTAGGTGAAAACATAGTTGACCAGCGTCCAGTTAAAGGTATCAGAGGCGAAGCAGCAGCGAGACGTGGGCAGAAGCATAGCTAGGATGGACTCGGAGACCATGAAGACGCTGGGGGTGACCGTCGGCGACATCGTGTAGATCTCGGTGGTCGCGGCATCATCAAACAAAGCTTGGACGGCGTACCCGGAGGATCAGGGCCTCGGGATGATAAGGATCGACGGCTTCATCCGGAAGAACTGCAGCGTCTCGATAAACGAGTTTGTGACGGTGAAGAAGGCGGACGCCGAGTACGCTTCAACCGTGAAGCTGGCCCCAGTTGACATAAGGATAAGCGTAGACAACGACTTCATCAGGTTCGTGAAGGACAGGCTAATCGACAGGCCCGCGACCCGCGGCGACACCATACTCATAATGATGCTGGGTCACAGCGTTCCGTTCATGGTGGTCAGCACACGCCCAGCAGGCATAGTCAAGATCGCGCCCACCACCGAAATAAGCATCATGAGCGAGCCCGTGCCAGAGCTTGAGATGCCCAGCAGGACCACGTACGAGGACATAGGCGGCCTAGACGAGGAGATCAGGCGCATAAGGGAGATGGTTGAGCTCCCCCTCAGGCACCCCGAGATATTCCAGCGCCTTGGCATCGACCCGCCGAAAGGGGTGCTGCTCCACGGGCCGCCGGGCTGCGGCAAGACGCTGCTCGCTAGGGCCGTGGCAAACGAGAGCGAGGCAAACTTCTACGCGATCAACGGCCCAGAGATCATGAGCAAGTTCTACGGCGAGTCCGAGGCAAGGATGCGTAAGATGTTCGAGGACGCCGAGAAGAACGCGCCCAGCATACTATTCATAGACGAGCTGGACGCCATAGCACCCAAGCGCAGCGAGGTAACCGGGGAAGTGGAGCGCAGGGTGGTCGCCCAACTGCTGGCGTCCATGGACGGCCTCAAGGGCAGAGGCCACATCATAGTCATAGGAGCCACGAACAGGCCCGACGCCATTGACGAGGCGCTGAGGCGCCCCGGCCGCTTCGACAGGGAGATCGAGATAGGCATACCCGACAGGGCCGGCAGGACCGAGATACTCCAGATACACACAAGGGGTATGCCCCTTGCGGAAGACGTCAACCTGCAACGAGTCTCCGAGATAACCCACGGATACACGGGTGCGGACTTGGAGGCGCTTAGCAGGGAGGCCGCCATGAAGGCGCTGCGCCGGTACCTCCCCCGGATCAACCTTGAGGAGAAGAGGATACCCCACGAGGTCCTGGACCAGATGGTGGTTAACAACGCCGACGTGCTCGACGCCTTCAGGGAGATAACGCCCACAGCCATGCGCGAGGTCTACATAGAGTCGCCCAACATACCTTGGGACGAGGTGGGTGGACTGGAGGAGGTGAAGCAGAACCTCAAAGAGGCCGTTGAGTGGCCGCTCAAGAACCCCGAGAGGTTCACGCGCCTAGGCATCAACGCGCCCAAGGGCATACTGCTCCACGGGCCGCCTGGCTGCGGCAAGACGCTGCTCGCGAGGGCGGTGGCCACCGAGAGCGAGGCCAACTTCATCAGCGTGAGGGGCCCCGAGATATTCAGCAAGTGGGTGGGAGAGTCGGAGAAGGCGATAAGGGAGATATTCAGGAAGGCCCGCATGGCGGCGCCCAGCATCATCTTCTTCGACGAGTTCGACGCCCTCGTCCCCCAGAGGGGCAGCGCCGCCGACAGCAGAGTCACGGAGCGCGTGATAAGCCAGCTCCTCACGGAGATAGACGGCCTCATCAGCCTACAGAACGTCGTCGTCCTATCCGCCACCAACAGACCCGACATCATAGACCCGGCCGTCCTGAGGCCGGGGAGGTTCGACAGAAGGGTATACGTGCCGCCGCCGGACATGGAGGCCAGGCTCCGCATACTGGAGATAAAGACCAAGGAGATGCCGCTGGAAGAGAACGTGAGCCTTGAAGCCCTAGCGAGAAGGATGGACGGATACTCCGGCGCAGACATAGACTCCGTGGTGCGGGAGGCCGGGCTATACGCGCTGAGACGGGACACCGAGGTCTCCTCGGTCGGGTTCTCAGACTTCGAGACAGCCATGTCGGACATAGGACCGAGCATAACGCCCCAGATGGAGAAATGGTACAGAGACACCCAGGCGCGGTTCCAGGAGTCAGGTAAGCCGCCGATAGACATAGCGTAGGTGAAGAAGATGCAGTGGAAACTATTACCATCGGTGATCGTGGACACCCTCAAACGGAACGGCGCGCTCAAGTTCGAGCAGCTACACAAGAACACGAAGAAGAGGTTCAGCGATCTAAGCGAGAACGACCTCGAACACATACTCATGAAGATGGAGATTCAGGGACTAGTCAGAGTGTACCGTCTCCCGAGAGGCAAGAAACGCATCGAGCTGGCGTAGGAGTCGGTGCCTTGGGCGTCAAGCTGGGAGACCTAGTGCAGCCCCGGAAAATCGCCATAGACGACCTCGCGGGGCGCGCCGTCGCCTTCGACGGAAACAACATACTCTACCAGTTCCTGTCTATAATCCGGGGCCGAGGCGGAGAGCCCCTCAGGGATTACAAGGGGAGGGTCACGAGCCACCTCAGCGGCCTGGTCTACCGCAACAGCAACCTCATGGAGGCGGGCGTCAAGATAGTCTACGTCTTCGACGGCCAACCGCACAGGTTCAAATCCCCCGTGATAAGGCAGAGACGCGAGACCCGGAAACAGGCTTCGAAGAAATACGAGGAAGCGATCAAAGAAGGCGACGCCGAGAAGGCGCGCCGCTACGGCCAGCAAGCCGTCCTCGCCACCACGGACATCGTTGAAGACGCCAAGACCCTGCTCACCCACATGGGGGTGCCGTGGGTCCAGGCGCCCGGGGAAGGAGAAGCCCAGACCGCGTACATGGCGGCTAAGGGCGACGTCTGGGGGGCGGCGAGCCAGGACTTCGACTCCCTTCTGTACGGCGCCCCGCGTCTCATAAGGAACCTATCCATAACCGGCCGCCGGAAGCTGCCCCGGAAAAACGTATACATAAAGATCGAGCCGGAGCTCGTTGAGCTGGATAAGGTGACCCGGGGCCTGGAGCTGTCCAGGGACCAGCTCATAGACGTAGGCATACTCGTTGGCACCGACTACAACCCGGACGGCATCAAAGGCGTGGGGCCCAAGACCGCCTTGAAGCTCGTCAAGAAACACGGCACCATCGAGGACGCGTTGCCCCACATCAAGAACCCAGAGTTCCCCCACCCCGTCGAGGAGATACGGGAGCTATTCAGACGCCCGCGGACCACCGACGACTACACCCTCGAGTGGCGGAGACCGGACACAGCAGCCATAATAGGTTTCCTCTGCGGGGAGCACAGCTTCAGCCAGAGCCGCGTGATGAACGCCGTGGAGAAGATGGAAAAGGGCTACGCCAAGACCGGGCGGAAGACGACCCTGGACCGGTTCTTCGGCTAGAGAGCTAAACCTTTTCTACAGCGGTCGCGCCCCCCTCATTGATAGACATGAAGGTTCTAGCCATACAGTCAAGCCCAAACAGGGATGGGTTGACCGCGACCACGGCGGCAAGGTTCCTCGAAGGCGCCGCGTCGGCGGGGCACGAGACGGAGCTCATCCACCTCAACGACCACGTCATAAAGAAGTGCAAGGCGTGCGACGGCGGCTGGGGGCAGTGCAGACGGGAGGGCAACTGCATCCTCGAGGACGAGTTCCATGCCATACGGGAGAAGATAGACGCCGCGGACGCGCTGCTCTTCGCTACGCCCGTCTACTGGTGGGATATAAGCGAGTCAGGTAAAACGTTCCTCGACAGGCTCAGGAGATGCGAGACCCATCACGGCTTCAAAAGGTACAAGGACAAGGCGTCGGTGGGGGTAGCTGCCGCCGGGGGAAGCGGCAACGGCGCCGCCAGGGCGCTCTACCTGCTCGAGGAGTACCTGAAACGCCTGGGCTTCAGGGCCTACGACCTCGTCACGGTTACCCAGGCGAACAAGGGCCACAAGCTCCCCATGCTGGCGGAGGCAGGGAAACGCGTCTCCTAGTCAACATCGAACACGTCCCTCGTCAAGGGGCTCTCCCCCAGCCACCTTCTAATATACTTCGTGAGCTCCTCAAGGTCTCCCACGCGGTTCAGGTAGAGCAGCGTCGCCGCCCCGCCTAGGAGGTACGAGGCACCGTATAGGGGCATCATCTGCTCGAAGAAGAGGCCCCTACCGAAGGCTATCCACATGGCGTTGTTCAGCACGGTAGGTATGAACTGGGCGCTGTAGGCGCCCAGGATGGTGACCGCTATTATGGGGCCGATCCTCCAGTTAGACATTATCACCAGCAGCAGCACCAGCGAAAGGTTCTCCATCGCCATGTCCATCATGCCGCCCTTCAGGCCCTTCACTTCCATGAGCTCAGCGGCGTCGGGGTTGTCCTCGACGAGCCCCATATACGATATGCCGTACAGCGTAGTCGCGACGTCGAGCGTCTGGAGCAGCAGGTACAGGGTCAGCAGCACCGTGACGAACTTCCAACGCTTCACGGACTCCACACGAGGGTTCAGGTTATAAAGAATCAGAAACACGGTTCCATTGGTGGCGGCGGTAGTTTTATTTGACCACCGGACGTTCATCAAATCATGCCCGTGGAGGACTATCTCCTAGGTGGGGAGAAGGTGCTTTTCTGGAGCGACTTCCAGGTGTCCTACAACGATGAGAAGTACAGGGTCTACATAACCAACGTCCGGCTGCTTCTCTTCATGGAGAAGGGCATACTATTCAAGAGGGAGGAGATAATAACGGAGAACTGGGCCCAGATAACGGGGCTCCAGTTCACAGAGGCGGGCGGCATCGGCAGGAAGGGCACGTTGAGGTTCTCGTGCAGCAAAGGAGAGATAAGGCTGGAGGGCCCGAGGAACGGCATGCTGGGCCTCTTCAAGGCCATCCAGAGGCAGACCCTGGACCCATT
>CAYFYM010000178.1:0-17019 GCA_964347405.1 uncultured Candidatus Bathyarchaeia archaeon | reverse complement strand
CTGGGCATGAGCAGGGTCAAACGCATAGTGGCCCGCGAGCTGGAGGTTCCCTACAGGAGCGTCCAGGTCTACGGCGTCGGCCACCACGGCACGTACTACACGGCCCGCATGGACGGACCCTACTGGGTCAAGATACTGGTGGACGGCGTGGACGTCACCGACAGGTTCCCCAACGAGAAGATCACCAGGCTCTACGTCGAAGCAGGTTACGGGGCGCCGGGCCAGTTCAAGAGCGCCCTCGTAGACCAGATGCGGACCGCCTCGAGCTTCCTCAAACATGTGCTGGCCGTATACTACAACACCGGCGAGGTCCACACCTGCGTCACCGGCGTCGCCGGGCTGCCCGGAGGCTACCCGTGCAGGCTCTCCGAGAAAGACGCCGAGGTGGTCCTACCCGGCATCAGCCGAGAGGAGGCCGTGCGCATAAACGAGGAGGGCGGAAGGATCGACGGCATAGAGACGATCAAGGACGACGGCACCGTGGTGTTCTGCGAGGAAAACGTGGAGCACATGAGGGAGGTTGTGGGCTACGAGTGCGAGGAGCTCAAGCCATCGGAGTCTGAGGAGCGGGCCAGGGAGCTCAACAGGCTGCTCATGAAGCTCTACGACAAGTACAACGTGGAGAAGTAGTGCCCCCACCAACTTTATTGCGTTAGGGTAACCTCTTTTTCATCTCGCCACGCGACCCCGGAGTCGTACATCCCTCCACAGTGCCGGGTAAGCATATTCTCCAGGTCCAGTAGAGCGTCCTCGACGGACGAGCGTGGGACACCCTCCGGGCCGTCGATGAAAAGCACAACGCTCCGCGTCTCCCCAGTAATCTTTGTCTCGTCGCAGTCCCTGTAGTTCCACCTCCGGGTCAGTATCCTCTCGTCGTCGGCGTAGACGACCTCCCCAGCGTAGGTCTCCTCTCTCTTGTCGGAGCCCAGGGGTGTGAACTCCTCGCCCCCCGGGGAGAACCTCAGCGTTATGTCGCCCACCACACGGTCGAGGTCGAACCCTCCCATGGGTATCAGGTGCATCACGGAGACGGCGTTGTAGGCGTCCACGGCGGCGTTTATGGTTGGAAGCCTGCCCGTCTTCAACGCCCTCCTCACCAGGGCCTCCGCGGACGGCCTGTAGTCCCCGGGCTTGGTGCCGAAGCTGCGGTACATCTCCCTCCAAGACGCGATGAAAGGGTGCCGCGTCGCGGGCACGCCTCCCAGCTTCTCCTCCGCGGCGCGCAGCGCCTGGGCCTTCACCTCCTCCAGGGCCGCGTCCCCCCTCTCCACCCTGATTTCCTCAGCCACCAGCACGCCCACGTGCGCCTCCGGGTACCTGTCGAAGACCTCCGAGATGAACCTCATACGCTGAGATCCTCCGTCTACACGTAAAAAATGTCCTAGAGTATCCTCACCCGGGTGGAGTTGAAGCCGGGGCCGCCCCCCAGCGCCTGAGGCTCCCCGGGGGTGAGGGCGTTCTGCGGGTTGCCGTCGCCGTCAACCAGCTCCCTCGGCGTCCAGAGCACCCCCCGGGGGACACTGTCCGTGACCACCGCGGTGAGCCTGAGCCGGCCGCCTTCGTTGAACAGGGTCACCTCGGACCCCTCTTCGACGCCGTGTCTCTCCGCGTCCAAGGGGTTCACCCAGACCTGGAGGGGTATCTCGCCGTACACGTCCCTGAACTGGGTGTGGGTGTACCGGGGGAGGCTGCTGCTAATGAGTACATACTCGTCCGGGGCGCGGCAGAGGTCCATCTGAGCTGGCAGCTGCGAAACACCTTCGCCGACTGCCGTGGAGAAGAACTCTATCCTGCCGGAGGGCGTCTGGTACTCGTCGGCGGGCCGCATACGAAGCCTCACCGATGAACCATCCATCAAGTCCCGGTAGCCTCCATCCATGAACGCTTCCTCCAGCACTCGCCCAGCCTCGACCCACGGGTCGCCGTAAACCCATTCCTCCGTGACGCCCAGGCGGCGGGCCAACTCCCTCATCACCCACACCTCGCCCCTGCTCCTCCCCCAAGGCTCCACGGCCCTGCACGCCTTCCTGACATAGGGGTGAGAGTCGCTCAGCACGATGTCATCCTTCTCCAGGTAGGTGGCGGCGGGGAGTACGACGTCCGCGAGGCGGCACGTCTCTGTGAGGTGGGTGTCGTGGACCACGAGGAACACGTCGTCGCGAGTCAGCCCCGCCTTGACGCTGCCCGAGTCGGGGAGGGTGAGGGCGGGGTTCATGCCCTGGACGTAGACGAAGCGGAACTCGCCGGCCGTGAGCCTCTCTCCTATGGATATCTGACTCACCACACGCGGGGCTGTGCCTATGAGCGTTCTGCCCTCCAGGTCCCCGGAGAGGTACCTGCCCCTGCTGTTGGTGTAGTAGAAGCCTCGGTGCTGCCCGAGGAGCGCCGGGATCAGGGAGACAGCCCTGACTGACTCGGCGCCCTGGAGGCTCTTGTTGAGGCCGATGCCCATCATGAAGACGGGGTCCCCGTACTCGACCAGTGCGTCGCCCAGGGACTCTACGCCCATATTTGATACGCCGGTCACGGCCTCGACCCGCTCCGGCGTCCACCGCATGGCCTCCTCGGCGTACGCATCATAACCCGCGCAATGTTTATCGATGAAGCTCTCGTTTACGTGGCCGCCCGTGATGAGGTGCCTCGCCAACCCGTAGCAGAGGGCGACGTCGCTGCCCGGCGCCGGGTAGAGCCAGAGGTCGGCCATGGACGTGGACTCGGATCGGCGGGGGTCCACCACCACTATGGCGGCGTCGTTCTCCCTCCTGGCCCTGAGCGCCAGCGCCCACGTGTGGGGGCTGCTGTTCCTGGCGTTGAACCCCCAGAACACGATGATGTTCCTGTCCAGCAGCTCCTCCGGCTCCACGCCGTAGCTGAGGCCGTAGTGGAGCCCCAGGGCGGCGTGCCCCGACGCGGAGCACACCGCCTCGTCGGTGCGCGTCGCGCCCAGCGCGGTCCACAGTCGCCTGCTATACCCGCTTGACAGGAGCCCCGTGTTGCCGTAGTAGTCTAGAAGCAGTACGGACTCCTGGCCGCTCGTCTCGAGGGCCTCCCTGAGCCGCTGGGCCACGAGGCCCAGGGCGTCGTCCCACGTGGAGAGCTTGAACCGCTGCCCCTCCCTGGTCTCCCTTACGTACGGGTTCAGCACCCTGTCCATGCTGTAGAGCCTCTGCGGGTCGCCTAGGGCCCTGGGGCACGTGATGCCGGCGGTGACTGGGTTCTCTTCGCTGGCCCTCACGGATACGACGACGCCGTCCCTGACCTCGACGTCGAGGAAGCACGCGTCCGGGCAGTCCCGGGCGCACATGGTCTTCACCAGGGGCGTGGTTTCATCCTCCTACCTTACCTGACCCATGCGGCCGCATAAAACATCAGTGAAGGACGTGTTGCATGTTTAGTATAATTTTCTATCCCCGCATACCCAAAGATATATTAAGCGCGTAAATCAGAAGGGTGTCTAAAATGGTGTAAGGAATGGGTTTCCGTCAAAAGTTCGAAGACGCGGAAAAAGCCCTCACCTTCAACGACGTTCTTCTTCTCCCGGGGTGGACCAACGTGGAGCCCAGCGACGCCGACGTCAAGACACGGTTCAGCCGGCGCGTGGCGCTCAACATCCCCCTCGTGGCGTCCCCCATGGACACAGTCACCGAGGCGGAGATGGCCATAGCCCTCGCACGGGAGGGGGCCATAGGCGTGCTGCACAGGAACTGCAGCGCCAAGGAGGAGGTGGCCATGGCCCGCAGCGTCAAACGCGCCGAGGCCGTCATAATCAGAGACGTCATCACCGTCGACCCGGGACACACGGTGGAGGAGCTGCTGACGCTCATGGAGGAGCACAACATCAAGGGGTTCCCCGTCGTCGAGGACGGGGACAGGCTGGTGGGGATAGTCACCTGGAGGGACGTCCGCCTCGCGGAGAGCAGCCTCAAGGTCGAGGACGTCATGACCGAGAGCGTCGTCACGGGCACCGAGGACACGAGCCTGGAGGAGGCCAAGAAGATACTCCACGAGCACAGGATAGAGAAGCTGCCCATAGTAAACGGGGACAGGAGGGTGAGGGGCCTCATCACCATGAAGGACATCACCCTCAAGGGGACGTACCAGGACGCCGTCAGGGACGAGGAGGGCCGCCTAATATGCGCCGCGGCGATAAGCCCCTTCGACCTGCCCAGGGCCAAGGCGCTGGACAGGTACGTGGACGTGCTGGTGCTCGACGTGTCCCACTTCCACAACAAGAACTGCTTCGAAGCGGCTAAGAAGATACTCGGGGAGGTGGAGGCGGAGGTCATAGTCGGCAACATAGGCACCTACGAGGCCGCGGAGGACGTCGTCACGAAGCTGGACGGCGTCGCCGGGCTCAGGGTGGGCATAGGCAGCGGAAGCATCTGCAGCACCAGCGTCGTCACACGCGCCGGCGCCCCCACGCTCTACGCCACCAGCAGGGTCGCGGACGCCGTCGAGAAGTACGGCGCGGACACGCCGATAATCGCGGACGGCGGCATGAGGAACCCCGGCGACATAGCAGTAGCCATGGCCGTCGGCGCCTCATGCGCCATGATGGGAAACGTCTTCGCCGGCTGCAGGGAGAGCCCCGGCAGGCTAGTCGCCATGGAGGGACGCTACTACAAGGAGTACTACGGCATGGGCAGCGAAAGGGCGCGCAAGAAACGGTACGCGCAGGACAGGTACAGCCAGCCCTCCAAGTCCGTGAACGAGGGCGTCGAGGGATGGGTGCCGTACAGGGGACCAGTGAAGGACATACTGGGCGAGTTCACTGGCGGACTCAAGGCGGCCATGGGGTACGTGGGCGCCAGGACCATACCGGAGATGTGGGAGAAGGCCAAGCTAGCCCTCATAACCGAGCGGGGAGCCCAGGAGACGGCGCCCCACGACATCATGCGCCCCGGCCCGGGCAGACTCTAACCCCATTTTCCCTAGTAGGTTTTACATCCGCGGCCGCCGAGTATCTAGATAGGTGACTGTTTTGAACAGGTCATGGCTTGGATGGGCAGAGATAACGCCCGACACCGACGTAGTCGCCGGGAGCATGGCGACGTGGACCCTGGTCTACCACGTGGGGAGGTACGGGATAGACGACGGCGGCAGCGTGAGGGTGGCGCGGAGAAGCGTGAGCGACGAGGAGGCCCCCCAGTTCAGCGACCCCGCCGGGTCCGGGTACACCACCGTCTCCACTGACAGGGACGTGAGGCTCGAGTGCATGTTCAGCAGCCGCGGCCACATAAGGCCATTCAGGGCGGCCCTCCAGGTGGACGTACGTGACGGAAGCCTATACGAGGATGACACCGTCACCATCGTCTACGGGGACAGGAGCCGAGGCGGCCCCGGGCTCAGGGCCCAGACCTTCAGGGAGCAGGAGCACGTGTTCAAGGTGCTGGTGGACCCCTTCGGCACAGGCAGGTTCGAGGAGATCACGGAGTCGCCCCACGTATGCATCGTCGGCGGCCCCGCGGAATCGCTGGAGGTGGCGGCATCCTCTGGGGCGGCCTCGGGGGAGCCCTTCGAGGTCGTGGTCAGGGCGCTTGACAGCTACGGCAACAGATGCGACGGGTACAGGGGGACCGTGAGGTTCGAGGGGCTGGACGTGGAGCCCTACACATTCAACGAAGGAGACATGGGGGCGCATCGGTTCAGCGTCGCCCTCGGCGGCGAGGGGGTTAGGACGCTGAAGATAACTGACGACGGCGGCCGCAAGGCGGAGTCCAACCCCGTCACGGTGCTGGAGGAGGAGCCACGGTACAAGCTCTACTGGGGGGACATGCACGGCCAGACCAAGCAGACCGTGGGCACCGGCACCGTTGACGAGTACTTCCGGTTCCTGCGGGAAGTGGCTAACATGGACTTCGGAGGCTGGCAGGGCAACGACTTCCAGATCACCAAGGAGCTCTGGGAGGAGGTGAAGGAGAAGACCAGGAGGTACACCGAGCCCGGCAGGTTCCTGCTGTTCCTGGGCTACGAGTGGAGCGGCCTCACCCCCGCGGGCGGCGACCACAACATCTACTATCTGGGCGACGACGGCCCCCTCCACCGCAGCGACCACTGGCTCATCGACGACAGGAGCGACGAGGAGACCGACAGGTACCCCATAGACAGGCTCTGGGAGGAGCTCAGGGGCAGAGACGACGTCATGGCTGTGGCCCACGTGGGGGGCCGCCACGCCAACCTGGGCTACTGGGACCCAGAGATGGTGCCCCTCATCGAGGTCCACAGCCACCACGGCACCTTCGAGTGGTTCCTGGAGGAGGCCCTCAGCCGCGGCCACAAGGTGGGGTTCATAGCCACCAGCGACGACCACACCTGCAGACCCGGCCTCACCCTCACCAGCGAGAACTTCACCACGAAGGGAGGGTACACCGCTGTCTACGCTGAGTCCCTCACCAAGGAGGCGCTGTGGGAGGCGTTCCTGTCGAGGCGGACATACGGGACCACCGGCGAGAGGATCATACTCGGCTTCGAGGTGGACGGCCACTTGATGGGCGAGGAGTACGACGCCGACGCGGCCCCAGCCATCACCGTCCAGGTCCACGGGACGAAGCCGCTTAACGCAGTGGAGGTCATGAGGGGGACGGAGACCATCTACCGGCACCCCTTCGCCGCCCCCGACGGCGATGACAGGCTCATAAAGGTGGAGTGGATGGGCGCCCGAGTCAAGAGCAGGCCCAAACGGGTGAACTGGGACGGCGGCCTCTACCTCGACAAAGGCAGGATACTGTCCTACACGGGCTACGCGTTCGACTACCCCGACCAGGGGGTGCGGCGGGTCACCAACCAGCGGCTGGAGTGGACAAGCACCACAGGGGGAGACCCGGACGGAGTCGTATTGAGGCTGGACGCGCCGCCCGACGCCGAGGCCACGTTCCACAGCGAGCCCGTCAGCTTCACGTTCAGGCCCGCCGACGTCGGGTACGAGCCCACGGTGGTCGAGGCCGGCCCCGTCAACAGACGCGTGAAGGTGCAGGCGATAACAGGCAAGCCGCTGCCCAGGGACCTGGAGTTCACCATCGTAGACAGGCGCATCGAGGAGGGCGTGAACCCCTACTGGGTGAAGGTGACCCAGTGCGACGGCTCCATGGCGTGGAGCAGCCCCGTATACGCGTCACACCGCTAGTTTATCCCTTCACGCAACTTTGCAGCCCCGTGAAAGGCAAACCCTAAAGCGTCGACGCCGGTGCGTTAACCCGTAAGGTGAGCCGATGATAGGGAGGGCTTTGATAAGCGTCTACGACAAGACCGGCCTTGAGGGGCTGGTGGAGGCGTTGGATGTATACGGCGTCGAGATAATCTCCAGCGGAGGCACCGCCAGACGAATCAGGGAGACTGGGTACGAGAGGCTTGTGGAGGTCAGCAGCTACACGGGCCACCCCGAGAGCCCCGGCGGCCTCGTCAAGACCCTTCACCCCAGGGTCCACGGCGGCATCCTCCTCGACGGGGGCCGCCCCGACCACAGGAGGTGGATGATGGAGAACGGCGTTGAGCCCATCGACCTCGTGGTATGCAACCTCTACCCCTTCGAGAAGGTCGTCGCCGGCGGGGCGGACCTCGCCGAGGCCGCCGACAACATAGACATAGGCGGCCCCACGTTGACAAGGTCAGCCGCCAAGGCGGCGCTGCTGTACGACAGCGTCTGCGTGGTGACCGACCCGGCCCAGTACCCCGAGGTCGTGGACACCCTCAAGAAGAATAAGGGAAGGCTCACCGCCGAGCTGAGGCGGAGGTACGCCAGGGCCGCGTTCAAGCGGACGGCGGCATACGACTCCGCCATAGCGACCTACCTGGAGGAGAACCCATGAGCAAGAAGAAGTCCATGAGGAGGAAGTACAGGACGGCCCTCGATGAGTCTTTCCCTGAGGAGATGACGATCAAGATGGGCGGCCGCGAGACTGTGTACAGGAAGACTATGAGCCTCAGGTACGGGGAGAACCCGCACCAGCCCGCCGCGCTCTACGCCCCCGAGGGAAAGCCCCTCACCGTCGGGAACGTCGAGCTGCTTAAATCCGGAAAGAAGGGGCTGAGCATGACCAACCTGGAGGACGTGAACAACAGCCTGCGAATCGTGAGCTACTTCGATGAGCCCGCCTGCGCCGTGATGAAGCACGTGAACCCCAGCGGCGTCGCAGCCCGCAACAGCGGAGACGAGCCGCTGCGGGAGACCTACGCGAAGGCCAGGGACTGCGACGCCCTGGCGGCTTTCGGCAGCGTCGTGGGCTTCAACGCCGTGGTGGACGAGGACACCGCCATGGAGATAATGACAAGCTACGTCGAGGGCGTCGTGGCCCCAGGCTACGGGCCGGGCTGCATGGAGCACTTCCAGCAGAAGAAGGACATACGCATAATGCAGGTGGACGGCCTGGACAAGTTGAGCAGGTACGTGGGCGACCCGCCTGAGCCGCTGGACATCAGCGTCCAGGCCGACGGAAGCATAGTGCTGCAGGCCCCCATGCTCACAAGGATCAGGGGCCCAGACGACCTACGGTACGTGACGGAGCGGAAAGCCACGGCGCAGGAGGCCAAGGACCTAGTGTTCAGCTGGTACGTGTGCATGAACGTGCGAAGCAACGGCGTCGTCCTCAGCAGGGAAAACGCCACCATCGGAATCGGCACCGGCCAACAGGACAGGGTGACCGCGGTGAAGCTGGCCCTAGACAAGGCGGAGATGAGGGGCCACGGCGAAGCGGTGCCGGGCAGCGTGCTCGCCTCGGACGGGTTCTTCCCGTTCAGGGACAGCATAGACCTCCTCGCCGAGCACGGCGTCACGGCGTGCGTACAGCCAGGCGGCAGCGTCAGGGACAGGGAAGTCGTAGAGGCGTGCGACGAGAACGGCATAGCCATGGCGTTCACCGACGAACGGTGCTTCCGCCACTTCTGACCCCAAGGTAGCCCTGAACCCCTCTTCGCAGCCACGTTGATCTTAGTTCAAACCCCGTGAGCGGCGCGTACAGACAGCTGGATGGGGGCTTAGTCACCGGTTAAAAAAATGCGAGGTGTGGCTTTCACCCACCTCAAGTTATCTCATTTGAAGTATGCCATGACGTCGTCGATCACTGTAACGATGGTGGCGAGGTCGTCCTCACCGGCCTCGATGAGGAAGCCGCCCTGCTTTGTGTGCTGGTAGAAGGACACTAGTTCGCTTGCTTCGTCCTCGTTTATCAACTCGGCTCTGTGACATCCACCGCACGCCCTGGCGGCCGGACCAGCGGCGTACTCAGGGATTTCTCCGATGTCTCTGTCCCAGCCTTCAAGCGTCGGATGAGACGCTGATATCAGCCCAGGCAGCGACTTCGTCTGATCCGGCACATCGTATGCGCCCTCGTAGTGGCATGACTCACAGTTCTGGATCCCATGTGTCGGGTACGGGAACCCGATGTGATGCTCGTAGTGCAGTTCTTCCACCGGATCCGAGAAGTCGATCTCGTCGACATCGAACGGCTGCATCGAGTGGATCGCGTGGACGTAGGAGTCGATGGACCTCGACTGCATCTCCAGATGGGAGCCGTCAGCCTTCGTTATGTGGCACAGCCTGCAGACGACGACGTTTCCGCCTCTGTCCGGTGAGTGGTAGTTCGTCGCCAGCGCGTCGTGGCAGCTTTCACATCCTTCAAGCTTCACGATGGGGCTGTAGAAGTCGTCATCGAAGTCGTTCGACGCGAGGTCGAAGGTCCTGGAGGGGGCGTCGAGAGCAATCATGACGCCGTCGGCGTCTTCCAGAGCCGGCATTACAGCGATCTCCAGTCTGCTCACCGTGCCGTCGTCGATCAGGTCACCCCAGGTCGACATGTCCAGGACGACTTCCCAGCTGCCGCCCTCCGCGGACACGGTGGAAGCCCGCGGGTGCTCGGCGCCTACCTCGTACTCCAGCGCCCTCTGATCGCCGCTGCTCCTGGATATCTCCCCGTCGTCGTTGTCGTCCACGAGTCGCTCGTGCGGACCGATGATGTAGTCCTTCGTGTCCCAGCCGTACATCCCGACCATCACTGTGGGCTCGATGTCCTCGACGTCGAACCCTGGAAGGTCGGTGACCTCGGCAGCGCTGAATTTAACAGTCACCAGGTCGTCTGCCACGGAGGCGTCGTCGATCGTGACTACGATGGCGTCAGAGTACCTCAGACCCTCAGATGCGTAGATCATTGTATCGTAGCCGGGATGTATGTCGCTGAACTCGCCGAAGCTGCTTCCAGCGTCGTGGCAGCTTGCGCAATCAACCGTGTCCAGATCCATGTCGCCGTGAACAGCCGGCGGCAATATCGTCCCTAGAGCGAGCTCGGCTGTCCCGTATTCCTCGGAGCCGGTCACTGGGTGACAGCTCTTACAGGTCTCGACGTTGAAGTTTTCCTCCGTCAGTATGAGGTCAAGCTTGTCCTCGTGGCACACGATGCAGTTCGACATCGACTGGGGGTAGGGGAACTCCATGGCGTGCGACATGTGCACGTCGTTCATCAGCGAGGTCTTGTATTCCAACGAGGCCAGCTGCTCAGCAGTGAAGATGGACGTGTCCTCGTCCGTGCCCAGCCATTCAACAGCCTTCTCGGGATCATCGACCAAGAGCTGCCACTCGTAGTGGCCGCCCTCACCGTTGTCCAAGTGGCATGCCTTGCAGGTGTAGAAGTCGTTCGTGGCGTCGCCGTCAACCTGGGCATAGATGTACCCGTGCTTCAGGTAGGGCACAGAGTGGCATCTCTCGCAGCCATCGTTGTTGGCTGCGGAGACGTAGTCGACGCCGTCCCCCGTCTCAAGCAACCCCGCAAACGGGTACTTGGTCAGACGGATGCGTGCAGGCAGCCTACCGACGACCTCGTCTCTACCATATAGCACGACGAGGCCATCCACATCCCCGAAATCGGTCGTGTACTCGGCGCCGTCTCCGACGAGGGTGCTGGTGTGTACGCCGGCGCCGTCATAGGTAATGGCTCCGGTTAAGCCCAGTCTTCCTGCGGCCGGCTCAAACTGGAAAGCTGAGCCCGTCCAAGGAACAAAGTATAGGCCCAGTGAATCTACGTCCGTGCCATCAAAGGGTTCACCGTCTTTGGTCATCGTGAATGTCACGGTATGTGTACTTGGGGCAGTATATTCGTAGGCCATGTCTGAAACCACTATGCTATCCTGATACAGCTCGTCATAGGACGCCTGATGCATGGCACCCGCGTCCTTGTGACAAGTCGCGCAAGACTCTGGCTCGGCGGCAGGCGTAGCCTCGGGCCCCGGCGGCCCAGGGGGGCCAGCAGGGCCCTCGGGGCCCACAGGACCAGCAGGGCCCTCGGGGCCAGGCATTTTATAATATGACAACCCGATACCGATCGTCGCTAGAACTATAGCTATTACGGCTAAGTACATCGTTTGTTTTTCGTTTAACATGATGTTCGAAACTTAAGTTTTTTTTAACCTATATAAGACTTCTTCACTTTGCCATGTATCATACGCGTGTTCCTATCAAATTGACATACATTTATCAATATTTCAAACTTTTTGTATAATCATTTAATTTTCTTTATACAAAAATATTCCTTTCTGCCTAAACCTGCTTTACAAATATTATCGATCCAGGCGAATCCGGTTATGAGTAAGCCTTTGATTGTACAAGGGTGTACGCGACACCTGGAACATTGACCGACACGAAGCCAGCGCCATAAATCCAAAAAACCAACGACAGAAGAAAAGGGAGGGCGAGCACGTCACCGCGCATAAACTAGGCTGGATCGCGCCATAGGGGGCAGGTGCTGCAGTGGGGGCCGCCCAGCAGGTCCAGGTAGCTGCTGCTCCACTCGTGCACCCTCACCCCGTGGTCTCTGAGCGCCTGGTTGGTCCCCTGGTTCCTGTCGTAGGCGATGACGACCCCGGGCTTCACGGTCACGATGTTCGCGGCGCCGCGGCTCTGCTCCATCATGGCCTCCAGCAGGTGAACAACGTCAAGAGGGTCCTCGGGGGCGCCGCCCACGTAGATGAGCCCGTCCCTCTCCAGCTTATCCTCCTTGACGAGGAAGTCCAAGAAGCTCTTCTCCGTCCTAAGAGGCTCGGGGTGGCCGCCTTCGTTGACGTAGATCGTTGTCCTACCGAGGCCCCTGAAGTGGTCAGGGTGAACTAGCGGCGCCATGGGCCGCCCGTGGGCTTCGCTCTGGGCTCTCACCGCCTCCAGCGTCTTCAGCAGAAGCTTCTTCGGCGGGTAGCCGGGCACCAGCTCCGTGTCGTACACGTACGGCATGACGAGCGCCTTGCCCCTGTCAGGGTAGTTGATGGTCACGTCCAGGTGCATGTAGTCCACGGCGGGCCTCTCGGCGAGGCTGACGGCGCAAACGTACCTAAGATCGCCGTCAGTGTCCGCCTCGAACAGCTGCCTCGCGGTCTCCAACACACCAGAGACCGTGGACCGTTGGCCGACGCCTATGGCTATTGTCTCCTCGTCTATGATCTGGGTGTCGCCGCCTTCCACGCACGGGGGCTCGCTGAACACGCCGTCGGCGTCGTTGGCGTCGTAAACGATCTCAACGTTCTCGCTTAGGACCGGGTCGTGCGTGTAGCAGAGCTTGACCACCCGGGGCTCGTGGCGGCGGCTGTACCGCCTCATGTTGCAGACGACCGTCCCGACCTGGGTGGTGAAGCTGGTGTCCCGGGTGTAGGTCCACGCGACGCGTCTGAAGTCGGGGAGAACCACCCTGTCCTGCCGCCGATCATAGTATGGTTTAGGCGGGTGGCCCCAGAAGAGATGGTCCACCGTCAGCTCACCCGGGTCTGGTCTCCCCGGCGCCTCGCCCCAGACCTTCTCGACCATATCCTCGCGCTCCGCCGCTGTAGCGTCCTCGAGTATCCTCGTCAGCATAGACTTGACCTCGAATACCTTGACGCCCTCGTCTCTGAGGATCTCGGGCAGCTGGAGCCACTCCTCGTGGCCGGGCTCCATCTGTGCGTGGGGGTCCCGCTCTACGTATAAAAGGCTGGACTCCATCCCGGCGAAGGGCATCCTCCTGGTCCACAGCTGCTCCGTGGAGTCCTGCACGAGCACGACGCGGAGCCTCCCTGACTCGGATCTGACGGTCCACATGGTTAATTTGGGGCTTGGGTGTGCTAAAGCATTTATCAGGGTCGATGCGTTACTCTCGCGCCCCGGAAATAACTTGACACGATTGTTGACATTTCCTCCTCATAAAAGTGACAAGTTTTGAGGCATCAATCAAGGAACGTGGCGGATAAACGAGACAAACACGGCTAGAAGCCGGAAAAATGCTCCCGCGGTTAGTAAAAGAATAAAACCGCTGGGGGAGACTATTCGAATAGGTTGAACCGGTACGCGAGGCTCGCTCTACTGCTGCTAGTGCTGACCCTGAGCGTCGGGATGCTCAGCGCAGCCATAAACATACTAGGAGACATCACGCGCCTCGAGCTGGAAGAGGAAAAGCCGGGGCCCGTCAACCCGATAATGGACCCCGGCAGCCTCGGTAAAACATCAGACGAGGTGGATGTAACCAACGTGGAGCCGAGGAAGCTTGGTCCCATCATGGAGCTACGGCTCCCCCCCAAGACGAGGTACCTCAGGAGGATGCCCGCGGAGAACTACACGGCCGGCAAATGGTACCCCGTCACCGGCTATGCGTCCGAGCCGCACGAGGGGGATATAATACCGGACCAGACGACGGGAGCCTCCGCCACGATCAACAACCAGTTCTACGTCGACCCCCTCACCGTTTTCACGGGGTGGGTGACCGTGGCGCCCAGCACACAGTCTGTGACGGATTTCAACGGCAGCCTCATGTACTACCCCGAGGCCCAGAGCTTCACGTCAACAGAGCCGTTCAAAGACCCATACTGGGTGAGCCACGTGATACACGCCTTCTCCGACGCCGCGCTGAGGGCGGCGGCGCCCGTCTCAACGGAGGCCAACCTCGAAGTACCCATCGGGGTAGAGACGCGGCTCAGGGAGCTGGCGCTGGAGATAACCAGGGACAAGACAAGCCCGTATGAGAAGTACAAGGCCATAGAGAACCACCTGAGGGACAACTACGAGTTCAGCGAGGAGTTCACCCCACCCCCCACGGGGATAGACCCCATCGTGTGGTTCCTCTTCAACGACAGGAAGGGCACAGGCGCCCACTTCAACTCCGCGCTCATACTCATGGCCAGGAGCATCGACCTCCCCGCGAGGGCGGTAATAGGGTTCATGATAGACCCGTGGGCAGAGCACCAGTACGTCCTCCCCCAGCAGGCATACCTCTACGCCGAGGCGGACCTGGGCAACGTGGGATGGATCATATTCGACGCCACCCCCAAGCACTACGACGAGGGCGAGGTCAACATCACCAAGGAGGCGACTTTCACCAACATCACGGGGAACGACCCCGTGGCGCTCAAGGGGAAGACGTTCAACGTCTGGGGCACCGTGACCAACGTGAACGGCTCCGCGGTGAGCGGCCCACAGGTGGAGATAATACTCAAGGCGGACAAGACCGACTACAACGAGACCGGCCTGGTCGTGGGCGTCGGCTTCGCTGAGGACGGGTTCTTCAACGTGACATGCGACGCGTCCACGGAGCTGACGGTCGGGGACTACGACCTCATAGCCCACACCCTGGAGAACAGGTGGTATCTGGAGAGCGTCAGCGACCCGCCCATAAGGCTGATGTCGGAGACCGACGTAGCCATCTCAGGCCCCAAGAGGGTCTACGCCGACAAGAACATAACGTACAGGGGCTACGTCTTGGAGACGGCCACAGGTGAGCCGCTGGCCAACGCCACCCTCCGCGTATGGTACCTGAACAAGACCATGGACCTTGTGAGCGACGGCCAGGGCAGGATCAGCTTCCCGGCGCTCTTCCCGGAGGACGGGGAAGCCACCATCGGGATGAGGATGGAGGACACGGACTACTACGTGGGGTCCACCACGTCCTTCGGCGTAAGCGTCATGCTGCCGCCGCCGTCCCCAGACAACCTGCTGGCCCTCATCTTCGGGTTCCCGCAGAACATCATAATCGCGCTGAGCGGCGCCATGGGCGTAGGCGTTTACGCCGCCAGGAGGAGCAGGCGGATGAAGGAGGAGGAGCTCATCGAGCCCAGGGTGGTCCTCCCGGCGGGCAGGGAGAGGATAGGGTACGAGGACGGGGTCCCCCTGGAGTACAGCAGCTACGAGGAGGGCGTCGTGAAGCTCTTCAACAGGTTCTACGTCTCCATGATGCGCATATACAGGGACATAGACGACACCATGACCCCCCGGGAGTTCGAGTACACCCTCATAGACAGGCTGCCCGTGAACGCCCACGCCGCCCTGGAGGACCTCGTCACAAGCTACGAGATAGCCATGTACAGCAACATGCCCATCTCAGTGGAGGACTTTAAGCGTACCAACGCCACAATAGAGTTAATCGTCGAGCTGATGAAGAATGGAAGCTGAGAACCGGAGCAGACTCATCAGGGCCACGGCGCTGTACGTGTTCGTGGCGCTCGTGCTCAGCGTCATCAGCTTCGCCACCCCCTACACCGTAGGCGACTTCAGCACGTTCCTCCCCTACATGCCCGAGTCGCTCATCCACGTAGGCATAAGCGTGGTGCTCATGCCGCTGCTGGCGGGCATAACGCTCTGGTACCTGGGCGCCCTCCTGAGCATACTGTACGAGGGCAAACTCAACAGGGTGATAGTGAGCGGCCTCTACGCCGGGGGGTTCGCCGCCATAATAGCGGTGTTCATGGTGCTCCAGCCCATAAGCGGGCCCAGCAGGATGGCTGGCTACCTAGTGATCGCGGCGTTCGCCCTCTTCTTCACGTACAACATACTGTCCGCCGTCGCCGAGATAAGGGAGCAGTTCTACATACGCGTCATATCGGGCTCCGCGTCCATATTCATCATCGGCCAGATAGCCATACAGCTGGTGAACCTCTACATGACGACACCCGGGGTCCCCGTCTCGGGGCAGGTGCTCCTCATAAGGGACATGATCAACTGGGGCTTCGCCGTGGCCGCCGTCATAACCATGGTAGGCATATTCAGGGACTCCAGGAACCCGTACCTGGCGGAGATAGGGGGCATAGCCGCCAGCTACACCTTCGTGCTGGCCATGAGCCTCATTGGCACCCTGTACGTGAACTTCATAACCGGGAGGCTCAAGGCCGTGTCACCGGTGATAGAGCAGCTCTCCCCCTACGTGGAGTGGACAGGCATCGTCATAGTGGGGGCCCTCATATTCACGGTCATGCGGCGGGGGATGAAGGAGAGCATGATGGCCCCCGTCGAGGTGGGGCCGTGGGTCAAACACATACAGGACACGAGCGCCACCAAGGGCAAGTCCCTCACCGACTTCACCGAGATACTCGACGCGTTCGTCAAGGAAGGGAAGAAGGAGAGGGTGCTGGTCAAGCTCTTCATGTTCCTGGACGAGAACAGGGCGGCGGAGGCCGAGATAACGGTGACCCTGCGGGAGCTCATCAACTACGAGGACGAGAGGCCCCCCAGCTTCAGCAGGCGGGGCACCAGCGACAGGATAATGAGGATGAACCAGGAGAGGCGCCTCGAGCTGCTGAGGCGCACCGTGGAGAGGATAGACAGGCTCGGCCTGGGCGGACTGCTCAGGGAGCCTGAGCAGCAAGCGAGTCAAGAAACCATGTTGGAGAGTTTGGAGGACTAGAGATGCAGGGAATGCACGTTGACAGAGTCAGGGCGATAAGCAACGCCATACTTGAGGGACTGGGCAAGGTCTACGTCGGTAAAAGGATGGTGCTAAGGAAGCTGCTGGCGGCGAGCCTGGCCAACGGCCACGTCCTCTTCGAGGACTACCCGGGGCTGGGGAAGACGCTGCTGGCGAAGCTGTTCTCCAGGATCACGGGGTGCCACTGGAGCAGGATACAGTTCACGCCGGACCTCATGCCGGCGGACATACTGGGCACCAGGGTCTGGCGGGTACAGGAGAGCAGGTTCGTGCTGGAGAGAGGCCCCATATTCACGAACGTGCTGCTGGCCGACGAGATAAACAGGTCCCCCCCCAAGACCCAGGCCGGCCTCCTGGAGGCCATGGAGGAGAGGCAGGTCACCAT
>CAYFYM010000177.1:0-21918 GCA_964347405.1 uncultured Candidatus Bathyarchaeia archaeon | reverse complement strand
GCTCCGCCTTCTTGACCTCTATCCGGTACCTGAACCACGGCGCGTCCAGGACCAGGCTCTCGTATTCGCCGCCCTCGCCGCAGGGGTCAACGCCGAACCGTTCACTGAGCTCCACGAGCCTGTCCACCGCCCGCCTGTCAAGCTCGGCCCCCAGCCACCCCCGGTCCAGTCCCTGCGCGGCTACGGCCGAGAACACTATGACCATGCCGCTGCGGAGCATCTCGTCCAGCAGCCCTATGCGCTCACGGCCCCAGAGGGGGCTGACGTGCTCCAGCCCCAGCTCGTCGCATATCCCGTCGATCCTCTTTCTCTGGTAGCTGGACGCGACGGCGCCTGTGACGACTCCCTCCACGTCCAAACCTTCTAGGCACCGCTTCAGGTCGTCCAGCTCCTTCTCCTTGACGCCCCGGGTCTCGGCCTCGACGTGCTCCTTGCCCCACGCGTACGCCTGGAGCTCGGTGAGCCCGATGTTGACTGTGTGGAACATGTAGCTGTCAGGGTTCTCCGACCGCATCGAGACGAGGTAGTCCACGTTGTGTCCCGCCTCCTCGGAGAGGCGCGCCGCGTAGCAGCTGTCCTTGCCGCCGCTGAAAAGCCCCGCGAGACGCATGGGGTTGAAGTGGATACATGCCTGATAACGTTGACGCTCGACGCCCAAGACCTTGATCAAGGCCGGCTCCCTGCCGCTCCGGTGAGGTTATTAGAAGCGCCAAGACATGGTGAGGCATGGAGTTCACGCCCATCACTCTGAAGTACTTCTTCGGGGTGAACACCTACCTCATAAAAACAGATGCAGGGTTCTTTCTCATAGACACCGGCTTCAAGGCGAAACGAGGCCAGCTTGAACAGAGGCTGTCAGAAGCCGGGTGCGGCCCCGGGGACCTCAAGCTCATCATCATAACCCACGGCCACGTGGACCACGTAGGCAACGCCGCCTACCTGAGAGACATACACGGTGCCAGGATAGCGATGCACGGCGGCGACTCGGCCATGGTGGAGAGCGGCGACATGTTCATCGACACAGGGGGAGCTATGATCGGGCTGGTAGGGGCGTTGATGAAGATACTCGGCCTCAGCGACTACGAGAGGTTCACACCGGACGTGATTCTGGAGGACGGCCAAGACCTCTCGGCCCACGGGCTGGACGCCACGGTCATCCACACGCCGGGGCACTCGGATGGCTCCATCTGCATAGAAACGGTGGAGAGGGACTTGTTCTGCGGAGACCTCTTCAACAACACAAGGAGCCCCGAGAAAGCCAGCCTGATCCAGGACCTGGAGAAGCTTGAGGCCAGCGTGGAGAAGATCACTGCGTCGAAGATCAACACCGTGTACCCGGGGCACGGAGAGCCGTTCAGGATGGAGCAGCTCACGGAATAGCTAGGGCTGGAACACCACGGGGTTGTCGGGGCGCTCCCCGCGCATGGCCTTCAGCACGCCCTCGGCCACCTGGACCGCCATGTTCTTCATGCCCTCCACGGTGCAGGCGCCAAGGTGCGGCGTCAGTATCACGTTGTCCATCCCCAGGAGCGGGTTGTCGGACTCGATGGGCTCCACCTCGAACACGTCAAGCGCCGCGTAACCGATCTTCCCCGACTCCAACGCCTCGATGACCGCCGCCTCGTCCACAACCCTGCCCCGCGCCATGTTCACCAGTATGACGCCGTCCTTCATCAAACCGATCTCCCTCTCCTCAATGAGCCGATGCGTCTCCGGGGTCCCCGGGACGTGCAGACTCACCACGTCGCATGCCCCTAGGAGCTCTTCGAGCCCCATCCACCTGACGCCAATCTCCTTCTCCACGTCCGGCTTCCTCGTCCTCGACCAGTAGACCACGTCGGCGTCGAACGCCTTCAAACGCCTCGCGGTGGCCGTCCCTATCCGGCCGAGGCCGACGACGCCCACCGTCTTTCCCGCCAGCTCGTGTCCTATGAGGTCCCCGTACTTCCGGTTCCACTCGCCCCGCCGCGTCGCCTTGTCCGCCGCCACGATGCGCCTCAGCGCCCCGAGCATTATGGCCATGGTCATCTCGGCGACGGTGACCGTCAACGCGTCGGGCGTGTTTAGGACCACCTTCCCGAGGTCCCGCGCGGCCTCCAGGTCCACGTGGTCGCAGCCCATCCCGTGGACCCCCACCACCTTGAGCCGGGGGCTCCTCTCCATCATCTCCCGCGTGATCCTGATGCTGCCCCTGGTGATGAGGCCGTCCACCTCCTCGATGATCTCCATGAGGGCATCCTCGGTGCTCCCCGGCGGCAGCTCCACGACGTTTACCCCCTCCGCGTCGAGGTACCCCACGCCGACCTCGTTGATTGGCTCCGTGACTACTACAGTGAAACCCGTCATACTCGGCACAGGTGAGAAAAAGAGGCTGTAAACGGTTAAGGTTTAAGGTGGGGGTTGGGCCGCCTTCGGCCCCTCCTCGCCCCCTTCTGGGGCTCCTTCTTGGCCCGCCTCAGCGTCTTCTCAAGAGCGTCGCAGAGGCCGTCGAAGGACTCCATGAGGCCCCAGCCGTCGTTCTCGGCGTGGAACTCTACGCTGGGCCCCACGGCGCTCGCGGAGAGGCTGTACCGCGTGCGCTCCCCCCGTGTCCTCTGCTTCTTGACCTTGACCCGCACCTCCGCTATGCCGGGGTGCATCCTCATGCTCCTCTCGACTATCCGCCTGAGCTTGTCCTCGGCGACGGCTCTCTCGAAGAAGTCCTCGTCGGTTATGCCCACGATGTAGACGGGGATCTCCTCCTCCGCCCTGAGGGCGGCGATGAGGCCGAGGAGCTCCCTGGGCGTGACTATGCCGTGGACCGTGTCGTCTTCGACCATGAGGCAGGCCGTCTTCCCGGACCTCGACATTCCCTGCACGACCTGTTGCATGGTGGCGTCTGGCCCCACCGTCAGGGGCCGGGGGTCCATGACTGCGCTCACCTTCCCGGGGAACCTGGTGACTTTTCTCCCGGCTACGTCGCCGCGGGTGGTCTTCGAGGCGGGTGTGATGAACGTGTGGACTATGATGTCGGATGTGACTATGCCGACGAGCCTGCCGTCCCTCGTCACCGGTATGTGGCTTATCTTCTTGTCGAGCATGGTCCGCCTCGCCTGGGCGACGCCGTCGCCGTGATCCACTGTTATGACTGGGTTCCGCATGTACGTCTTGGCTTCCATGTTCCTGAGGCCGGATACGTCCGTCAACGCGTCTATGACGTCGACCTGGGAGACCAGCCCCAGCACCTGTCCGCCTTCGACGACGGGCAGCGCCCTGACCCCCTTCTCCATGAGTATCGCCGCGGCGTCCAGCACCGCGGCCCCTGGCGCGAGGGCGCCCACCTGCCTCCAGATGCTCTCCACCTTGGTCCTGCCGGGGTGGTCCACCTCAAGCAGGTCTCGGAGGGATACTACTCCTATCTTGCCTCCCTTCGCGGCCGCCGCCTCGGGGCGCCCCGTGTCCTTGAGGTAGCCCAGCACCTTGCTTACCTGGTCGCCGGGGCTGAACACGCCCCCGGCGCTGTGCAGAATCGTCCTAACTTCAGTCTCCGCTAGCTCTACAAGCGTCTTCGTCAAGACCAGAAACCTGTTAAACAGTTGTTTTCGCGAGTTAAATAGGTTGCATATCTTGGTGCCGCTGGGATGTTTTCAAGGAAAACTCACGGAGAAGACGGATGTGAAATGCTACAGGTCATCGGAAAAAGTTAGGAGGCGAGGGCCTTGCCCACGCCCTTCTCTTGGGCCAGCTCCAGGACCTTGCTAGCGGTGCCGACGTCCTGTATGGCCAGGCCAGTGGCCTTGAAGACGGTGATCTCGTCAGGCTTCTCGCGGCCCTTCTTCTTGCCGGCGACTATGGTGCCTAGCTGGGCGTAGACGTCGTCCTCGGTGATGACGCCCTCCTCCTTGGGGACCCTGAAGTCGCCTGTGACGAAGGCCTGGGGTATGAAGTCGACCACCAGCTTGTCCGCCTTCTCTATGACGCTGGTCATGAGCTCCCGTTTGGCGCCTGTGTCGGCGCCGATGGCGCTGACGTGGCACCCCTTCTTGAGCCACGCGCCGTCCATGAACGCCTCGGGGCTTGGGGTGCAGGTGATTACTATGTCGCTGCCCTCCGCCGCATCCTTGGCGCTGTCCACGGCTACGAACTTAACCTTGGGGAAGTTTTTCTTCATCTCCTCGACGAACGCCTTCTTGGCGTCGGGTACGATGTCGTAGACCTTGATCTTCTCTATGCCCGGGCGGACCTCCATGAGGCCCGTGACCTGGCTCCTGCCCTGGACTCCTGCCCCGCAGACGCTGGCCACCTTGCTGTCCTCCCGGCTGAGGTACTTTATGCCCGTGGCGCCGGCGGCGCCGGTCCTGAGGGCGGTGATATAGGTGCCATCCATTATGGCGAGGGGGACGCCGTTATCGGGGCTGTTCAGTATGATCCTGGCGATGACCGCGGGGAGCCCGTACTCCTTCTTGTTCCCCGGGTGCACCGTCACTATCTTGGTGCCCGCGGCGCCGAGACCCGGCATGTACGCCGGCATGGCGATGAGTACGCCCTTGTCGAAGTGGAGGTACACCCTGGGCGGCATCTCTATGTTGTCGTTGCCCATCTCCCGGAAGCCGCCCTCCACGGCCTCTAGGGTGCTCTTCATGTCGAGAACCTGCTTAACCTCGTCCTGTGTGAGATATAACGTCATTACAAGTCATCAATTGAAGGGGGTGCCATGTTTTTAACGGTTACGAGGGGCTAAGGCGTGAACTTGCCCCCGTCCGTGAACACCCTCATGAGCTCGGCGTACAGGTAGTTGAAACCCTCGTTGGTCACCGAGGAGACCGGTATGGGCGCGAACTCGACCCCCAGGCGGCCTATGACGTCCATCATGTCCTGGCTGAGGAGCCTGTTCATCCCGGTGAGCCGGGCGTCTATGGCGCCCTCCAGCAGGTAGACGTCCTCGGCCCAGCCCGCTATCTCCTCTACCTCGCCCTCCTCCAGCAGGTCGGTCTTGCTGATGACCTGGAACTGGGGCAGCAGGAACCGGGTGTTTATGGCCGAAGCCAGGAACATGTTCATCACGTAGTTCAAGGGGTCCCTACAGAAGACGCCGTCGAAGAGGTATATGACGCCCTTCTTGTAGTCCGTCAGCTCGCTGGCTATCTGGGCTCCAATGTCACGGAAAGCGAATAGCTCCATCTGGCCCGGCGTGTCCACGATGCAGATGTCCGGGGTGAAGTCCTCTATGTCGCTGCTGATGTCCTGTATTATGCCGGCCATCATGTCGTGGGCCAGCATGAGGCCGCCGTTGGGGCCCAGCCCGTAGTCCTCCATGAGCTCCTCGACCTTGATGTACTCCCGGACGTCCACGTTGGCCGCGTAGGGCAGTATGATGCTCCCCGGGTCAAGGTTCACCGCCATGACGTCCTCCCTGTGGTACTCTAGGAACCTGGTGAACTTGGCCGTGAACGTGGATTTCCCGCAGCCGGCGGTGCCTAGGACGAAGACGAGGCTCAAGCCTCGGTGAACTCCCTGAAACTTCTAAATGCCTCGACGAGGCTCAGCCGTTTGGGCGGCCTCTTGAAGCCGTAGGCGCAGATGGGCTCCACGGCGCCGCCTACGCCCCTGTCCATTGCGACCTTGAGGCCGCGCACGCAGTCTATAAGCACGGCCCCCGCGTTGGGCGCGTCCTCGGTGCTTAGCTTCACGTCCATGGTGAAGTTGGCGCCGCCGAAGTAGCTGCCCTTGACGTAGAAGAAGCTGTCCCTGCCGTTGACGAGGAAGTCCACGAAGTCGGCCGACCCGGAGACGAGGGGGAAGTCGTATCCCACCGCGCTCTTCACGGCCTCCGTCTTTATCTTCCGCTTGATGTCCCGACTCTTCTCCAGGGTGTTGATGGACTCGCTGCCGCCGCCCACGTCGAGCTGGTAGCTCTCGTCGACCCTGACGCCCCTGCTGTCTAGGAACTCCAGGAGGCCGATGTGGAACGCCGTGGCCCCCATCTGGCTCATTAGGTCGTCACCGGCGAGCGGCAGCCCCTTGCGCCTGAAAGACGATGCGATGTTCAGGTCGTTCACGACGCCCAGCGGCGTCGCGTTCAGGAACCCGCAGCCCGCCTCCATCGCCGCCTCGGCGTAGAGCCTGCTTGCCTTGTCGCTGCCCCCTGATATCAGGTTCAGCAGTATCTCCGTCTCCGCGTCCCGGAGCGCCTCCGCGACGTCCACAGGCTCGGCGTCGGCGATCACGATCTTGCTCATGGTGTCTGGGCCGAACTCGTCGGGCGCCGGACCCATCTGAACCTTGACGCCCTGCTTGCCCACCTCCATGAACTTGGGCGCCTTGTTAGGCTCCGCATGTATGGCGTCTGAGAGGTCTCTCCCGATCTTGTTCCTGTCGATGTCGAACGCGACCACGACCTTCACGTCGTCGACGCCGTAGCCCCCGACCGACGGGTTAAGCAGCCCCAGCTTACTCCCGTTGACCCTGTAGTACTCGAGCCCCTGCAGCAGGGCTGAGCAGCAGTTGCCCACCCCAGCCACCGCCACACGAATATCACCCAATATGCTCCACCGTACAACCTAGAAACAAAGGCAACACCTATACAAGGTTAACGTTCAGCCATCCACCGCTCGGCGCTTCGATGGGTACGTGATCCGGCTATGCCTCAGCCCCAGCTTGACCACCAGCTCAGCCACCTTCAGAGACGCCTCCGCGCCGTCCAGTATGGGTACGCCTAGGCTCTCCCTGAACCTCTCGCCCAGCCCCCACAGCGCCAGGCAGCCGAGGAGGAAGACGTCTCCCTCCCCCCCCTCGACCCTCTCCTCTATCTCCAGCCGTAAAGCCTCCACAGTCCCGTCGAGGTCCCTCCTCATCTCCAGAACAGGTATGTCGGGGACGATTCTGCATGGTCTACGCCCGAGGACCATCGACAGCGCTTTCATGGCTTCGCCGGGACCTATGACCGGCATGTCCACGAGCTCCCTGGCGGCAGCGAGGGCCGGGTCGCCGCCGCACCAGATGATGGCGGCGTCGACGCCGTCACACTCGGCCTCAGCGACCAGCCTCAGGATGTCTGGTCCGGCTAGCACCGCGTCCGCCTCAGACTCTATCGCCGGTGGACCCACCTCCACCTGGACTGCCTCGACCTCGGTTCTAGGGTCCGCTATCCCCCTTAGGTAGCTCAGACGCTCCTCGATGGCCTCCTCTGTGAGCCCGGTGATTGGTATGATAAGCCTTATCCTCATGGTAACCTGTGAACACTAGTCTCAGAACGAAAAAAGTCTTGCCAGACTACATCGGTTCAATAAAAAAGAAGAGCTCGGGTTTCCGGCTCTGGAGACGTGGAACCGGGCCGGGGGTGCTAGCCTGTTCCCGAGTCTCCTTCTTCGTCCTCGTCGTCCTCGTCATCGGCGCTTAAACCCGAGTCTTCCATGTCGTCGATCCTGTCTTCCAGCTCGTCGAGTCGGTCCTCCAATCCCTTGAGGTCCTCTTCGTCCTCCGCCAGGTCCAGGGCGGCCTTGATCTCGTCGAGTTCAGCCTCAAACTCCGACGTGTCTTCGCCCTCTTCCCCGAGTTCCGCGAGCTTCTCCTCAAGCTCCGCTATTTCCTCCTCGACTTCCTGTTTCTCCTTCTCGAAGTCGTCGTCGTCAGTCTCGTCGTTCCCTTTTCCGTTGTTACCCATGCCGTCGTCTTCGTCGTCTTCCTCATACTCGTCCTCCAGGTCGTCGATCATGTCGTCGATCATGTCGAGGATCTCGTCAGCCTCATCGATCAGGTCGCCGGCTGCATCTTTGTTCCCCGCTTTCATCTCTTCTTCAGCCTGCAGGAGAAGACCCTCGGCCTCTTTCAGGAGGCCCAGAAGCTCATCGGTCGGTGCCCCGAGGCCTTCGAGCTCACTTATCCTCTCCCTGTACCTGTTCAGCTTGGACTCGTGTTCGTTGAGCTTTTTAATGTCGTCGACTACGTCCTCGTCGACGTCTTTGCCTTTGCCGACCCTTTTGGTGTCCTTGACCAGCTTCTTCAAGCTGTCAACAGTGTCGCGAAGGTCGTCCCTATCGACGTCGATGTCGTCCAATCCGTCTCTCATCGCCTGGAACTCCGCCTTGATGGCCTGTTCGTCTTCCTCAGATAGACCGTACTTCGCCAGTATCCTGAACATCTTGGTCTCAAGCTGCTGTACCCTGTGCTTTGTCTGGGTGACGAAGTGCTCCATCTTCTCCTTCTTCTTGGGCTTGCCGATGGTCTTGAGCGCGGCTGTGAGCCTGCCTAGGGTGCCGTTTGTTTGGCCTAGCAGAGGCTCCGCTGCCTCCAGGTCTCCCTGTTTCAGGGCTTCCTCTAGTTGAGATAGAGAATCTTCTGCTTCGAGGATTAACGCATCCGCCTCGGATGTGTCTAATCCCTGGGTCGCGAGCTCTTTGGCTATCGCCTTGAGTTTATCCAGTCGGTCGGCGGCTTTCTCGTAGCCTGACAGTAGATCGATGGCGCCGTCATCTTCGTCTGGTTCCTCTGGTTCGGGTTCGTCTTCCTCGACTGTCTCCGTCGCCAGTGAGGTTGCTTCCTTGTACTTGTTGAGGGCCTCCGTGCCCTTTTCTATGGACTCCTCGTAGTCGCCGGCGTCGTATAGCGCCTGCGCCTCGTCTCGGAGCCCGTCCGCCTCGTCGAACTCTTCTTGGGCGTCTTCGGGCACCTCTCCGCCTTCCTCGACTATGGAGTCGAACAGCTCTACGACGTCTGCGTGTCTTTCCTCCAGCACGCCTAGGAGGGCCTCGGCCGTCTGCTGGGGCGTCTCGGTCTCCTCGGCGGCGGCGAAGCTTAGCCCGCCGGCTGCCGAGGTGGCTAGCAACATTATCAGGAGCGCCGTTATCGTCTTCTTCATTGCTTTCTTCACTGACCAGAAATCCGGGGTCTTTTTATAATAAGAACCCGGAGGAACCGTTTGGAACCCTGGTTTCACCGTTCCCCCTCCTGTTCCTTGAGTTGGAGGTATGTCTCCCGTCCCACGGTGCTCACATCGAGCAATTCCTCCTCCTCGAGCCGTTTCACCATCCTCCAGGCGCTGGATTTGGGGATGTCGAACCGCTCCCTGACCTCGGTTATGAACGCGCCGCCGCTCTCCTGGACGTACCTGAGGACCGCCTTGTCGTCGGTCCTGAGGTGCGGGTTGTCCCTGAACACGGCGTCGAGGTCCACCTGGGGCGCCTGGGCCCTGGGTTTCACCGGAAGCCCGCGTCCTCTGCTTCTCAGGTATATATACCCGGCCGCCAGAAGAGCCGCGGCGGCCACGCCCCATATATATAGTGTACTGCTTCCCCCCGTCTCTGGCTCCGCGTTGAGCGCCGCCTCGTACGCCTGCTCGGCCTTCGTCAACGAGGCCCCGTATTCACCGGCCTCATAGGCCTCTGTCGCCTCGTCGATGAGCTGGTTTGCCTGCGTCAACGCCTCTTCCCCGACCTGCCCGGCCTTCGTCTCCACGAGGGCCTCGGCCTCCAAGATGGCGTTCATGGCCTCGTCCGCGGCCTCCTCGGTCTCCCTCGCCGCCTCCACGGCCTGAAGCGAAAGCTGCTCCGACTGGGAGTACAGCCCGTCGGCGTAGGCTTCCCGCGCCCCGTCCAGCACCTCCTCGGCGGCGTCCACCACGACCCCCTTGAGCCGGACCTCGTTCACCGTCTCCTCGGCGTTGTTGAGCAGGACAAGGGCGTGCTCCCTGGTTCCTGTAGCCCCAAGAATGTATGAGACTGAGGAATAGCCCGGCGGCATGGTCACGGTGGCTTTCCCGTCGACTATGGTGATCCCGCTCGGCGTGGGCGTTATGCCCACCAGCACCGCGTCCCGCGGCAGGGTGATGACGGCGTTCACCTGCGAGGAGACGCTCACCGCCCACGTGGAGCCCGTCTTGTTCGTGAGCGACTGACTCGAGTATGATATGGTAATCTCGCCTGCCCCGAAGGAGTCCACCTCGACCCCGCCTTCGACGGGGTCCCAGTCCATGATTATCCCGTCCGGGTCGACCACCAGCACATCCATGTAGGGTTCCCCGGGGAGAGTCACGTTCACCCTCGCCAACGTGGGCTCGGGCTCCACCACGTACTCCACGTTGACGCTGCCATCCGAGTAAACGTCGAGGACCATGGTCACCGGCGAGTAGTCCTGCCCCTGGGCCGCCGAAACAATCAGCGACGCCGATACAAGAAGCACCAAAACAATTCTAGCTGGATTCATCCGTCTCATTTCATCAACTCTTGAAAATTATCTAACACCGACTCAAAAGGAATTGTGGCGTATAAATATGTTATACTGATACATGTTCCAGTGCCACCATCCAGCTGCATCACCCGCCCAGAGCCTTCGTCATTACGAGTCCATCCTCGTCACCGTAGTAGCGCTCAGCCTTCCTCAGGTAGACGTAGCCTCTGCGGCTGTAAAGCCTCTGGGCGTCCAAGTTCGACTCCCTCACCTCGAGGTAGGCGGCCTCGGCGCCCAGCCCACGGAGCCTGGCCTCAAGCTCGTCCATGAGCAGGGTGCCTATGCCTCTGTTCCTGTGCCGGCTGTCGACGGCGACGTTCATCACGTGCCCCACCCTCCTGTCACCCCTCGCGTTCAATTCTCCCACGGTGTAGCCCACCAGGTCACCGTCGACGGTCGCCACGATGAACAGCCCGGGGTTCATGTTAGCCATCAGCCTGAAGAAGTTCATGGACCACGGCGTAGGGTAGCTGCTTCGCTCGATCCTGTGGACGTCCTCGAGGTCCCCCTCCCTGAGCCCCCTGAGAACGATCTCGTTCACTGCCTGATCACTTTCTGGCTGGTCGACTTGAACAGCTGGTATACTCCGCCGAAGGCGAACGCCAGCCCCCTCATCAGGTCCAGGACGGGGTAGCATAGCATCTTCCACGGCTTCCCGGTGCTCACGCTCACCGGCAGGTAGTAGAGCATGACGACGATCATGAATAGGCCCAGTGAGCCGAGGCCCAGGTTCAGGGGCATCGGGTGCCTTATCCTCAGCCACAGGTTCATCATGAAGAGGAAGAAGAGCAGCATGCCCGTCATGAATATCAGGTACGACGAGAACCAGTAGGCCAGGTTGCTCGTCCTCTTGTTTATGAGGAGCAGGGTTCCCCCTCTGCCGTAGCTGAAGTGCTGCTTCACGAGGCCCCCCAGCGTGGACCTGTGCTGGTGGAGGACGTTCACCTCGGGGTCGAGCACGATCCTGAAGCCCTTCAACCCCATCTCCTCCACGGGCTCGAGGTCGTCGAAGCCGTAGATTATTTTCTCGTCAAAGAAGTCGACCCGCGCCAGGGCGCTCCGCCTGAACGCCATGTTGGCGCCAGCCGGGAACTGGAGCAGCCTTAGGTCGGTGCCCTCCACCCTGAAGTGGAACCCCGGGGTCACCCTGAAGAACGTCTCGTCCATGTAGTTGCTCAGTGCCTCGTTCTTGTCGTATCCCTCCATGGTCCCCCCGACGAAGCCTACGCCCGGGTCCTGGAAGTTGGCCACGATGGCCTTCGCCCAGCCAGGTGGGACGACGCAGTCGCCGTCGGTGTACGCGATTATCTCTCCGGTGCCGTACTTGATCCCCGTGTTCCTGGCGGCGTTGAGCCCCTTCCCCTCCTGCTGTATCAGCCTGACGGGGTACTCTTGGACGATCTCCCTTGTCCCGTCCTTCGAGTCGCCGTCCACGACTATGATCTCCAGCTTATCACTGGGATAGTCTAGCTTCATCAGGGACTCCATGAGGTCTCTTATCGTCCTCGCCATGTTCCTGACTGGCACGATGACGCTTAGTGAGAAGACCTCGCTGGCCTGAGCCATGGTATCCATATTTTATGGTCGTGATATAAGACCAGCGTTATGCCTCGACGAACCTGACGCTGTCCCTGAGGCTGTACTCCCAGACGCCCCGGTTCTTGTGGTACCTGTTGCCGTAGAGGGTCACGTTCTTTCCGAGTATGGACCCCGTTATCGCCACGTGGAGCCTGTCGGTATAGACGGTCTCCGCGTTGGCCACCCATGAAACGAAGTCCGTCAAAGAGCCCTCCATGGACACGTCCCTCGACACGGGGTTGTCGCACGCTTGCTCTAACTCCCTGATCTGGTCCTCTGTGACAGCGGATTCTCTATCCTGTCGCATTGCGACCAGCTGGTAACGCTCCTCCATGGGTGTAATGAACTCCGCGAAGTCCTCCGGAGTCAGGTACAGCGCCAGCTCTGGTGACGACTTCAACTGGACGTTGGGGGGCAGCCCCTTGCCGGTGAGGTGGTCGTAGCTGTAGCGTTCACGGCAGAAAAGCGTGGCCTCGCGGCCGTCCCTGAAGCAGTCGGCTAGTCTTGTCCGATTGAATAAGTAGCTCTGAGGGGCCACGGATATGGGTGCTTGGGTTTGCTTGATGACGGCTTTGAGCAGCGCGGGGCCGTACCAGACGTCGTTCATGTAGCCGCCGCCATCGAACAGGACGAGTTCAATGTCCTCGGGTACGTCGAGTAGCTTGAAGCCGGCGTCGATCCCTGTCTTCCAGAAGAATATGTTTAGCAGGTATTTTCCGCCCAGCGCCAGGCTCCTCTTGTACGCTTTTTCTAGGTTGAAGCATGAATATCTGAAGCCTTGTTCGTCCAGTCTCTTCACTAGCCCCATGTGGATGAGGGTGTCGCCGTGGTTCCCACCCGGGGTTAGCACCATGGTGTTCATGTCCCTGTTCTCCCTGAGGAACTCGGTGAAGGCGTCCATCTGGCCTTGATCACGGCTTCACGGTATTTCCCTGTTGCTCTTAATCTATTTATGGCTGAGGAAGGGTGGGTTACTGTGGGGCTGGGGTTGAGGCGCGGCAGGTGGGGCATGGCTTTCACGGTTCTCGGCGCGGCTATCTTCGTCGCCTACTTGGCCTACACTAACCCCTTCAGGTTTCTCGCCGAGGCGGGGCGGCTCGACCCGTTGATGTTCGGGTCCGCGGTGCTGCTGAACTGGGTGGGGCTGGTGTTCCTCGCCGCTTCGTGGCACATGCTTCTCAGGGTGCTTCAGGTGAGGACGAGCCTCTGGCGCTCGGTCCAGATGACTTTCGTGAGCATGTTCGTGGTATGGGTGCTCCCGGTCCCATCCGGCGTCGAGATTATCCGCGCGTACCTTGTGAGGGACGAGGAGGGCAGCAACGTGGGCAAGGCCGTGAGCTCCGTCGTCGTTAGCAAGGTATACTACTTCATCAGCTTCGGCGTCCTCATCACCCTAGCCGCAGCTGTCACACTCATGGGGGGCGGAGGTGTACCCATTCAGCCGACGATGGTTTGGTTCGTTGTCCTATACGCCCTATTCAACACCCTCGTCTTCGGTTTGGTGCTGACTCCCAGCCGCCTGCTGCGACTCTACGAGGGCAGCCCGGGCTGGGTGCGGAGGAACATCCTCGACAGGGTATATAACCCTGAGATGGGGCTGGGTGGCTTCCCCGTGTTCGTGGAGGAGATAGGCAAGGCCATTGAGAGCCTCCGAAGGCACCCCATGGAGAATCTTCTCTCCCTCCTCATGGTGGGGTTCCACTGGAGCACAGGCTCGGTGACGGCGTACCTCGTCGCCGCTTCTCTGGGTCAGCGCGTCAGCTTCTGGGTGATAGTGCTGATCTACGCGGTCATCGAGTTCATCCAGCAGCTGAACATAGTGATACCCAGCGGCCTCGGCGTGGTTGACGCGGGGCTCACCGGGGCCTTCACCGTTGTGGGGGTGCCGCTGGAGGCCGCGTCGGCGATAAGCCTGTTGACGCGTCTCGCCACGTACTGGTTCGAGATGGCGCTCTGTGGTGGGGTGAGCCTGCATTTTGGCTACCGGGAGGCTCTGGAGGGCTTCGAGGGGCAGCGATAACCTTTTATCTAACTACTGTGCTGTATCGCTAGTGATATAGATGGAGTTCACGATAGAGATGGCTCAACAAGTCATCCTATACATAGCAACGTATCTCCTGGGGATGGCCTTCGCCGGCAGCTTCCTGGGCAGAAGATGGATGGGAACCGTGGATGTCTTCCTCCACAGAACATTCAAGCTGGACGTCACCATCGGCAAATACCTCTACTGGAAGCATTTCTGCTGCATATCAAACCCGCCTAAGCCCAAGAACCTGGTCAGGCCCACGGGCATCGCGAGCATGCTCTTCACGAGGCTCATAGACTAGCGTCGTCCACCGGAACCATAAAAAAGCCTCACGGGGGTCAAACAAGCATGCTCCGACTCGGGGTCATAGGCTGTGGCCGCGTCACCACCATGTTCCACCTCCGAGCCATCAGAGACGTCAATGAGGTAGAGGTAGCCGCTGTATCCGATGTAGACGAGTATCGGATGCGAGAGGCTGCCACCGGGTGCGGCGCCAAGGCTTACAGGGACTACCGAGAACTTTTGAGCGACCCGGATATCGACGGCGTCGCCATAAACACCCCGCCGAGGCTCCACGAGGAGATGGTTCTCGAAGCCTTGGGCAGCGGAAAACACGTTCTATGCGAGAAGCCTCTCTCGGAGACCGTGGAGGGCTGCGTGAACATAAAGGAGGCTCAACACGGGTCGGGGCTGGCGGTTCTCCCAGCCCACAACTACGCGTTCACGCCTTGCCTGACACGCCTCACCGACCTCGTGGACTCAGGCAGAGTGGGAGGCGTGAGAAAGCTGACCATTGAGTTCATGAACAACCTCAAGACTTACCGGCCTCAGACAGACTTCAGGACCACGTCGGGCGAGGGCGTCGTCACAGACGTGCTGCCTCACATACTCAGCGTGTCGAAACAGTTGGCCGGCACGGCGGTGGACGTCAAGGAGCTGAGATGGTGGTGCGACGACTACACGGTCTGCGACAACATGGAGACCACCCTCGTAACCGACCGGGGTATGGACCTAGAGTGCAGCATGAGCTGGACCAAGCTGGTGCCCAAGTTCAGCTTGAAGGTCCACGGCTACGACGGCCGCCTAGAGGCTGAGCTTATGATGAAGCCCTACCAAGTCAATCTTGAGAACCGGGGGAGGAAGAAGGTCTACAGGGATCGAGGGCTGGGCTGGTACCTCGACCTCGTCAGGTTCAAGCACCCCAGCTTCAGGAACCAGTACCTTCACTTCTACCGGTTGGCCAGCGGCCTGGAACCACCCCGGATCACGGTGGAAGACGAGATCCATATACTAGAGGTAATAGAGAAGATATCCGAGATGATGTAGGAGGGGATGGTTTGAGCAGGGTGTCAGTGGTTCGCGTCGGCGGCGACGTGTCAGCAGCCGTTAGGCGCAGCGTAGAGCTGCTAGACGCCTCTCTGCCTCGCGGCGTCGAGGCGGTGATCAAGCCCAACATCTGCAACGCCAAGAACCCGGATGGAATGGTGATAACCGACTTCAGGGTGATCGAGGCCGTAGCCAGCCCCCTCAAGGAGAGGGGCTGCGAGGTCACGGTGGTGGAGTCGGACAACATCACGGGGACAGCGGACTACAGGGCTGAAAGATCCGGCTTACTCGCGCTCCTAGACGAGCTAGATGTTGGATGGATTAACCTTAGCGGGGACGACTACGAGGAGCACGAGGTAGCTGGCGCCGTCCTCAGGATGCCCAAGACAGTCATGGACGCCGAGTACTTCGTCAACCTGCCCAAGATGAAGACCTGCGCACACACCCTGGTGACCCTCGGCATCAAGAACCTCTACGGCGTCTTCCAGCGGAAAAGCAAAAGCAGGCTCCACAGGCACCTCGACGAGATACTCCCATACCTGGCTGAGACAGTCAGGAACGACTTGTTGGTGGTGGACGGCTTGACCTGCATGGAGGGGAACGGGCCGGTCGTCGGGAACCCCGTCTGCCTAAACGCATTGGTGGCAGGCGTAGACATAGTGTCCGTGGACTCGGTTTGCAGCAGCCTCATGGGGTTCAACCCCTCCGAAATAAAGCACATCGCGTCATCCGTCGGACGCGCCCCAGGAACGGCTGACATGGAAAAGATAGAGGTAGCAGGAGATGACTGGGCGCAGCTGGTCCACGAGTTCGAGCCGCCGTACAGCCTCAAGGCCACCCTCAAGAGCCTTCGCGCCATCAAGGACATATACCTCACCAAGTGACTCGACGCCTCTCCAAGGTAAACAATATATTCCGTTTCCACACCCTCACAGAGGATGAATAGAGCCATCAAGGTGCTCTTGCTCTCCGTGTTCGTGGCCATGCTTGGCCTCGGGATCGTCAGCCCCATCCTGCCGCTTTACGCGGAGAGCCTCGGCGCCACGTACACCCAGGTAGGGCTGCTCAGCTCAGCATGGAGCATATCCCGGCTCATATTCAGCGCCCCCGCCGGGAGGCTAAGCGACTCCACCAGCAAGAAGAAGGTAATGGTCGCCGGGTTGTTCACCTACGCGGTCGTCAGCCTACTGTACGTGGTCGCGTGGGACTATAACTCGCTTATCTCTTTCAGGTTCATCCACGGCCTGGGCTCGGCTATGACCATGCCCATAGCCATGGCCTACGCCGCGGAGCTGGCGCCCGAGGGCGAGGAGGGAAGCTACATGGGCACCATGACCTTCGCAATGTTCGGCGGCATGGGGTTCGGGCCGCTCCTAGGCGGCAGCCTCACCGACATATTCAGCATGAGCGCCCCCTTCTACTTCATGAGCGGGCTAACCTCACTATCCCTGGCGCTCGTGATCTTGTTCCTCCCAGATCTGGGCTCGACGACCTATGCGGAGGACAAGCCAAAGCCCTCGTTTAGGAGGGTCTTGTCGAACAGGGTTTTGTTGGCTAGCTTCGTGTTCAGGGCCGTGAACGCCTTAGGCCGAGGATCCATAATGGGGTTCCTATCCATCTTCATGACCACGACGGTCATAGAAGGCGGCCTGGGGCTGTCCGTAACAGAGGCGGGCATCGTGCTGTCCGTGGGGCAGCTCTCGTCGGCGTTCCTCCAGAGGCCGTGCGGCGTCTTGGCGGACCAGCACGATAAGAACAGGCTGATAATCATGGGTGGCATGGTGGCGGTGGTGGGCATGGCCTCGTTCCCTTTCGCCAACAGCTTCTGGCAGGTGCTGGCCGCTAGGCTCCTGTTCTCTGCAGGAAGCGCGTTGATGACGCCGGCCATCTCAGCGATAGCGGCCATCGAGGGGCGAAGCCTAGGCATAGGGACCACGATGAGCGTGTTGCAGATGGCCATGAGCGTCGGCATGATGGCTGGGCCGCTCATCTCGGGGGTGTTCGCCGACATGTTCAGCCTGAAGCCCGTGTTCTGGCTGGGCTCCGCCATCTCCCTGGTCGGCCTAGGGCTTTTCGTGGCGCTTCAGCTTAGAGCCGACTCCGAGAAGGATCTTACGTAGTGTCCCCCCGGCTCGTTCACGGCCGGTTTTCGTCCCCTGTCGTAGGGATCTTCGTTCACTGTCGAGCAGCTTTAAATACGATGTGAGCATGTTTGATCGATACAACCTCGAAAGTGATAATCTTTGAAGACAGCTAGACAGGTCGGCATCGTGGGGTACGGCGCCTACGTACCCATATACAGGCTGGAGGCGTCGGAGGTGAACCGGGTCTGGGGGGGAGTCGGGGTGCCGGTCGAGGAGAAGTCGGTGGTGGCGCCAGACGAGGACACGGTGACCATCTCGGTCGAGGCAGCGAAGCAGGCCGTGAGACGCTCAGGCATAGAGCCATCGGAGATCGGCGCCGTCTACGTTGGCACCGAGTCCAAGCCCTACGCGGTGAAGCCGAGCGGAACAATAGTGGCGGAGGCCATAGGCGCGACACCGAGCGTGTCCACGGCCGACTACGAGTTCGCGTGCAAGGCGGGCACCGAGGCCATGCAGAACTGCATAGCACTGGTCGGCAGCGGCATGCACAGGTACGCCATGGCGATAGGAGCGGACACCGCTCAAGGGAGACCGGCCGACGCTCTCGAGTACACGGCGGCCTGCGGCGGGGCCGCGTTCATATTCGCGGAACGAAGCGGTGACACAGTAGCCTACGTCGAGGCCTCCTACAGCTACGTGACGGATACGCCCGACTTCTGGAGGCGGTCCAAGGAGATGTACCCGAGGCACGGTAGCCGGTTCACGGGGGCGCCGGCGTACTACAAACACGTCCAGGGCGCCTCCAAGGGGCTGCTGGCGGAGACGGGCTACGGGCCAGAGGACTTCGACTACGCCGTCTTCCATCAGCCCAACACCAAGTTCCCCATACGCGTGGGCAGGAGCCTCGGCTTCAACATGGACCAGATCGACCCGGGGCTCGTGGCCCCCAAGATCGGGAACACGTACGCAGGGAGCACCCCCATGGGGATCGCGGCGACGCTCGACGTAGCCGAGCCCGGCGAAAAGATATTCGCGGTGAGCTACGGCTCAGGCAGCGGCAGCGACGCCTTCATCTTCACCGTGCAGGAGGCCATAACCGAGAGGCGGGGTGGGCCGAAGCTGGCCGCCTTCATCGACCGGAAAAAGTACGTGGACTACGCCACGTACCTACGTTTCAGGGGGCAGATCATCCAATGAGGAAGGTGGCGGTGGCGGGCGTCGGCCTCGTGAAGGTGAGCGAGCACTGGGAGAAGCCCATCTGCGACCTTTTCGCCGACGCCGCGCATCAGGCCATGAGGGACGCCGGCGCAGACGACGTGGATAGCCTCTACCTGAGCAACATGAGCGGCTCCCTCATGCAGGAACAGCTCAACATGGGGGCGCTCATGGCCGACGCCCTAGCCAGGCCGGGGCTCCACGCCGTAAGGGTGGAGGCGGGTTCGGCCAGCGGCGGCGTCGCGTTCCACGAGGCCGTGAAGGCGGTGGCCTCCGGGTACAGCGACTGCGCGCTGGTGGCGGGCGTCGAGAAGATGAGCGACGTCCTCCCAGAGGTGGCCGCGAAGAGCCTGGTGATGGAGGAGGAGCAGGAGTACTCGGCCTACACGGGCGTCACCAAGGCTGGGCTAAGCGCCCTGCTCCACAGGCTCTACATGGACCTCTACTCGGAGCCCAGCGAGGTGGGCATGATGGCCGTGCAGAGCCACGAGAACGCCGTGGGCTGCAGGCACGCCCAGTACCCGTTCAGGATGAGCATAGAACGCGCCATGGACAGCCCCATGGAGGCGGACCCCATCCACATGATGGAGTGCGCCGGCGTCGGCGACGGGGCAGCCGCCTTGGTGCTCGCCCCGGCGGACGCCGCGGGCGTCGAGGTGGCCGCGTCGGCGGTGGCGACGGACTACTGTAGCCTCGCAATGAGGGAGGACCCGCTGAAGCTGGGCGCCGTGGAGATGGCGGCCGTGAAGGCCTACGGGGTAGCCGGCGTTGGGCCTGGCGACATCGACGTGGTCGAGGTTCACGACGACTTCACCATCAACGGCGTCCTGAGCCTGGAGAGCCTCGGGCTCGTCGAGAGGGGGAAAGCCGCTAGGCTGGTGGCCGAGGGAGGCACAGCCAGGGGCGGCGAGATACCGACGAACGCCTTCGGCGGCCTGAAGGCCAGGGGTAACCCGCTGGGCGCCACAGGCGTCTACCAGGTCGCCGAGGCCGCCCTGCAGCTCAGGGGCGAGGCGGGCGACCACCAGGTAGAGGGCGCTGAGGTGGGGCTCGCCCAGAACATGGGGGGCCTGGGCTCCACGTGTGCGGTGACCATACTGAGGAGGCTGGCGCCGTGAGCGTTCCCCGCTACTGGCGGGCGGAGGTCCCTCGGTACCGGCTCCTCGGCGAGGAGTGCACGGGCTGCGGGGCCAGGTTCTTCCCCGCGCGCCCCGTCTGCACAGTCTGCGGCTCCACGGAGTTCAGGGACTACAAGCTGGCGGAGACCGGGGAGGTGGTCACCTGGACGGTGATAAGGAACCCGCCCACCGGCTTCGAGAAGTACAGGCCCTACGTCGTGGCGCTGCTTGAGCTGGACGACGGCGTGCGGCTGCTGAGCCAGGTGGTGGACGTGGACCCCATGGAGGTCCACGCCGGGATGAGGGTCGAGGCCGTGTTCCGACGCGTCAAGGAGGACGGTAAAGCCGGCATCATCCAGTACGGCTACAAGTTCAGGCCGGTCGTCGAGTAGCCCCACACTTTTATAGCCGCTCAGCCCTTTTCTCGCTCTGATAACGTTGCCTCCACAGACCAGGTACGACACCATCTCTGAGATCGCGAAACGGCGGGGCTTCTACTGGCCCAGCTTCGAGATATACGGCGGCATGAGCGGCTACGTCACCTACGGGGACCTGGGCGCCAAGCTGAAGCGGAACATCGAGGCGCTCTGGAGGGAGTGCTTCGTCAGGCGTCAGGGCTTCCTGGAGCTGGACGACCCCATCGTCAACCCCGAGCGCGTGTTCGAGGCCTCGGGGCACCTAGAGAGCTTCAAGGAGTACTCCGCCGAGTGCAGCCGGTGCGGCAGGAGCTTCAGGGCCGACCACCTGGTGGAGGAGAAGACGGGCATGGAGAACGTGGAGGCCATGGGAGGCGAAGCCGTCAAACGCCTCCTGCTTGAGCACAAGGTCAGGTGCCCCGTCTGTGGCGGCGAGCTGAAGGAGCCCGTGCTCTTCCTGCCCATGTTCAAGACCGAGATAGGCGCCACGGGAGGCGAGGTGGGGTACGCCCGCCCCGAGACGGCGCAGGCCATGTTCATCAACTACAGGTGGGGGTTCCAGCACGCACGTGAGAAGCTGCCCTTCGCCCTCGCCCAGTGCAGCAAGGTCATGAGGAACGAGATCAGCCCCCGGCGGGGCATGGTCAGGCTCAGGGAGTTCACCATAATGGAGCTGGAGCTCTTCTTCGACCCCATGGAGCCGGGCTGCCCGTGGTTCGGCGAGGTGAGGGACACCCCTATCACGCTCCACACGGAGGAGATGGAGGCGGGGGGCGTCGAGGAGCCTCTGGAGACCACCGTCGGGGAGGCCGTAGAGGACGGCCAAATTCTGACCGAGTGGCAGGGCTACTTCATGGGCGTCAGCCAGCGGTTCATCACCGCCCTCGGCATGCCCATGGAGAAGCAGCGGTTCAGGGCCCACCTCCCAGACGAACGCGCCCACTACAGCGCCCAGACCTACGACCACGAGGTGCTGTTCGAGACCTGGGGCTGGATCGAGGTGTCGGGCTGCGCGTACAGGACGGACTACGACCTCAGGAGCCACATGGAGGCTTCAGGCGTGGACATGACCGTGCTCAGGGAGGACGGCACAAGGTTCATACCCCACGTCGTGGAGCCCAGCTACGGCCTCGACAGGCTGTTCCTTTCGGTGCTTGAGGCGACGTACGAGCGGAGGAAGAGGCGCAACGTCTTCCACCTGCCGAGGACGCTGGCGCCCTACCAGGTAGCCGTTTTCCCGCTTGTCACCAAGAACGGGCTCCCGGAGAAGGCACAACAAGTACACGACCTGCTCCTGGACGAGGGGTTCTGGGTGGTATACGACGAGGCGGGCAGCATAGGCAGGAGGTACGCCAGGGTCGACGAGATCGGCGTCCCTCTGGCGGTGGCGGTGGACTACGACACCGTGGAAGGCGACGTGCTGACCATCAGGGACAGAGACACCTGGGAGCAGGTGAGCCTGAGCCTCTCCGAGCTGCCGGGAGCCCTCAACGCGTACTTCAGGGGAGAGAAGGACTTCCTCGACCTAGGGACCCCGGTCATAAGAGGTTAGGGTTCACACAATTCATCCGTAAACCCTAATATTCAGATGAAAATAGAAATCTCACATGGGCACGAATAGTATAGCCGAAGTGGCTGAGGAGCTGATGGGCAGGGCCTTGGTCTTCTACATGGCGACGGTGGACGAGCATGGGTTCCCCCAAGTCAGGGCGATGGAGAATCTGAGGTGCAACAAAAAGTTCCCCCACCCCGCGAAGGTCATCGCTGAAAACGAGCCAGACCCGCTTGTCTCCATTATCTCCACAAACACTTCATCGGAGAAGTTCAGGCAGCTGAAGGACAACCCGACGGTGGCCCTATACTACTGCGCACCGGAGGAGTACAAGGGCGTCATGCATCAGGGGAAGGCCGAGGCGCTGGACGACATGGAGTTCAAGAAGAAGCTCTGGGTC